>CAZINF010000020.1:0-34613 GCA_964540555.1 uncultured Syntrophus sp. | reverse complement strand
TCTGGATCCCTGTGAGTGAGGGACCGGTCGTCTTTCGTCCGGAGTAGGCCATGATCCCCGAGCGGGCGAGGTAATTGATGTCGTGTCCCGCCCGGTTCCTCAGGGGGCCCGTCTGGCCATACCCGGTCAGAGAGCAGTAGATAAGCGAGGGATTGGCCGCCCTCAGCGTTTCATAGTCCAGACCGAACCTTGCCATCACGCCGGGGCGGAACTGTTCGATCAGGATGTCATGGGTTTCGATCAGCTTCAAGACAATTGTGCCGGCCCGCGGGTCCTTGAGATTCAGCGTCAGACAGCGCTTCCCCCGCCCGAGGGTGGCCGTCGCGCAGGAAAGATTCGTGCCGGCGATGCAGGGAGGCATGAAGTTCGCCAGATCGGGACGGGAACCGGAGACGACCCGCAGCACGTCCGCCCCCAGGTCCGCAAGCACCATCGTCGCATACGGCCCCGGCAGGAGCGTCGTGAAATCGATGATCTTCAATCCCTTCAGCGGTCCGGCCATTTTGCTACCTCAGAAAAATCTACGATACCTTCCCCGATTTCAGGTTCATAGGAGATAAGAAATATGGTCAGGCATGTCAAGGGATTTTATGCGATGTCGGTTAACCCCGGATCATAGGATTTTGTCCAGAATCTCTCTTCGGCCATCATCATCTCTCCTTTCTCATCAGCATGCCCCTCTTACAAGAGGTTAGGAGTCAGAAAATCTGTATCACACCAATCCGTCTCAATCAGGATGACTCGTGTTCACCTACAAAAGGTGAGTGATGAAAAGTTTCCCGGACTGAGTATTACGGATCGAAAGTGAGTACGATGCGCGTGAGCTGCAGAGCCAAGGTCCCCGGGGAACTGAAAGCGGTACTTTTGCAGCCGTCAGCTCGACGCGCGGGTTCGCCAAGGTCAGTTGTTGCCTCTTCTCTATGCCGCTTTTGCCCTTCCACGAGGAGCAGGAGCACCCTGCAAGAGACCCTGGGCGGTCAGATCCTCATCAAGGTCCGGCCAGTGTATCCCGTACCCGGCTCCAGCAATGCGCCAGTTCGCCCGCTCCTCCGGCGTCGCATGTAGCAACCGGGGGTACCACGCCAAGGGGACCGTTATGGTTCGTCCGTCGAAAAGATCGACACTGATGGTGTCGTCAGTGACACGCACGTCCCTGACACGCTCGCCGGATTTAGGTTCCGAAGTACTCATTCCATGCCTCCAATAGTTCTTTTTGGTGTTCCGATGTGAGTGCTTCCAATGTCCTCAATTCCCTCGCCGGAAACCCAAGATTATATGCCAATGCGACTGGTTTAAGCCAGAACTTCGCTGAGAATGCGTCCCGATCGATATGGACATGTGGCGGTTCGTGCAGGTCGTGACTCACGAAGTAGAACCTGTATGGCCCTGATCTGAAGATTGCTGGGGACATCTCTCCCCTCCTTAGTCTACGTTACTGGCGAACGCTCCGCATAACCGGCCGGCAATGGAGCACAGCGGAATTGCCAGTCCGAGTTGATGCGGTTGCGTACGCCCGGCATGGGCGTGAACTTATGGGGTGAAAGTCCCCTGTATCTGAATCCTGTCAATGTCAACAACATTGACACAAGCACTAGCCGAAGGCAAGGGCGGAACCGCGAGGGACCGTCCAAAGGAAGCCGGAGTGCAAAGCTATGAGCCGACGAACAGAAACAGCATACAAGGCTGAGTCTCCGGGCAAGTCAGCACAACATGACAAAGCCCTGGATTCGGGAGATACGGTAAATGCTGCGGTTGCATAGTCACAGTTCACGTCCTTATCCGGGGAGACCTGCTCGACGTGGGGTCGTATTCTACGACAGCGCCCTGTGTGGCAACATGCAGGGTGATCGGGCAGGAGTCAGCAAAAGCCATAGTAGGCATGGGAAACCACCACTCTTGGCGGTGTGGTGGGTGGAAACGAGCCCGGTGAATAATAAAGCCGGGAGGTCTCATCCTGCCGAAGGGCCGAACCCAAAGTATGGGGAATAGTCCATATGTGCTCCGTAGCGTGATGAACCCGAATGGGGGAGCGAATATACGGGCGCGACATAAGGCATGCTATCCTCAAGCCTCAACTTGCAGTGGCCGCCATATATTCAAAGAGCTGTGAGTGAGATTTTAACCGACTACGGTCCGTTTGTCTTTGGGAACCGCCCGGTGCGGACCCGCACGCCGGGTGGTGTGGGGGCCGGGGGAGAAAAACCCCCGGCTACCCGATTCGGGCCGTTACCGCCCGGTTGGCTTTCTCGCAAACACGTAGGCCCTTCGGCTTTCGTACTCCACCCCTGGATATGGGTCTCTCTCAAACAACTCAATTCCCTGAAATCCCCCGTCTTCTAGGCAACGGGAGATGAAGTCACTTCTGAAGAACATGAATTCTATATCGACCTCCTTACCGAGAAACTCGTCTAAGTGGATTGCCTCCTCACCAATGTGGTAGGTGAATAAGAATATTCCACCCGGCTGCAATACGCGAAATATCTCACGGAATGCTGTTACTACTTGGTCTTCGGTGAAGTTAACTATAGCATAGAAAGCTACAACACCAGCTATTGAGTTGTCTTCAAAATCGAGCTCAAGAATATCACCCCTCCGGAAGCATATGTCTGGGTTGATTGTTCTGGCCTGTTCTAGTAATTTCTCTGAAAGATCCAGCCCGGAGATTTCGATACCAAGATCTTTCAGGTACTTTGTAGTTTGACCGGGACCACAGCCGAAATCCCAGACAGGCCGTCTGTCCCCGACCTCTTTCGAGAATCGGTGCAGTATTTCTTGATCTTTCGGCTTCTTTTCGTGTTCGCCGGTGAATGTTTCTGCATATTCTTTTGCCACAGCGTCATACTGGTTCGCTACTTTGCTTGGATTCTGACTCATAATTCTAGCCCTAACGACAAAGGTCACCGGGAGCCGAATTTTTCGGCAATCCGGTGCACCGGTTGGTTCGGCGTTACGCCGCCATGCACTCAGGCAGCGTAAGGGATGATCTCGAGCTCCGCGCCTCTGCCTACTCCTGCCAATATCCCTCCCAATGACTATCGGGCGACCGGGACAGGCATGATGGCAAAACCGACCGCCATTCCGAGGGCAAGGATTACAGCAGCCATGATGATCGCCACTGAGATGTTTCCTTTCTTGATTTCCTCCCACTCATCGATCGGAGTCAGCCAGTCAAAGACCCGTAATAAGATCCCCAGGCCGAAGGCCAGCGATACAGCACCAACAACTCCCCACCCGATTGCAATCAGATAATCCATCAACACACGCGCCATCTGTTTCCCCCCTCATACCACCTGATAGTTGCCACCGTCGCCCGGATTACCGCTCGCGAAATGAACCGGCCCGCGAAGCGCATGCTCACGTGATAGGTCCAGAGGATCTCGCCCCGATGAACGCGGTCCTGGATGAATCCGACAGGATCCTCGGGAACCCTGTTCTCACGGCTCACTCCGTTGTCTCCTCCGAATGTCACTCACGCTGCGCCCAACAGTGTATATATGTATCCCTATAAAAACCCAAACACTGCACTTTTTGTCCATATAAAACGCCGACAGATTTTATTAAAAATGGATCATAAAGCCCATACTATCAAAAAGTTGAAGACATACACTGCTTTTATTTAGGTGTTTTATACGGATCGGTATAAAAATCCTCGGTGACCTCCTAATCCGTTATAAAAAATACCCCGCTCCTTTTAGAAACGGGGTATCTGTGAACCAGTCCATATTTCCCTCCATCATCGTTATACGGGATGGAACTTTTTCAATGGCCTTTCATGTATCAAGATTGCTATCATGATTCCCATTCGAAATCCATTATATTTTAGACCTTTTTCAGTCTAACAGTTTCAGGAAGCTATCAGTGTCAGTCCTGACATTTCGGGCAGACCTTTCATCAGGTTCTCTGGTTTGTAGTATCACGCTCCGGGCGCCGAATTGGCAGATAACGTATTTTAAGTCGTCGCTCATCATAGGTTCAATATGGCATATGTCATCCCTGTTAGTCGGGATGATTATCACTCACCTTTATGCGTTAGCGGTACCGATTTTTGATTGACTTGTCAATCAACATCTGTTACGGGATGGCCATGGATAAACCGGACCGTGAAAGGATCATCATCGACGCTGCGCTGAAGGTCTTCAGCCGGAAAGGCTACGCAGACACCCGCATGGCGGACATCGCCCGAGAGGCCCAGATGTCCTACGGGCTTGTCTACCACTATTTCGAAAACAAGGAAAAACTCTTTGACGCTATCGTGGAGGAGTGGTGGACCGGTTTCTATAACAAGCTCGAGACGCTGAAGAGGGGCCCCATGCCCACCGATGAAAAGCTCATCGGGATCATTCGCTATCTCCTGAGTGTCTATGCAAACGAGCCGAATCAGATCACTCTCTTTGTTACCGAGGTTTCCCGTGGATTTGTCTATCATGCCCACAGCAAGGGCCGGGACAAATTCAACGGGCTTTTCGCCCTCTGCCAGGAGATTATCCGGGAGGGACAGACGAACGGCTTTCTCCGCAGCGACATCCAGGCCCGTTACCTCACGTACGTCTTTCTCGGCGCCATCGACACCTTTCTGTCCGTGATGATCCTCGGGGAAGAGACGCTGACCGCGGGCAGGGAAAAGCGGATCACGGACGGCATCATCCAGGTGTTTCTCCACGGGGCGGCGACAGGATAGAGATACTTTTCAAGGAAAGGCAACCTATGGAAGCGATCGAAACGAAAGTGGACAAGAAAGATCCCCAGTATCTGGAAAACTACGGCCGTATGGAGGCGATGGTTGCCCGTCTCAACGAGGAGCTCCGGATCGCCCGGGAGGCGAGGTCGGAGAAGGCACTGGGCCGGCTGGCCGAACAGAACAAGCTTTCCGTGCGCAAGAGGCTGGAGCTGCTCCTGGACAAAAACACCCCTGTCCTGGAGATCGCCCCGCTGGCCGCATACGACATGTACGACAAAGGGGTTCACGGGGCGGGGAGCGTGGTTGTCATCGGCGTCATCCACGGCCGGGAAGTGCTGGTCACGGCCAATGACCCCACCATCAAGGGGGGCACCATCTATCCGATGGGGGTGAAAAAAGGCCTCCGGTGCCAGACGATCGCCATGGAAAACCGCCTGCCCCTGATCAGCCTGGTCGATTCCGGCGGGGCGTATCTGCCCTTGCAGTCCGAGGTGTTTCCAGATTTGGACGACGGGGGTCGTATCTTTTACAACCAGGCGATCATCAGCAAGATGGGGATCCCGCAGATCACCGCCGTGATGGGCCTCTGCACGGCCGGGGCCGCCTACATCCCGGCGATGAGCGACGAGGTGGTTCATGTAAAGGGAACCGGGGCGATCTTTCTCGGCGGGCCTCCCCTGGTGCGGGCCGCCACGGGCGAGGTGGTGACAGCGGACGAATTGGGGGGCGCCGACCTCCATTGCCGCGACAGCGGCGTTTCCGACTACTGGGCCGAAGACGACGCCCACGCCATCCAGATCATCAGGGACATCGTCCAGGGGCTCCCCGACCCGGGCAAATCCCGGCTCGCCACCCACCCCCCCCGCCCCCCGCTCTACGATCCGAGGGAACTCTACGGGATCGTCCCCCGCAGCATGAGCACCCTCTACGACATCCGCGAAGTGATCGCCCGGATCGTCGACGGCAGCGAATTCCTGGAATTCAAGGCGCTCTATGGGCCGACCCTCGTCTGCGGCTGGGCCTATATCCACGGCTACCCGGTGGGGATCCTCGGCAATTACGGGGTCCTCTTTTCCAACAGCGCCCTGAAGGCGACGCAATTCATCGAGATCTGCGACAAGCGCGGCATCCCGCTCATTTTCCTCCAGAACATCACCGGCTACATCATCGGCCGGGAGTATGAACGGGGAGGAATCACAAAGGACGGACACAAAATGGTCAACGCCGTAGCCACCGCGACGGTCCCCAAGTTTACCGTCATCGTCGGGGCCTCCTTCGGCGCCGGCAACTACGGAATGTGCGGCCGGGGCTACTCGCCGCGCTTCCTCTGGATGTGGCCCAACGCCCAGATCGGCGTCATGGGGGGAGAACAGGCGGCCAACGTGCTCATCTCCGTGAAAAACGACCAGCTCGCCCGGGAGGGGCAGCCCCCCCTCGCCGAAGAGATGGTCAAGGCAATCAAAGAGCCGATCATCGTGATGGCGGAGAAGGAGGGCAACGCCTACTACTCCACGGCCAACCTCTGGGACGACGGGATACTCGACCCGGCAAAGACGAGGGATGTTCTTGGGCTGGCCGTCTCGGCCTCGCTCAACGGTCCCATTCACAGCGGCCCCCAGGGCCACGGGCTGTTCCGCATGTAGGGGAAAAAGGTTGGAGTGTGAGAAGAGGGGGAAAGGGAAGAGAGGAGGAGAGGTGATGTTCAGGAAGATACTGATCGCCAACCGGGGCGAGATCGCCGTCAGGATCATGCGGACCTGCAAGGAGATGGGGATCGCCGCCGTAGCTGTTCATTCGGAAGCGGACCGGAGCGCCCTCCATGTGCAAACCGCCGACGAGACGATATCCATCGGCGGTTCGGAACCGCGGGAGAGCTACCTGAATATCGAAAAGATCATCGCCGCCGCCCGAGAGAGCGGCGCCGAGGCGATCCATCCTGGATACGGCTTCCTCGCGGAAAACGGCGACTTTGCCGAGAGATGCGAAGCAGAGGGGCTCCGGTTCATCGGCCCCCCCGCCGCTGTGATCCGCTCCCTGGGCGATAAAACCTCCGCCCGGACCCTCATGCAAAATAGCGCCGTACCGGTGATCCCCGGGATGACGGAACCGGCAGAGAACCCGGCCGACCTCGCCGGACAGGCCCGGGAGATCGGCTATCCGGTCATCCTGAAGGCCGTGGCCGGGGGGGGTGGCAAGGGGATGCGGGTCGTCTTCGACCCGGAAAAGCTGAAGGAGGCCTTCGACGAGGCGGCCAGCGAGGCCCGAAACGCCTTCGGCAACGGCGCCGTCTACCTGGAAAAATACCTGGAAAGGCCGCGCCACGTGGAGATACAGATCCTTGCCGACGCCCAAGGCCACATCGTGCATCTCGGCGAGCGGGAATGTTCGCTCCAGCGCCGCCACCAGAAGATCATCGAAGAGTCGCCCTCGCCCGCCCTCGGCCAAGCGCTCCGCGAGGCGATGGGAGAGGCGGCCCTCAGCGCCGCCCGGGCGGCCGGCTATATCAACGCGGGCACTGTGGAATTTCTGCTGGACGCCCAGGGCCGGTTCTATTTTCTGGAGGTGAACACCCGGCTGCAGGTGGAACATCCCGTCACCGAAATGGTCACCGGCATCGACCTGGTCCGGCAGCAGATCAGAATCGCCGCCGGAGAGCCCCTCGCCTTCCGGCAGGATGAGATCCGGCCGCGGGGCCATGCGATCGAGTGCCGCATCTACGCCGAAGATCCCGAAAGAGGCTTCCTCCCCTCGCCGGGGGAGATCCTCTACCTCAAGGAGCCGGCCGGTCCGGGGATTCGCGTCGACTCGGGGATTTACAGCGGTTTTACGGTCCCCACGGCCTATGACCCGATCCTGAGCAAATTGATCGTCCACGCCGGGGACCGGTCGGGGGCGATCGAAAGGATGGTCCGCGCCCTCTCCGAATATTGCGTTTTGGGGGTCAGGACCCCGGTCGAATTTCTCTTGGAGGTGATCAGATCGGACCCGTTCCGCAGTGGGGAAACCCATACCCGTCTGATCGATGAGCGTTTCGCCGGCTGGAAACCCTCCATGAGCCGGGCGGATCTTGCCTGCCTGGCCTACGCGGCCTCCCGGCTCTCTCCCCGCAACGCGGTCCCGACCGGAACGGGGCGGGAGCGGGACTCTTTTCCGTCCCCCTGGGAGACCCTGGGCGTCTGGTCATTGTAACCCCTTTACGCAACCGGAAAGCAGGGCCCGGAAGCGCGAAGGGTGGATATTCAAGGAGAAAAAGATGGAATTCCCGCTGCTCGTCAACAAGGAACAAAAATCCCTGACCGTTGCCCCCCTCTCCTCCGGAGAGGGTCACACGGCCCGCATCGACGGACGGGAATACCGCCTCCGGTGGGTCCAGATCAACGACAGCGAATGGCTCCTCGATGTCGAAGGGCATCCGATCCGGGCCTGTCTGGCCGCACGGGGGAGTGAAGCCTGGATTTCCATCGAGGGGGAGACCTACCTTGTCGAAGAGGTCGGCGCCGACGACCGGCGGCCGCGGCGCCGCGGCGGACCGGACGATCAATCCCGGCAGGTGACGCCGCCCATGCCGTCCGCGGTGATCCGCATCCTGGTAGCCGTGAACGACCTGGTTAACAAGGGACAGTCCCTGATTGTCCTGTCGGCGATGAAGATGGAGACCACACTTGGCGCACCGTACCGGGGGGTGGTGAAAAAGATCCATGCCGCCGTCGGCGCCCAGGTGATGCCGGGAGAGATCCTCCTGGAAATCGAACCGGCTGAGGAGGAGCAACATGGAGTCTGAACTTCTTTACCAGATCAAGGGAGACGCTGCCTGGCTGACGATCAACCGGGAAGTACGGCGCAACGCCATCAGCCAAGAGATGATGGGGGAGATCATGAACCGCCTGGAGGAGGCCGAGGCGGACCCGGCGGTTCGCGCCCTCTGCTTCACCGGTGCGGGCGAGAAGGCCTTCTGCAGTGGGGCTGACCTGGCCTCCGCCTTTTCCGGCGGCGAGGATGTCGCGGCGGGGGCGCGCCGTTACGCCCTCCTCCTGAAGCGGATGGCCCTGATGGGCAAGCCCCTGGTCGCCCGGGTGAACGGCCCCTGCCTGGCCGGCGGGATGGGGCTCATGCTGAGCTGCGATATCGTTATCGCCCGGGAAGACGCCTGGTTCAGCACCCCCGAAGTCAACGTCGGGATCTTCCCGATGATGATCGGGGCGTTGATCTACCGCCATGTGGGGCGGAAGAAGGCGATGGAGATGGTCCTGACGGGGAGGCGTATCCCCGCCCTGGAGGCGGAGCGGATTGGCCTCATCACCAGGGCGGTTCCACCGGAAAAACTGGATGAGGCGGTCGAGGAGTCTCTCCGCGGCTTGGCGGAGAAGAGCCCGCTCGGGGTTGCGATGGGGAAAAGGGCTTTTTACGAGATGGCCGATCTCCCCTTCGCAGAGGCGCTGGACCACCTCTGCGAAGCGTTAGGCCGGGTCGCCGCCACCGAGGACGCCGCCGAGGGGATCGCCGCTTTTCTTGAAAAGAGAAAGCCGCTCTTTAAAGGGAGATGAAATAAAAAAAGGAGGCTGCCGTGAGCTCGTTATGGATCAAGGACAACTTCAATTTCGAACGCCCCTGCATGATCACCTGCGCCCTCTCCGGGGTGGTGGCCAACCGCGCCCAGTGCCCGGCGATCCCCTACGCCCCGGAGGAATACGCCGCCGAGGCGAAAAGGGCCTGCGAGGCCGGCGCCGCCGTTGTCCACATCCACGCGCGAAAGCCCGACGGGACCCCCTCGTATGAGGTGGCCGATTACCGGAATATCTATGACGCGGTGACTGCGGCCTGCCCGATCATCATCAACTTTTCCACCGGCGCCATCGGCATCCCCGTGGAGACGAAAATGGCTCCCGTGACGACGATCAGACCGGCCATCGCCGCCCTGAACATGGGTTCCATGAATTACGCCAAGTACAATCCGGTGAAGAAGAAGTTCGTCTTCGACTTTGTCTTCCCCAACCCCTTCGCCGAAATCATCGCCCTGGTCTCGGCGATGAAGGAATGCAAGGTCAAGCCGGAGATGGAGTGCTTCGATTCGGGCCATATCGGCAACAGCTTCCCCCTCATCGACATGGGGCTACTCGCGCCGCCGTACCAGTACAGTCTCATCATGGGGGTTCTCGGCGGCATCCCGCCGACGGTGGAAACCCTCGTCCAGCAGGCCCGCCTGCTTCCCCCCGGGAGCGACTGGGAGGTGATCGGGATCAGCGACGACCAGTGGCGGATGGTAGCGGCGGCGATCGCCTTGGGTGGAAACGTCCGGGTGGGGCTGGAAGACAATTTCTACCTCTCGTCCGGGGCGATGGCCAAGAGTAACGGCGAGCTGGTTGAGAAGGCCGCCCGGATGGTCCGCGATCAGGGGCGGCAGGTGGCCACCATTGAGGAGTGTCGGACGCGGCTGGGCTTGGTCCACGTCTGAAAACCGGCAAAGGAGCCTTTATGGATTTCTCGATCAGCGACGAACAGAAGATGTTCCGGGAGACCGTCTATCGGTTTGCGAAGAGCCAGATCGCCCCCCTGTGCGAGGAGGCCGATCTGAAGGGGGAATTCAATTTCGAGGTCTGGCGGAAATTCGGTGAGATGGGACTTCTCGGCCTTCCCGTGCCGGAAAAATACGGTGGGTCGGGGGCGGATTTCGTCACCAGTTGCCTGGCCGGAGAGGCGGTCGGCCATGCCGGCGTAGACGGCGGCCATATCCTTGCCTGGGGGGCGCACACCTACCTCTGCGCGGCCAACATCCTGCAGCACGGTAACGAGGGACAAAAGGAGAAGTACCTGCCGAAGCTCGTCACCGGCGAATGGATCGGCTGCATGGGGCTCACCGAACCGGGCTGCGGCTCCGACGCCGCGGCGCTGACCACCACCGCGGTCCGAAAGGGGGACAAATACGTCCTGAACGGATCGAAGACCTTCATCACCAACGCCCCTCTCTCCGAGGTTTTCATCATCTTTGCGACCCTCGACAAGGCGAAGAAGCACAAGGGGATCACAACTTTTATCGTGGAGCGGGGCTTCCCGGGGATCTCGACCGGAAAGCCGATGCACAAGATGGGCTGCCGGGCCTCCGCAACCTCGGAGGTGTTCCTCGATGAATGCGAAGTCCCCGCCGAGAACTGCCTGGGGGGGGAGGGGAACGGTTGGCTGATCGCCTTGGGCGGAGTGGAATGGGACCGTAGCACGCTGATTGCCCCCTTCCTCGGCGGCCACACCTTCATGCTGGAGAGCTGCGCCCGTTATGCGAATCAGCGGCGGGCCTTCAACCGGCCGATCCGGGAGTTCCAGTCGATCCAGAACCGGATAGCCGACATGAAGGTCTACCTCGAGGCAGCGAGACTCGCCGTCTACCGGATCGCCGCATCGAAGGACAGCGGCGTGGCGCTGAATCCGCTCACTGCCGCAGTGAACAAGATGTATGTCGGCGACCGGGGGTTCGAAATGGCGTCGGAGGGGGTGGATCTCTTCGGCGGGTACGGTTATATCCACGAATATCCCGTGGAGAGGATCCTCCGGGACGCGAAGCTCGGCCAACTGGGCGGAGGCACATCCGACATCATGCGGATGATCGTCGCCCGGTTCATGATGATGTAAGGAGGGAGTGAGGAGAAAGCGCGATGAATTACGAACTGTCGGATGAGCACAGGGGCTTGCAGGCGGAGATGGCGCGGTTCTGCCGGGAGGAGATCGCTCCGGGCGCAGCCCTCTTCGACGAGGCCCCCCCGGAAGAGGCCGCCGCCCGGATGAGGAACAACCTGAAAAAGCTTGCCGGCACGGGCTTTCTGAATCTCCTGCTGGGGGAAGACCTGCTCGGTTCATGCGTCGCCGGCGAAGAACTGGCCCGAGTCTGCCCCTCGACCTATCTCGCGGCCATCTCCTCGGCGACCGCTTTCGGA
Source organism: uncultured Syntrophus sp. (assembly GCA_964540555.1). GTDB lineage: Bacteria > Desulfobacterota > Syntrophia > Syntrophales > UBA5619 > JAKAFS01. The sequence goes on along the minus strand of CAZINF010000020.1, from coordinate 23,012 downwards.
AGGGGCGTGAAACGTTTAGGCACGGATGCCCAGCAGGAACGGTATCTCCCATTCCTTGCTGCGGGCGAGAGGATCGGCGCGTTTGCCTGCACAGAGGCGGAGGCAGGATCGGACCTCGCTGGGATGCAAACCACCGCGGAAAAGAGGGACGGCCGCTGGATCCTGAATGGAGAGAAGGACCTCGTCACGAACGCACCGCTCGCCGATTTCTTTCTGGTTCTCGCCTGGACCGACCGGGAAGCGGGTCTGGAACGGGGGATGACCCTCTTTGTGATCGACCGCGAAGCGATCGGGGTGAGGATCGGCAGACCGCTCAAAACGATGGGACTCCGCGGCGCGCCGACCGCTGGGATCCGCCTGGAGAACTGCACGGTAACGGATGAGGCCATCCTCGGTGGAGCCGTCGGCGCCGGCTGGGGCTCAATGCAGGCCCTGCTGGAGGAGATGAAGCTCGCCCTCTCCGTCCTCTGCGTGGGTGTTGGCATGGCCTGCATGGATGAATCGACGCGCCACGCGAAGGCGAAAAAGGCGTTCGGAAAACCGATCGGCCTGTTCGAAGGGGTTGGGGCGAAGCTCGCCACCATGTTCACGTTCAACGACATCGGCCGGATGATGACCTTCCGGGCCGCCTGGGCAATGGAACAGAAGGATCCTGAGGGTCCCGTTCTCGCCTCCTGCGCGAAGCTCTTCACGAGCGAGGCGGCAGGAATGATCGCCGACCTGGCGATGCAGGTCCACGGCGGGCACGGCTATCTGATAGGCGCCGCCGTGGAGCGTCTCTACCGCGACGCCCGGTTCGCGGAACTCGCCTACGGCACCTCGGAGATGCAGCGCGCCTTCATCGCCAAGGACAGCCTGGACCGTTTCCGTGCCGCTTGAGGGTGCAGGGGGTCTATCCCCACGACTCCCGCGCCGTGAGACTGGCCATCAGAATGGCCAGGTTCGGGAAATATCAAAGTTTGATATCGGATGATCTCAGCCTGGGAATAAACCCCTGATTTGAGTTGGCGCCTACGATAAGGGCCGTGCGCCCGCGGCAAGGAGCGGGGCATTTTCCAGGCTGTCAAAGGTCAGCAGCGGTTTTCCCCAGGATAGGACTTCCCGGCAGAAGACTTCGGTCTTTCCGCCAGGGGCAGCGTGGGAAACGAAGACCTTATCGGCCAGGGCAGCCACAAATTCGTTACGGATGCGGGCGATGTCGCTGGTGGCTCGCCTGATCCCTTCCCCAAAGGGAGACAGGATCAGGAGGCGACCCTCGGCGAGAGGTCCGCCATACGCTTTTGGCAGTCGTTCGGATGTCAGACGCCGGGCCGGGCACCAGATAACCGGCTGTTTTCCCCGCAGGAGAAGTGAGAGGCATTCTTTTTCCATCGGGGAATGGAAGCCGCTGATGACCGCCGTCCCGGCGTCGCGCAGCTCCCGGACAAGATCGTACGTCTTGAGGATCAGGTTTCCCGGGCATTTTACCGAACAGAACAGGGCGAACGTTTCTTGACGGAGAATCTCCAGGTTGCCAAGGGCAAAAAGGGGCTCCGGCGGCCGTTTGCCGAGGAAGGTCGAAAGGGTGGCAGGATATGCGGCATCGGACCGGCGAATGGTCATTAATTCCATTCTCATAAATCCGCCTCTCTAAAAAGTGCTTGACAATTGGCAGGAAATATATATTCTGAAATCGACTCATCTACCATGTGTAGAAGGAGATCTTCGCCGTCCTTAGGGGCGGCGATTGCATTTTAACCTTCCCGTTGGGCGTATTTCTTTGCAAGGGAACTTTTCCTTGATGGCCCATCAACATGATATGCCGTAATTAAGAAGGCAACCTTCCCGAAGTTCTGCTGCCGCTTTTCCAAAACAACCACATAATCGTATTCTTCAAGCCAGACGTACGTTCGCAATAGTCTTCCTTCTCTATGATCCCACGTTTTTATGCTGACATCTCCGTTATGGAGAAGCATGGGACAACACCACGGCAACCGTTCCGCCCTCCTGGGATCGAACAGACGTTCGCCCGAGCGTTGTTCATCTCTCGATATCAGGTGCCAGAAACCCTCCTCATAAATATCCCCCTTTTCAACCCGCCTATCCCACCACACAGGCAACTTCTCCAGGAAAGGTTTTCCTTTCCTAAAGTCCTTATCAAATATCCCATATAAACGAACGAGGACTTTATCCCATTCTCCATTTATGGACGCCATATCCGGCAGCCAATCATGTTTTTGCATCATGACTGCCTCTCCGACGCATGCCACCGAAACAAATTGAATTTTCCCTCTCGTAGGAGCGTTGTTTTTGTCAGACAATAATGAGATCGTTCACGAATCAGATTTATCAGGTCAAGTTTTGTCCGGCTGGTATTCAGCCCCCTGTTCACGTAAGATATAGCGCCGATCAGAAGATCGGTCATTTGCAGAATTTCCACTTCGTGGGAGCGAACGGGCTGCACCCGTTCAATGATCCGAAGGGAGAAATCATATATGCTGTTGCACAAAACCTCATGCAATTTTGCAATCTTGATTGCGCTGCGCGTATCCTTGACATCAAGATAGATGCGATAACAGGCGTCCGGATCGAAAATCACCTTTAACATGTCGAAATACATTTTGTAGTACCATTCATCGTGGCTCTGGTTGAAGGCATCATGCTGAAGTTGCGACTTGTCCGGTACAATCAGCGCCCGGAAATGGAGATCGTCATTGCTGAAAAAGTATTCGATCAAATCACGATAGAGTAATTTTTTGCCCGGCGAAACCTTCGTCCATTTTACCTCAAACCCCGGTTTCATCCCGTGCCTGGCCTTTATCTGGCGCACGTGCACATTGATTTCCCCGACTTTTTCAAGCGGGCACCACACTGCACCGAGAACCATTGCTTGCTGGTGATCATGTTCCAGGTGGCATGACTCATCGCAATAGATGTTAAAGGTATTGCTCATTATAAAGATCTCCGTGATTGTCCTCGATCCTTCTCCATATTACGCTATATCGGCTTCCTGCGATCAGTTGAGGCAGTTCCTCACACGTCATGATTTCTTGCCTTGGCGGATGTTGATGCTGGCAGCTATCAAATTTATTTTGTGCCGGCGATGGGATGCCATCCTGAACTATCGGCAGTTTGTAAAGGCATTATGTAATCAGGAATATTGATGTCATCACTGAAAAAAATAAGTTCCTTGCCAACCTTTCGTTCATTTGCTCTATAATATAAGTTAACGAAAGAGTTTCTTTTTTCCTTATACATTTCCTTTATCTGGGGAACATTGTCGTATGACAGTACCCATTTAACCGGTAAATTCTTTATGAACTGGGATAACGCAAAGTGATCAGCATGAATGTAGTTATTTAAATACAATTGCCCGCCCATAATGTAATAGGGGGGATCGAGATATATAAAGGTCTTGTCATTCCGGAGATTGTTAATTTCAGTTTTCAGAAAAACCGTGGCATCACACCCATAAACGTGAATTCTTTCCTTGTAAAGGGCTATCATTTCAATTCGGGCAATAAGATTTTTTTTATTAAATCGGGCACCGATTTTCCAGGGTCCTGTTTGATCGAGACCCCCAATCGGTCTTCCACCGAGAATACCTGATCTATTACAGCGGTTAAGAAAGAATGTTGAAAATCCAACTTCCAAGCTCGAATAGTTATTTGTGTCCTTATAAATATGCTTCTGCCGTTTCCATTCGTCAACGCTAACGTCGACATTCTCAATCATCCTTATAAAGTCTTCAGCGTTATTTAAAATAGACTGCCAGAAAGCAAAAATATGAGGATCGACATCGTTGAGATAGATATGTTGCACATATTCACGCAAAAGAAGTTCCATGGCAACACCAGCTCCCCCGGCGAATGGTTCAACGTAGAACCCATCTAACAGGTTATTCTCTCTTAAAATTTGGGCAATAACCTTATATAAAACTCTTTTCCCACCCGGATATCTTAGGGGCGTTTTATACGTATCCATCGCTTTACTCCGGTTCAGATAGCATGATTATGAATAATCGTTCCAGTGATGGCCATAGCTCCCTTACTTGTTCTTCCGAGAAACATAGCTCTTCGTTATGTATGATGGAATTGAGTATGCTTAATGAGGGAAAATGTGAAGCACTCTTAAAAATGCGGAGGGCTTTCTTTACACTACTATCATTTATCAAGGGGTTATCAGATTTACCCAAATACTCAAGTAATGATCCCAATTGCGCGTCGCCTAAACTAATACTATTTTCTTTTATTGGAGGCGGCGGCGTTATGGGAATGTTTTTTATTCTGTTCATTTTTAAAAATATCTTTATACTTTTTTCGAGAAAGATTCTGAATGAGATTGCCGCTACATCAGGGTATTGTTCAATTGGAAGTTTTTTTAATTGGTCACAGAGTTTTCTAATACTTGCACCTTGATTGATACGATAAGCGAAACCTAGTGGAATAATACCCTTTGGCTTCCTGTTTGATCTTACTTGTACTTTCTTCTCAGCTTTAGTGCTTTCATAATCTTTTCTTTTATTGGTGCTTATTATGTCTTTTGCCTTGGCGGATTGCGGTTTATCTATAACAGGCACCTGACTTTTAAGGTAAGCAGCATAACGCTCTCTGTCTTCTACCTTATCCAACGTACGTGAATCCTGATTTTTCTCGCATATATCAATTATAATCTTGCCATACAATTTCTTGAAGGTATCAAGATCAGATATCTCTTCAAGATCGTCCGAAAGACCAAGTACTAGCCGTATACTTGCAGTATTATTATAAAGCCGTTCCACCGTGGTCATGGGAAACTTTTCTTTATTCCTGAGTTTATCCATTACCTTATCGGGAAGATCAAGAGAAGTTGCAAGTTCGTACATCATATTCATTCTTTTAAAGCGATCAAAATCTTTAATCGATATTCCCAATTGAGCCAGTGTGGTAGACTGATTGTCGGCATCCCCGAGCAAATTATTGATATAGGTAGCTTCCATAAGGACCGACCATGGCTTGACCGGAGTATGGGTATGTTTCTCTATTATGATAGGGGTGGCAGCTTCGCGAGAAGGCGCTACAACAGCCAAGACTTTCTGAATTAAAGCTTTGTTTGCTGATGCGGACAATGTTCTGAATTTACTTTTGTATTTATCTGGTGCGCTTTCCGGATTGAGCAGCAGTTTTAAGGCAGCAATCCTTCTATTGCCTTCAAGCACAAAACGATTTCTATCATCTTCTCTACATATCATGATCACTTCATCAGGGAAGTAACCGTTTTTTGATATACTTTCTGCTAAATCATAGACATTGTATGCCTCAACAAATAGACGCAATAGATTAGCCTGATCAATTTGCCCCTGCCCGGTATTAGATACTCTTGGGTTTAATGGGTCAAGTTGAAGACTTATGACGTTGAATTCATTTCTTTCCCAGCCTGAATAATCAATCATGGGTCCCCCCTTTTTGTAGAAAAAATGAACCTCTCTCCTGGTTCATCCCCAGGCTTAAAGTTTGGGGTTTTCAATCCGATTTGATAAAGATGGCTCACGATTCATCCCCCTCTGTTCCTTGGCCCATGCGGTATTTGATGTCGTAGTTAATGATGAAGTCGAGTTCTTCGTCGGTGAAGCCGTAATGTTTTGCCAAGGTGCTGTCGATTTCATCGAGAATGGGTTTGCTCAACCGAGGTTGGAAACTCTGGATATGCCGCACGCCATAGCTTCCATAATCTCCAGTCAGCATTCGCGAATTGCGGTCAAAATCATTCATCAACGTCTGGCAAAGCCTGCGTAGGTCGGCAATAACGTCAACTCGTATTTTGTCCAAGGAACATTTAAACCCGAGTATCTCCCGCTTGTTGACGTTGCGAACATCGGAGAACGTACAGAAGAACCAGAAGAAAAGTGACGAATTTAGCACCGCAATAACAACTTCTTTCTGTGTTTTGTCCCGGAGGTGCAGTTCTTTTAACTCAGACGGTTTAAGTCTTTTGCCTTTGGAGTCCTTGATAAGCGGTACAAAGTCAAAGAACTGAACGAAATAACGCAGTTTACGCGTGTAATAGACGACGTGTGGCGAAGTGCTCATGAAATACCTTTCCAGAGGATTTTCTGTTAAGAGCCGCGTCAAAATGCGAGATTCAACCGGAGTGCAGATTTTGGGAATTGAATCTCCGACAAGTGAGGAACTGCTGCTGTCGGACACAAACTCGTTTTTGGGAAAAAGAACATCCCGTTCTTCTGCCATCCATCGCTTGTAATTTGAAAGGCAAAGCTGCGCGGCATCTCCTCCTTGCTTGGTCAACCAGATCGTTAGCCTTTTTTCAACCCCGGTGAACAATTTCGAAGGCCGCTCTGCAAAGTTTAGTATCCATGCAAAGAATGCTTGTTTCCGGAGGCAACGGCGTAGCTCTGAAAATCCGTCGGTGCTGACACTTGAGACCGGAACTATCATTCCCAGTCGTCCACCGTGAGTCAGGAGACAGCCCGACCTCTCCATGCACAGAGCATACAAATCACCACAGGTAGTAGTTTGGAAGCCACGTACAGTGTAATCAATATTAATGGTTTCCACATACGGCGGATTACCGATGATGACGTCAAATCCGCCTGCCTTGAGGATGCCGTAGAATTCGGCGAACCAGTGGAAGGGCTGGTGGCTCTTTCGCCAATGTGCGAAGGCCGCGTCGAATTTCTTGCTGTTCGTGATGTTACCCTCGCTGATTCCGTATTCGCTTGCCAGATGCCGATCGAGCTCGTCAGTCAGCTTCCGGAGGCGGGTGCGCAGGTTCTCCTTGGCGTCGGCGAAGTCATTGGGCGACATGCCCTGCTCGGTCTGCATCCGGCGAAACATCTGGAAGGCGCTGTCCGCAAGGCTGGCCTCTTCCTCGATCCGGTTGATCATCTTCTCCGTTTCTCCGAACAATAATTTTCCCTGACCGGAAGATTCGTTTTCCGCGGCCTGTTTTACCTCCTCGATAGTGGTGAAACCGACGAGCGTATTTCCGGCGCGGATGTTGAAGTCAATGTCCGGCAGAGGCTCGATGTCCCCGATGCGTTCGATTTGCGCGACAAGCTTGAGGAAGAGGCGGAGCTTGCAGATCTCGATGGCCTCCTCCATGATATCCACGCCATAGAGGTTATTGATGATGATGGATTTCAGGATAAAGTAGCGGTGGTTGGGATGGTCATCCATGCGCTTTAATATTTCGGTGAAGAGCTTGTGGTAGTTTGGATGGTTCTTCTTCCCACCTTCACCCCATTCCTCCAGGAAGAAGCGCATTCGTTCGAGGCATGCCTCGTAGAGCGGATCGAGGATGTTGAGGGCTGCAAAAAGGAACGCACCGGAGCCGCAGGTCGGATCGAGCACGGTGACTTTTTCGATGGCCTTCCAGAAGGCGACCAAGAGTTCGGGGCCTTCGCAATTCTCTATAATGTCCTGGGCAAACTGGCGGATGTCGAGGTTATACGTGATGAGGTCGTTGATGGCGCAGACTTCGCCTGCTTCCAACTTGCCCCGCGCTTCCTCGTAACGCTGCCGCCGGGCGACGACCTCTCGCCAGATTTCTGTGGGCAGAGCATATTCCTGCGGCGCGGGCTTGTTCCATGGTTTGCGACGTTCAAGAAGGCCGGGTCTGGAAGTGTCCACACCATCTTCGATTTCCTGCAGCAGGGGCCGTTCCGCGCCGTACTTCATAGCGGGGTAGATGTAGCGATCCGGATCTTCCGAGAGCAGACTCCAGAGGGAACGCTTGCTCTCGAAGGCGACCTTGCACTTCTCCTTTGCCGCGTCGAAGATGAAGGGGATAATGGTATTCTTGCCGATGTAGCCAGTGATGTCCTCCTTCGTGTAGTAGGCGCCCATCTGCTTCTGGTTGATGTACTTTTCGAAGATGTAACCGAGGACGTCGGGGTTGATCTCGTCGTCCCGCCTGAGGGGGCGTTCGTCGAGGTGCCAATGGTAGGCGTCGAAGAAGGCAAAGAGCTTTTCGAAGGCCTGGTCGGGAATCACGATCGTTTTACCGTAAAGCTGTTCGATCTGGTGGGGCATGAAGATGCCGCCGTTTAAGTACGGCACTTCGCCGAGAAGTTCGCGGGCTTTCTTTGGGCGTTCTTCCTCCTGTTTGGCAAAACCCTCGAAGAAGAGCGGGCAAAGGAAATCCCTATAGAAACGATCCTGTCCGATTTCCTTTCTGCACCGGGTAAGTCTGTTTTTCAGGTAATCGGTGTCATTATCCAGGAAGCCTTTTTTCTGGATGAAGTAGATGAACATCAGGCGGTTAAGCATCACCGAGACGTACCAGCGCTCCATCTCCTCGTCGGGGATGCCTTCAAGAAACTTGAGAAACGCTGCGTGTTCGGCCTTGAAGCGGTCGTAGAAACGTTTGGTGACGCGCTCGAAGTCAAAGGCCTTTCTGGCACGGCCCGTTACATCGAAGAGTGTCAGGTTTTCCTCTTCTTCAAGGCTGACGACAAGGGCCTGCAGCTTCTGGATGAGCGCGTCTCCGAACTGACTGGAATGATAAGTGTGCTCCCGGCAGGCGGCAGGTTTGCCCTGTTCGCGCCGGACCCATTGCCAGACTTGTGCGGTTTGCTTGTTGTCAGTAAAAATGATGAGGTGTTCGTGGGCGCTTTTGGCGACCTGGCGCTCGATCTTGCGGCGTATTGGATATTCGGGAATCCGGCCGCCGTTTTCCGCACGACAGGCAAACGCGACCAGGCCGCGTTTCTCAGCTACCGCAGTAAACCTGAAGATCTGCCCGTCTATGGGGATTTCCAGACGGGTGTCATGGCGATTCCAGCCGAGTTCCTCGATGAAGAGGGTTTTGAAATCGAACTGCTGCAATAACGTACGTGCTCTCGCGAAATCTAATGCAGCCAATAGTTGCTCTCTCCTCAAATAATCCTTCCTCGCTTGCCCAGGAGGAAATTCTGATAGGGATGGAAACGATGGAAGAGAAATGCCTTCATACGGCGTGCAGGGGTTTGATTTTTACGATGTCCTGCCGGGAATTCTCCCGTGCCTGCCACAGATCACAGGCCCGCTGGGCATTGAGCCAGAATTCCGGGGTGTTGCCGAATAGCCGGGCCAGGCGAAGCGCCATCGCCGGGGTCATGGCCCGGCGCTCGCGTAAAATCTCATTTATGGTCTGACGCGAAACGCCCAGTGTCTCGGCCAGAGCAGCCGTCGTCAAACCGTAGTCCGGCATGAAGTCCTCCCGGAGCATTTCCCCCGGATGGGTGGGGGGAATTTCGCGGGGCCCCTTATTTTCGATACTCATCGCACTCTCCTTTTCGGTTACTTGTCACGTGACGCTTGTCAAGGGTTATGTATGGGGTGATTCCTTCGCGGCCAATCCCAGCGAACAAATGATGCGCGGTTCACGCGATTCGGCTTCTCCGCCCTTGACAGTCAGCGCATCGGCGTCCCGGAGGGCCAGGACTTTCTGAACGAAGGTCTCGTCATCCGCACGGGCGCGGAGCAGGCGGTTCAGGGCATCCTTGGCTGCTTCCCGCAGGGGGTGGCGATAGATTTCTTCGATAGCCCGGTGCAGTTCCTGCCGGTCGAAGAGGGTATCCTGAACTTCCTCCGCGTATCGCTTGAGGCGGTCGTATGTACGGAAGCGGGCGCCGGAGGGGCGGCCGAGTTGTCCGCCGACGGTTCTCTCCTCTTTCAGAACCCGTTCCACGCCCTGCTGCACGAGGTTGTGGTGGGATTCCAGCCGCGGCAGGGCGGGCGTATCGGGCACGCATCGGGCGGCGTCGAGGATAGTTTTCTGGGATTCTGTGACCACTCGGCCTTCCTTATCTATCCAGATGAGGGCGTCATTGTCCTCAGCCGTGCGCAGATAGACGACCACCCCTTCCGGGGCGTGTGCGGTGGCCCGGTGCGGCTTTGTGGAGTAAACGACCGGGGGAATTTCGGGGATGATCTTCTCCAGTTTCGGGTCGGCGGTCACGGCGTTTTTCCATATCTGGTAGGCGTAGGAAGCAAGGTCCACCTCGGTGTCGGCTTCTCCGTCAAGGATGCCGGCATTTTCGGTAAAAAGGTCGCGCACGATCTGGTCGTTGCGATCGTCCTCGAAGAAAGCCTCGTCCGTCCCGACAACCTCGGCATTTTCCTGCAGGCGCTGCCGCACCCGGGCGCGCAGACGGATGATGCGCTCGACGCCGTCGGCGGGCAAAAAGGAGTAACAGAGGATCTTTTCCGCCTTCTGGCCGATGCGGTCCACACGACCGACGCGCTGGACAAGCCGGATGATGGCCCAGGGAAGATCATAGTTGACAACGATGGCACAGTCCTGAAGGTTCTGGCCTTCGGAGAGGACGTCCGTGGCGATGAGAACCCGTAGTTCGTCTTCCGGTTTGATCCGGTCGCGTTTCTCGTTGCTGGTCGGGCTGAAACGCCAGGCCAGATACGTCGGATCGGAAGAATCGCCAGTTGCCCCGGCGAGGCTGTCGATTCCGCATGCTCGGAGTTCTCTTTCCAGGTAACGGACGGTGTCGGCAAACTGCGAGAAAACGATGACTTTTTCTCCGGGATATTTCTTCAGCAGAAGTTCGCAGAGCCTCTCCAGTTTTGCGTCCTGTGCGGGGTTCCACTCGCCGCACTTTACGAGCACAGCGGCGAGGGCCTCGGCGTCGGCGCGGAGGTTTTTTTCTAATATCTTATCGAACAAATCCGGACGCAGCCAATCGAAACGGTTCTTTCCCCGGGACGTATACTGGCTGTAAATCTCGGCGGCGCGGCGCTGGAAATCCTCTCTCGTCCACAGAGCCGCAATGTCGTCTTCTTTTCCGCAGACGGTATCGTTTTCGTCATCAAACAAATTCTCAGCGCCGTCGGTGTCTTCATCGCACAGGCGGGTGTCGAGTAATCCCGCATCCTGTGTGCCGATGGGCAGGGGCTTTCCGGTTTCGATGGCATGGAGATAAACGTAGTTGCGCAGGATGTGCCGCTCGACGGACTGGAGAAATGCCTGTCCGCTCGATTCCAGGCGCTTGAAGAGATTGGTGCGACAGAAGCCCATGAGCCTTTTGCCTGCACGGGAGAGATTCTGGAGCATCTTGGCCTCATCCCGCGTCGGCGGCGTATCGGGCGAGGGGGCGACATAGTTGCCGAGGCCGTAGCGCGGCAGGTGGAGGGCATTGATGGCATCCACAACGTCCGTCGCATAGAGGCGCCCATACTGGTCCCGGGCGCCCTTTTCTGCAATGGCGAACCCGGCGGTCTTCGGCACGCGGGTTGGGAAGTAATAGGCTTGCCCATCCTCCAGCAGCAGAAACTTGCGGCCGTTCTCCGGATCGGTCTGGGCGTAATTATCCATGATGAAACTGCGCGTCCGGCGCACCAGGTAGAGGCGCATAAGCTCGCGCCAGTCGTCGGCATACTCGCTCTTTTCGAAAGCGGCAAGTGTGCGCGGCCGGCACTGGTGGCGGCGGATGAATTCCGTTTCGCCCAGGTCATTGAGGAGACTTTCCGGGCGAATGGGGAGTTCCTGGTCGTCCGAGACGAAAAGCCGGAGCTGATTGGACAGGTCGAGATAGGTCTTGTTGTACGGGGTGGCGGAGAGCAGTATGCATTTGCTGTCGTTCTTTCTGATATAGTCGCGGATGACGCTGTAACGCTGGCCTTCGCGGTTGCGGAGGTTGTGGCTTTCATCGAGCACGATGAGGCGGTAACGCCGCATGTCCGGAAGTTCGCGGGTGGCGCGGCTCAGGGACAGCACCTTCCCGCGCAGGTGATAGCGCTCGCGGTAGTCGTTCCACATGGGCAGGAGGTTCTTGGGACAGATGATCAGCGTTTCCAGATCGTGGACATCCTCGAAAATACGGGCCAGGGCCGTGGCCATGAGCGTCTTCCCCAGGCCGACGACGTCGCCGATCAGGACGCCGCCGCGTTTCTGGAGATGATGCGCCGCGATTTTTACCGCCGCTTCCTGGAAGCCGAAAAGCTTATTCTTCAAATCCGCCGGTAACTGGAAGCCTGAGATGCCCTCACGAGCTTCGCTCGCTAAGTGATAGGCCATTTTGACGTAGATGTGGTAGGGGGGGATTAGCTCCTCCCGCGCCCAGCTCTGTTCGATGACCTTCACCAGATCGGCGGAAATGTCGATGCACCAACGGTCGTCCCACCGGTCTTCAAACCACTTTGCCAGCTTCTTCCCCGCATCGTGGTCAAGCACGTCTATATTCAGCTCCCCTTGCCGGGAAAGACCGGCGAGAGTCAGGTTGCTGCTTCCGAGATAGCCTATGATGGGATTGATCGGGTCGGGACGGAAAAGCAGATAGAGCTTTGCGTGCAGGGGGTGGCGCAGGAAGAGTTTGACGATTGCTTTTTTTGCCTTGATCTGGGCGGCCAGCCTCCGCAGCCCCGCTTCATCTTCGTTCGTGGGCGCGCCGACCGTCAGTTGTTCTTTGAACTTTTCGACGAGTTCCTTTTTAAGACGCAGGACCGTTGCCTGGTCGATCTGATCATCGGCCTTCATGAGCCCCAGCAGGGCGTTTATCTCTTCCTGGGGCATGCGCTGCATGCCGACAAGAAGGCGACAGCAATGCCCCTCACCGCCTTGCCAGCGTTCGATGCAATCATCCAAAGCCTTCCAGCCGCGCAGATTGAAATAACCCACGCAGAAGTCGGCGCGATTGGACAGGACAATCGTTTCGCGAAGCGCCGGGAGAAGCTCGTCCTCGATGTTGTCGAAAATGCGCGGCATCCTGCTTCGGCTCCTTATCCGGTAGATTGGATTCGTAAACCGTCAAATCGAGACTGTAATATACCTGAAATTACTCTATTTACAATGACTTTTTCGGTATGATTTTTTAGGCGGGCGGGCAACGGACGATGCTGCCATGAATATAAGCGGCAATCATTGATGTGTTTCCTCAATAGTTATGATATGGATGACCGGCCCTGTGAGAGGCCAGTTCCAGAGGCGCCATGCGGCGTGATTTTATTGTATCGCCGCTCACGAATTCCGATCTGTTCTCTGAAACTTGAAAGGGTATCGCCATGAAGATGAAATGTCGTGCAATGGTTTTGGTCGCCCCTGAAATGATGGAGATGCAGACCTTCGCTCTGCCGGAGACAGGCGATCAGGACGGCCTGCTGGAGGTTGAGCTTGTTGGCGTCTGCGGATCCGACCCCGGGATCTTCCGGGGGAAGCAGACCTTCGGCCCCCGGCCGTTCCCCCTCATCATGGGGCATGAGATCGTCGGAAGGGTCGCCGCGATGGGAAGAGGCGCGAGAGGACGCCATGGGGTGGTCGAAGGAGACAGGGTGGTCGTCGAGTACGCCTTCGGCTGCGGTCTTTGCGATTCGTGCCGATCCGGCCAATATGCGACGTGCGAAAAACACTATGCCTACGGCTCGATGGTCTCCTGCAAGGATACCCCCCACCTCTTCGGGGCCTATAGCGAATATCTCTATATCCACCCCAATGCGAAGGTCCACAGGATAGGGGATGAGATATCCCCTCGATTGGGGGTGTTGATATGCGCGGTCATCGGAAACGGGATCAGGTGGCTCAGGCAGATGGGAAACGTCTCCATCGGGGATGCCGTGGCGATCATCGGCCCCGGCCAGCAGGGGCTTGCCGGCGTTGCGGTTGCCAAGGAGTCGGGGGCGGGGCCGATCTTCGTGATCGGTCTCGAGAAGGACAGGCGGCGGCTCGACATGGCCGGGCGCTTTGGGGCCGATCGCACCATCGTCGTCAACCGGGAGGACCCTTTTGAGGTAATCCACAGGGAGACGGGCGGGAAGATGGCCGATGTGGTGATGGATGTGAGCGGCCATCCCTCCGGTGCGGAACTGGGTTTGCCCCTTGTCGGGCGACGGGGGACCTTCGTCCTGCCGGGCCTCTACAAGCATCAGAGGGCCTCCCTCGACCTGGACCTTGTCGTTACAAAGGAGATCCGGGTGCAGGGGGTCTATTCCCACGACTCCCGCGCAGTGAGGCCGGCCATCAGGATGGCCAGGTCCGGGAAATACCCCTTTGAGGAGCTGATCACCCACACGATTCCCCTGGCTCAGGCCGAGCGGGCGGTGAGGCTCGTGGCCGGTGAAATCGAAGGCGAGTCCCCTTTGAAGGTGGTCCTGGATCCGAAGGGGTGAATCTTTTTTCATGAGGAGATCTGGTATGGAATCCGAAAAGGTGGTGCTGACGGTATCCGTGACCGGTTCCATCGGCGATCGCTCGTCCAATCCCGCCCTGCCGGTCACCCCAAAGGAGATCGCCAGGAGCGCCGTCGAGGCGGGCAAGGCAGGCGCCGCCGTCGCCCATATCCATGTCCGGGATGTCCAGACCGGGAAGCCATCGATGGAGATGCCATTGTACGAGGAGACGGTGCGTCGCATCCGCGATCATTCGGACATCCTCCTGAATCTTACCACAGGACCGGGCGCCCGCTTTATTCCTGATGAGGATAATCCCTCCCATCCCGGACCCGGAACCACCCTCTCCCCCCCGCAGAAGCGAATCGCCCATGTCCTGGCCCTCAAACCCGAGATCTGCTCGCTGGATGTGGGTTCGATGGATTTCGGTCCCCATATCTTTATCAATTATCTCCCCCATGTGGAATGGATGGCGGAGCGGATCAGCGACGCCGGGGTAAAGCCCGAACTTGAGGTCTTCGACATGGGGCATATTGAAAAGGCAAAGCACCTGATCCGCACAGGCAGGATAAAGAGTCCCCCCCTGTTTCAGCTTTGCACCGGCATCCGCTGGGGGATCCCCGCCACGCCGGAAAGCATGATCGCCATGAAGGGCCTCCTGCCCCATGACGCCGTATGGACCGGCTTCGGGATCGGGGCAACGGCCTTTCCGATGGTTGCCCTGGCGGCAATATTGGGCGGAAACGTGCGGATCGGATTTGAAGACAGCCTCTATATCGAAAAAGGAAAGCCGGCCTCGAGCAACCGGCAGTTGGTGGAGAAGGCGGTCGCCATCCTCCGGCTTCTCGGCAAGGAGCCGGCGAGACCCGACGAGGCAAGAAAACTGCTCAAACTGGAGGGATGAGAAGCGACCCATCCGAAAAAATATCCGAAAAAACTCTTGACAAAATATCGATATGCTATTGGAATAGGCGCACCGATCATCTGAGACGGCTTCGTAAAAAGTCCGGATGCTGTGTTGCGCTTCATCCCTCGTCGTTGCGGCGTTCGGCAAAGTACGCCTCACTCCTCGGAACTCGCGCGCCTTGCCTGCGGGCTTTTTACGAAGCCGTCCCAAATTCAAGGCTTTTGCGACTTTTTACGAGGACTTCATCTGATGGCATGAAATAAAAAAAGGGGGAATCGCTATGAAAAGGCTGCCTGTCTTTGTCGCGGTGTTTTTTCTTTGTTCACTCTTTGTTTCCGGTCCTGCCGTTTCGGCGGACACCTACCCATCCAAGCCGATCAACCTCTGGGTCGGCTGGGGGGCGGGGTCGGGAACCGATATCAGCCAGAGGGCCATCGCCACGGTCGCTTCCAAGATCCTGAAGCAGCCGGTTGTGGTCTCGAACGTGACGGGCGGGGGGGGCACCCTGGTCCTGGGAAGGTTGAAAGCGGAAGCGCCGGACGGCTACACGCTGGCCAACACCAGCTCCGCCGCCCTCAGCCGCATCCCCCATCTCCAGCCCGTCCCATACAATGCGCAGGATCCTCTAAAAGACTTCACGCCGATCATGAGTTACTCGTCTTATCTGTACGGTCTTGCCGTTCGGAGCGATTCCCCGTGGAAGACCTTTGAGGAGTTCATCGCCTACGCCAAGGCCAACCCAGGGAAAATCCGTTACAGCACCTCCGGGGTCGGAACGGGCCAGCATGTAGCAATGGAATATCTGGCCTTGAAAGAAAAGATCAAGTGGACCCATGTCCCCTTCACGGCAAGCCCTCAGGCCGTCGCCGCCTGCCTGGGCGGACATGTCGAGGCGGTCTCCCAGACCCCGGAGTGGAAAGAGCAGGTGGACGCAGGAGCCCTGCGGCTGCTCGTTTGCTGGAACGACAAGCGGATGCCTTTCTACCCCAATGTCCCCACCCTGATAGAGAAGGGTTATGATTTTGCCGTCCAAGCCCTGATCAACGTCTATGGGCCGGCCAATACCCCCAAGGCTGTCGTCGATACCATTTACAGGGCGTTCCGTGAGGCCGCCGATACCGAGGAGATGAAAAAGCTTCTCCACAGCGTTGCCTATCCGCTGGATATCAAGACGGGGGAGGAAGTGGTTTCCATCATCAAGAAGGACTATGAAACCAACGGCAAGGTCCTCAAGGAACTCGGTCTCGGCGTTTACAAGAAATAGCGACAGTCGTCTCCCGGCATCCGGGAGAATTTGCGGGCGACCCCACCCCCACCTTAACCCTCCCCCGTCAAAGGGGGAGGAAAAATGGATGCAATGTTTTCAATACTTTGAGGCGCATTTTCGAGTGAGACATCCGGACCGGTTTTCAAGCCTTGTCTTGTTCGCAGCGGGGATGATGACAGCCCTCTGGTCCCTTAAATACGGGTTCGGTTCCCTCTCCGAACCCGGCGTCGGCTTTATCACCTTCTTCGCAGGAGCGATACTGGCGCTTCTCGCCCTGCTTCTTTTCTTCTCCTCTTTCCGGGAAGAAGAAAAACCGGCCGGGCTCCGGGAGCTGTGGGCCGGTCTCGATGTGAAAAAGGTCCTTTACGTCCTTGGGCTTCTTGTCGCCTATACGGTCTCGCTCCGCCCCGTAGGATTTCCTCTTTGCACGTTCATCCTCCTGTTTCTTCTCTTCCGTGTCAAGGGAAGCTACCGGATATGGACTGCGTTGTCGGTCTCTTTCTTCGTGACGGCCGTCTCATATCTGGTGTTTCAGGTGTGGCTTCAGGTTCAATTGCCCAGGGGGATCCTCGGATGATGCCGAACCCGAACGGGGATAAATAGATTTATGGAAATTTTTCACCATCTCCTTTTCGGTCTCCAGGTGGCCGTTCAACCGGTCAACCTCCTCTTCTGCTTTATCGGAGTGTTGATCGGCACCCTCGTCGGGGTGCTTCCCGGCCTCGGACCGGTGGCGGCGATCTCCCTTCTCCTGCCGGCGACGTTTCACGCACCCCCCGTGGCCTCCATCATTATGCTCTCCGGAATTTATTACGGGGCGATGTACGGGGGATCGACCACCTCTATCCTGGTGAACATCCCCGGAGAAGCCGCTTCCGTCGTCACCACCATCGACGGCTACCAGATGGCCCGTCAGGGGCGGGCGGGGGCGGCCCTGGGGATTTCGGCCTTCGGCTCCTTCATCGCCGGAACGCTGGGGGTCGTCGGCCTTGCCTTCCTGGCCCCGCCGCTTGCCCGCGTGGCCCTGAAATTCGGTCCGCCGGAATATTTTTCTCTGATGATCCTGGGCCTTACGGTTCTCACCTTTCTCGCCGGCGGGTCGATGGTCAAATCCCTGATGATGGCCTGCGTGGGGGTGATCATCGGCAATATCGGACTCGATCTGGTTGCGGCCCAGCCGCGGTTTACCTTCGGTCTGGATATCCTTCTGGACGGCGTGGGGCTGGTCCCGCTGATCATGGGCCTTTTCGGCGTCTCGGAAGTTCTGCTCAATATCGAAGAGAAACTGGACAAACGGGCGGTCTTCGAGACCAAGGTCAAGGGGCTTCTGCCCAACGGGAAGGATTGGCGGGAATCGATCCTGCCTATCCTCCGGGGGTCGGTTCTCGGGTTCTTTCTCGGCATCCTGCCAGGCGGCGGGGCGGTCATCTCTTCCTTCGTGAGTTACGGGGTGGAGAAGAAACTCTCCCGCCATCCCGAGGAGTTCGGCAAGGGGGCCATTGCCGGGGTCGCCGGACCCGAGGCGGCGAATAATTCGGCCACGGCCGGCGCCTTCATCCCGCTGCTCACCCTGGGACTGCCCTCCAATGCGGTCATGGCCATCTTACTCGGGGCGCTGATGATCTACGGAATGCCGCCGGGTCCCAACCTGATCAGCGCCCATCCGCAGTTGTTCTGGGGGACGATCGCCAGCATGTATATCGGGAACATCCTGCTTCTGGTGCTCAATCTCCCGTTGATCGGCCTCTGGGTAAAGATTCTGAAGATCCCCTATCCGATTTTATTCCCGCTCATTCTCCTTTTTTGTCTGATCGGGGCCTATAGCCTCAATTCCAATGTCGTGGAGGTCGGGCTGATGATCTTTTTCGGCGTCCTCGGCTATCTGATGAAAAAATTTAAATATGACGGCGCCCCTCTGGTTCTGGCGATGGTGCTGGGTCCGCTGCTGGATAATTCTCTCCGTCAATCCCTTCTGCTCTCCGGCGGGACCGCCACGATCTTCTTTACCCGGCCCATCTGCCTGACTGTTTTTTCCGTCATCATCGTCATCCTCATCCTCCCCGTCCTGAAGCTCTGGAAAAGACCGGAGGATCGGATTTGAAGCTCCCCGCCCACAGGGCGGGGCTTAAAGGGTTTGGAAAGTCTGATTTTATTGGTGTAAGGGGGAATGATGAAACTATCGCGAGAACAAATCGTGACAGCGCTGGAGGGATGGAATCATGCCTGGGAAAACCATGACCTGGACGGTGTGATGAAACTTTATCATGACGATATCTACTTTGAAAATTGGACGGGGGGACATGTTAAGGGAAAGGAAACCCTCCGAAAGGCATGGACACCTTGGTTTACCAATCATAGCGGGTTTCGGTTTATCGGTGAAGATACATTCATTGATGAGCAGGAGCAGAAAATTCTTTACCGGTGGCAGTTCGAAGGTCTCTCTTTTGAAAAAGGCTATGAAGGAAAATTGGAAAAAAGGCGAGGGGTTGACGTGATCCACCTTCAAGATGGCAAAATTATTCAAAAACTGACCTATTCCAAGACTACTTTGGAAATAGACGGGAAACGGGTTCCTCTTCACGGATGATATGGAAGGATTTTATGGATAGCAAGATTAAGGAAGCAATCTTCAGGCAGGTAGAGCAGGAACCCTTTGCCAAGAAATTCGAGCTGAAATTAATTGATCTGGACGAAGGCTATTCAAAATAGGATGGATAAAGCGTTGCCGTTCCTTGATCAAGATTAGGGAATGGAGAAAACAAACCTCAACCTGTAGCATTGGGAAATACCCGTCTGCTCGACTCAAAGGAGATGTGATGGATTTGATAATCATGATTGTAGGTCTCGTCGTTTTGGGCATCCTTGTTATGATCCTTTACAATGGTCTCGTTGGCGCCCGAAATGAGGTCAAAAATGCCTGGAGTGACATTGATGTGCAGCTCAAGCGGCGTCATGACCTGATTCCCAACCTGATCGAGTCCGTCAAGGGCTATGCCGCCCACGAACGGCAAACCCTCGATGAAGTCGTAAGGGCGCGCCAGCAGGCGGCGGCATTTGCGGGAAGCGTCGAAAAGAGGTCAAAGATCGAAAACGCATTGACCCAGTCCTTACGATCCCTCTTCGCCCTGGCTGAGGCCTACCCGGACCTAAAAGCCAACCAGAACTTCATTGCACTGCAGGAAGAGCTGGCATCGACGGAGAACAAGATCGGGTTTTCCCGCCAGTATTACAATGATGCGGCCATGCGATACAAAAACCGGGTGGAAATGTTCCCCGGCAACTTGATCGCCAATATGTTCAACTTCCAGGCTGAGGCCTTCTTCCAGTTGGAGGAGACCGGGGACCGCACGGTCCCGCAAGTGAAGCTTTGATCCGGGATTGCGGGTTGCCGTTGAAAGATGACGATTGTCGCTGAAAGAAGGGGGTTGCCATGATGGAGACGATAAGCAACATTGGCTGGTCGGTGATCTTTTCTGTAATTGGCGGTCTGGTAGGCATGGCGCTAATCCTGCTCGCTTCGGTCGTGGTGACGAGGCTGATGTGCCGCTTGACCCCGAACATAGACGAAGAGAAAGAGATTGCCCGGGGAAACAGGGCCGTGGCGGAATACTACAGCAGGATCGTGGCAGCCTGTATCCTCGGCGTGAGCATGGTTGTGGCTGCCGCTGTATTGGGTGGTATCTTGTCCGCGCTCCATTAAATAAATCGATCGAATCATCGGAAAAAGTCCATGAGAAAACAGGCTGTCCTGGCAGCGATGCTGATTGTATTGATGGCTTCGGTTCCAGCCTGGGCGCGGGGTGGCGGAGGTTGCCTGGCAAAGGGCACCCCGATTCCGACCCCGGCAGGCGCTGCCGCCATTGAGACTCTTCGCGTCGGCGACCCCGTCTGGAGCGTAGTGGGAGGGAAACTCCAGGCGGGAACGGTGAAGGCTCTGACCGAGACCAAGGCGGACCATTACCTGGAAATCTTCGCAGGAGATTCCAAGGTCGTGATCACCGCGGAGCATCCGGTGATGACGGGACCCGGAGAGTATCGCATCGCCAGGCTGTTGAAGGTTGGCGACCGGGTTTACCGGATGCGTCACGGGAAGCTTAACGCGGATTCAATCCGTTCCATTCAATATGTCCGGGCCGATTCAACGGCATATAATTTGCTCGTGATGCCCGGCGGGACGTTCATTCCGGCCGACATCGTCGTTCACAACAAAGGATGCTTTCTTCCCGAGAGCCTGATTCTGCAATCCGACGGCGCCGAAAAGCCCATCAGCACTGTCCGACCGGGGGATCGATTGCTGGCCTATTCGCCGGAAGGGCGAATCGTTCAGACAAAGGTGAGAAATATCCTCCGCCATACCGTGGATGAATATGTCATTCTCACGACCGAACGGCAAACCATCAGGGCTACCGCGGAGCATCCTTTTTATGTCGGACATGGCACCTTCAAGACACTCGACATCCTCAAGGTGGGCGACGCCATTTTTGCGCGGGATGGGCAGTCTCTGTTGGAACAGCGCATTCTATCGCTGCAGAGGGTTCGAGAACGGGTCCCTGTTTTCAACCTTCAGACCGACCACCCGAACACCTTCTTTGCCGGCGGCGTTGCGGTACATAACAAAGGCGGTGGAGGCGGGTGTTTCCCCGCCGGAACGATGATCCGCACGCCCGCGGGCCGGATCTCCATTGAAAATCTGTCGGCAGGAGACAGGGTGCGGGCGGTCAACCCGGAAGGGGGGATGGTCGAGGCCAGCGTGGAGAAGCTCTTCGCCACCCGCTCCCCCGTCATTACGATCGAGACGGAGCAGGGCATGCTTCGAACAACCTCGGAACACCCGGTCGGGCTGCACGGCGGCATATTTCTGGAGGCCGGCAAACTTCGGCCCGGACAAAAAGTGCTCATCTGGAACGACGGTGTTTTGAATCCCGTCGGCGTCATCGGAACCTCGACGCAGGAACAGGAAGAGGTGGTCTACAACCTCAGTGTCGGTTCGCCGCATACCTTCCTGGCGGGCAACTTTCTGGTCCACAACAAGGGGGGAGGAGGTTCGAGCCGTTCCAGCTCCAGCAGGTCCAGTTCCAGCCGTTCCAGTTCCGGCGGATCCAGCGATGGCAGCGTCTTTGTGATCATCCTCTTCGTTTTTTTTGTTGTGCTGCTCATTTTTGTTGTCGTGGCGGCGCAGCGTAAAACCTCGAAAAGCGAAAACCTGGACTATCTTTACCCTCCCGCGACGATAGCAAAAAAAGCCGTAAAAACGGAAAAGCTCCTGGATTTTCTCAGCAGGCAGGATTCATCGCTCTCTGTGCAGGAATTGCGTCAGCTGGCCGATTCGACGTTTCGCAAGCTCCAGGAGTGTTGGGGAAAGCGCGAATATGGTCCGATGGAACCGCTCCTCATACAGGCCCTGTTCCTTCAGCATACAGCTCAGCTCCAGGGGCTGACCAGGAATCACGAGATCAACAAAATTGACGACCTCATGGTGGAGAAGGTGGATATTGTCAATGTCCGCTATACGGAGAAGAGCAATCAGCGGGAATTCAGCGCCTTGATTACCGCTTCGGCACGCGATTACTATGTGGATGACCGCAATCATAAATATCTGCGGGGAGATAAAAGTTCGGCCCGGTTCCAGGAGTTCTGGACATTTCAGCGATCGGGAGACCGCTGGCTGCTCCGGGAGATTGAGCAGTCGGGCGAATCCGATCTCCTCAAGGATGAAAATTTCGTCGAGATGTTGACCGATCAGACCCTCCAGGGAATCTATGACGAGTCGGCCGGGAAAGAGGGAAAGGCGGGGCCGTGGTTGGAGAAGGGCGCCGAAGAAAAGTCAACGCGCATAGATCGCATGTTGAACTTCCTTGCCCGGACGGACAAACTATGGAATCGCCAACAGATGATCGAGCGGGCGCGCCAGGTATTCTTAAGCGTATTCCTGGCCCGGGAGTCCGGCGATCCGGCGCAGGCGCCGGAAGCGGACCTGTTCCGGGATGTGGCGGCAAGTCTTCACAAGCAGCTCCTGCAATGGCAGATGGAGGGGACGAATGTAGAGTACCGGAATCTTTGCGTACGCAAGGCGGAACTGATCCTGGTCAGGAATTTCAGCGACCCGGCCAAGGATGAGTTCACCGTGCGCATCAGCGCCCATGCCCAGGCAATCGTCCGCAAAGGGCGCCAGATCCTGAGTGAGCAGCGATACGTAACCCCTTTCGAGGAATATTGGACATTCGGCCGGCTGGGTGAGGTATGGAAACTCAAGGAGGTTCTGCCGCCTGCCCGGGGTGAGAAGATGATCGCCAAGGAGAATGTGGATGAAGAGAGCAGCGTCGGGCAGATGCAATGGTACTACAGACAGACCCGCGCCAACTGAGGCTGCAAGTCGTTTGTTCAGTGCCGGCTATGATGTCGTCAACAAATACAATTGGTAACGAATTTGATAGTTTGCTAAGCGCCATTCCAAAACGGCACCGCTACCAGCATGGAGGAATAGGGTATGGCTGAAAAAATCTCCAGACGGGATCTAATGAAAAGATCGGTGCGTGCAGGGCTTGTCGTCGGCGGGATTGCCGCTTTCGGCACGGCAGGTTACAAACTATTCCACAGACAATCGATCGATGAACTCTATGGGCCATATCCCAGCGACTCCAGGCTTAAGCCTTTGAATGTCCAAAATCCATCCGCTCCGAAACCGAATGTCATCATCATCTACTGCGACGACTTAGTACTCCAATTCATAAATACGGTTACGTAAAATGATCTTGATTTCTGACAA
>CAZINF010000019.1:0-35129 GCA_964540555.1 uncultured Syntrophus sp. | reverse complement strand
GGTGTATGTCCCGAAAAAACTGGTGAACATCGTCGTTCGGGATTAACGGCGCATCACATCCCGACCGGCCCTCAACCGGAGATGGGTGCTAGCGGGCGGGAACGAGGAGAGAGCTTTGAAAATCATGCTCCCTGCGCACGCTGGACATTTTTCGATCCTGCACCTCCTCGCTTCGCTCAACGGAAAATGGGGACAGCTCCCTATTTTTCATGAAAATAGGGAGCTGTCCAAAATTTTCCGTTAAGGCGCTATGCTGCGGGGGCAGGAGACCCCGAAAAATCTCCAATGCGTGCTTCCGGGAGATGATTTCCAAGTTATGCAAGGTATCGAGGAGGAAAAGATCATGAAGGAATGGAGAGAACAGCGGCCCTGGGGAGGCGGCATGGGTTGGATCTGTGCAGTCCTTCCCATCCTGCTTTTGGTCGGCTGCGGATACAGTTTCTCAGGCACAATCAAATCGGCCTATCCCGCCATTCAGTCGGTGTATGTGGATATTTTCACGAACAGAACCAGCGAGGCCAATGCCGATAACATCTTCCGCTCCGCTTTCAGCAGCGAGATCGTCCAGCGCGGCCATTTCAAACTGGTCTCCAGCAGGGGAGAGGCGGGTGCGGTCTTTCGGGGAACCATTGTCAACATG
Organism: uncultured Syntrophus sp.; assembly: GCA_964540555.1. GTDB lineage: Bacteria > Desulfobacterota > Syntrophia > Syntrophales > UBA5619 > JAKAFS01. Next base: position 34,489 of record CAZINF010000019.1, on the reverse strand, counting down.
CAGGCGGCCCCCCTCGCCTACAAAACGGGAACCAGCTTCTCGGCCGAGGACCGGATCACGGTCACTCTGGAGCTCTTCTTCGAGGAAACGGCGAGTGGCCGAACCCTCTGGTCGAACAGCGCCTTCATCGGGACGGTGGATTATCTCGTGACCACGGTCGGGGCGACGGAAAGCAGCCGCAGAACCGCCCTGACCAAGCTGGCCTCCGACTCAGCCGAAAAGGTATATCGTTTGATGATGTCCGATTTCTAAAGGGGAATCAGGCCTTCAGGCTGTTGACGTGCTTCGTCAGACGGGAGGTCTTGCGCGAGGCGGTCTTCTTGTGAAAAGCCCCCTTCGCCGCCGCCTTGGCAATCGCGGGGACGGTCTTGGCCAACGCCGCTTTCGCCGCCTCGGTATCCTTGTTTTCCACTGCCTCCAGAACGGTCTTTATACCCGTCCTGATGCTGGACTTCACGGAGATGTTGCGTTCGTGATGCTTCACGGCCTGCCTGCTTCGCTTGACTACGGATTTGTGTATGATCAAAAAACTTCCTCCTTCCGGTCATTTTCAATAGGTTATCTTCTCTATATGAATTACTCCCTGCTGTCAAGTCGAAAATCATGGCCGGACCATCCGGCCGAGCGTGATCGCGGCTCCGGCCCCTGCCAGAGACAGGAGGGCAATGACCATGAATGCACTCCGGTAGCTTCCCGTGATATCGAAAAGATAGCCCATGGCGAAACTCCCCAGCGCTCCGGAGAGGGCAAAGATGGTCACCGCCGAACCATTCAGTTTGCCGAATCCCGACCCCGAAAAATGATCCGCCAAAAGCGCAGAGGCCGTGGGCCTCATCAGCCCCAATGACGCCCCCGACAGGGCCGCCCCGCCGTAGAACCACGCCGGCGACATCCCGCGAACGAACAAGGCGAGTAAAACGCATGCGCATAGACCCAGGGCGGTGCCCACGCAGAATGTCGAAACCCGTCCAAGCGAGTCGGAGACGCCGCTGATCAGGTTACCCGAAATCGCGCAGATTCCCCAGAGCAGAAAGATGAGGGCACTCGCTTCGGGGGTGAATCCCTGGTCCGTCGCGTGCGGGACGATATGGACGGTCGTCCCCGTCAGGCTGAAGGCGACGGCGCTGAAAATCAGGGCGATGAGAAAAAATCGGAGCGAAAAGACCCTCGGCCAAAACGGCGCACCGGCCGCTTCGCCAGTTTGGTCGCGACGTGCCGCGCTTTCCTTCGCTTCAACAGCGCCTCGCTCCGCCGCACTGAGAAACGGTTCATCAGCCACTGAGGCCCGCTGCCGGGGATGATCGCGCAACAGGATGGCCGCCGCCGGGAAGATGCAGATCATGGTGAACCCCGCCAGAGCAAGATAGCTGTTCCGCCATCCGATCGCCCCGATAAGGAAAGGAATCGTCAGATTCAGAACGGCGGCAAATCCCTGCCCGGAATTGGCGATGCCCATGGCCAGGCCGCGCTTCCTGACGAACCAGTTTGAAAGGATCTGGACCTGGGGGACGAAGGTGGATGCGGCAAATCCCACGTTCAGAAGCGCGTACATGAGGTAAAACTGCAGAAGGCCGGTGATCGACGAACCGATCAGGAGCGCCGCGCCGCCGAATAAAACCCCGGAAGCCATCATCCAGCGCAGGCTCCATCTCTCACCCAGGCTGCCGAATACCGGAGAGCAGACGGCCTGCACGAGCATGCCGATCGAAAAGGCGCCCGCCGTCTGCGCACGGTTCCAGCCGAACTCGCCGGAGATGGTCTTAAAAAAAAATCCCAGAGAATTGCGGGCGCCCACCATAACGGACATGATGATGAACACGACGGCCAGGATCACCCAGCCGTACCACAGGGAGGAAGTTTTTTGGGTCGGAACGTAATGGGACGTCATTGCTTTGACCTGCATTTACATAGGAATGCATATATCGTATCATATCTCCGGCCGCAAAGAGACAAAATCTCTTGTCAGAGCTGCCATGAGTTAAAAATTTCTTGACACACATGATCCTTCTTCATATACTATTTGCGAAAAACAAGGCCTTATCAATCCAGCCGTCCACTCGATTAAAAGGAGTCTCCATGGATGCGATGAAACACCTTGCCGTGGGCGTCGCATTGTTCAGCGGACTCTTCGCTGCCAACGCTTACACCCAAGTCGCCGACGCTACAACACCCACACCCCCGCTGCACTATGAAAGCGTGTTTTCTGATTACCGACCACAGCAAGACACACCCCTACTGCCTTGGACGGATCTGTTCACAGCAGACGGGGATTTTTCCGATACGACTCCTCAAGCCGCACCGATGGAATTCACGGTGCGCAAACCGCAGGGCGGCCATCGCGGGCATGACGCCCATGGCAGCGGGCGCAAAGTGACCTTGGATACACAAACCGAGACGCCAGTACAAAAATAGGGGGGCGCCATAACCATTCCGGTCACTCGATCCTTAACCCTTCCGAAACTGCTGGCAACCGCATCGGTCTTACTCGTGCTTGGCGGTTGCACCGGCTTTTCGGCGGATGGCGGCTTCAAGCGCGTCGATAGCGAGATCCAATCTCGCCTCGGCGCAAACGTCCATGTGCCGCGTCCGGCGGATAGCGCGGCCACGACACAGGTGCGCGCACTCCTGGCCAAACCGATATCCGCCGACGATGCGGTGCAAATCGCGCTGCTCAACAATCCCGGCTTGAAAGCCAGCCTGGCTGAATTGCGGATCGCCGAAGCCGATTTGGTCCAAGCCGGCCGGCTGCGCAATCCCGGCTTCGGTTTTGCGCATTTGCAGAAAGGCACGGAAATCGCGCTCGAATACACTTTCACGCTCGATATCTTGGGCCTATTGGCCATTCCGCTCAAGGTCGAGATCGAATCGCGCCGCTTCGGGCAGGCGCAGCTCGGCGCGGCGACCGATGTGCTCAAGCTGGCGATGGAAACCCGGCGTGCGTACTTCAGGGCCGTCGCCGCGCAGGAATCCCTGGTTTATTTTGAGCAGGTGAAAATCGCCGCCGAAACCAGCGCGGAACTGGCGCGGCGAATGGCGCAAGTCGGCAATTGGAGCAAGCTCGCCCAAATGCGGGAACAGTTGTTCTATGCCGAATCCACCAGCCAATTTGCGCGTGCGAAACAAATGGCCATCATGGAACGCGAACGGCTGACGCGTCTGATGGGGCTATGGGGCAGCGATCTCGACTTCAAACTGCCGGAACGCCTGCCTGGACTGCCCTCTAAGGCGATAGAACGCACCGAGGTTGAAGCAACGGCGCTGCAAAACCGACTCGATGTGCAGATGGCCAAACAAGAAGTTGCGGGCATGGCGAAAGCGATCGGACTCACCAAGGCCTTACGTTTCGTCAATGTGCTGGATCTCGGTTACCGGCACAACACGTCGAACGAAGCGCCACGCCAAACGGGGTACGAGATCAATATTCAAATTCCGATCTTCGATTGGGGCGACGCGAAACTGGCGCGGGCCGAAGCCGCCTACATGCAAGCGGTCAATCGCACCGCTGAGACGGCGATCAAAGCCCGATCCGAAGCTCGCGAAGCGTATCAGGACTATCGCACCACTTTCGATATCGCCCGGCACTATCGGGACGAAATTTTGCCCCTGCGCAAGAAAATCTCGGACGAACAACTGCTGCGCTACAACGGCATGCTGATCGGCGTATTCGAACTGATCGCCGATGCGCGCGAACAGGTCATGAGCGTCAAAGGATACATCGATGCGCTTCGTGACTATTGGATCGCCGAAACCAATTTGCAGGGCGCGCTCTCCGGCCCGATCGACGGCATGATGCGTATACCTTCTCAATCACCCTCCCTGCCGGCGGCTACCGGCAGCGGACACTGAGTCGAGGGACAACAATGGTTACACGTCGAGATTTTCTACGCACTTCGAGCGCCGCTTTTTTCGTTGCAGCTCTGGTTTCCAAGGCTGGTGCGGCTTCTTTGCCCGAAGCGCCCTCGATGCAGAGCGCCGCTACCCAGCCGCCCCATTCGCCGCCCAACGGCCGCCCCTACAACCCGGTCGTTACGCTCAATGGCTGGACCCTGCCGTGGCGGATGAAAAACGACTGGAAGGAATATCACTTGATCGCCGAGCCGGTGAAACGCGAAATCGCCCCCGGTATGGTCGCCAACCTGTGGGGCTATAACGGCCAATCGCCCGGCCCCACCCTTGAATGCGTGGAAGGCGACAAGCTGCGCATTTTCGTCACCAACAAATTGCCGGAACACACCACCATCCACTGGCACGGCATTCTGCTGCCGAACGGCATGGATGGCGTGGGCGGCTTGAATCAGCCGCATATCAAGCCCGGCCAGACGTATGTGTACGAATTCGAAATGAAAAAGTCCGGAACCTTCATGTATCACCCGCACGCGGATGAGATGGTGCAAATGGCAATGGGCATGATGGGTTCCATTGTCGTTCATCCAAAGAACCCGCGCTTCATGCCGGTGGATCGCGATTTCGTTTTCCTGCTCAACGCCTACGATGTCGATCCCGGCAGCTATACGCCGAGGATCAGCACCATGATCGATTTCAATCTGTGGACCTGGAACAGCCGCGCCTTCCCCGGCATCGATTCGCTGGTGGTGGGGCTGGGCGACCGCGTGCGCATCCGCATGGGCAACCTCACCATGACCAATCACCCGATGCATCTGCACGGCGTGGATTTCGAAGTCACTTGTACCGATGGCGGCTGGGTGCCGAAATCGGCGCGTTGGCCGGAAGTCACGGCCGATATCGCGGTGGGGCAAATGCGCGCCATCGAGTTCAACGCCAATGCGGCAGGCGATTGGGCTTTTCATTGCCACAAGTCGCATCACACCATGGGCCCTATGGGCCATAACATCCCAACCTTGATCGGCGTTGATCATCGCGGTGTGGCGAGAAAGATCAATCAACTGGTTCCGGCATACATGGTGATGGGTGAACGCGGCATGGCCGACATGGCGGAAATGGAAATGCCGCTGCCGGAAAATACGTTGCCGATGATGACCGGCCGCGGCCCCTATGGCGTGATCGAAATGGGCGGCATGTTCACCACCATGAAAGTGCGTGAAGGCCTTGGGCGCGACGACTACAAAGACCCGGGCTGGTACAAAGCGCCACCCGGCACAGTTGCCTATGAACACAAAGCCTGACCATAAGCGGCTCGACCGTAACGCAGTGTCCAACCGGTATGCGGGCAAGGATGCTTGCGCTACAACCCGTTTATGGACACCACATTGCGAACAAGTGTGATTTAATATTCAAATTATAGAAAAAACAGTGCTTTATCAATGAACAAGGAGGCTGCCATGAGTGAGTTCAATACGACAAGGCGCGATTTTATGAAGGTTACTGGCATCACATTGGTTGCCGGCGCCTATCCTTCCCTGATCCCTAACGTTTGGGCCGCGACCGTTCCCGATATCGACGTGCGGGACCGCGTGTTCATTGCGAACGAGGATTCAAACACCATTACGGTTATCGATCCGCGCACAAACGCAGTCGAGACGACGATCAACCTGACGAGTTTCGACGAGGATCCGAGGCCGCCGTTTAGGTTTGTTACTGGAGGCACGATGCCGATCCATGCGGCCATGATCCATAAGCCGCTGTATCACGGCTGTATCAACGCACACGGCGTGGTGCCTTCCCCCAACGGCACATTGCTCGCCACGAGCGGCCGCGGGTCGAGCAACCTCTACCTCATCGATGCGGTGAACAAAAAGGTGATCGGTAATGTACCGAATCCTTTTGCCTCTGCATCAACGAATCCCGAGCGGATCTCCAGCGGCATCATGGTTGGCCGTGAACCCCACGAGCCCACCTTCACCCGTAACGGCAGAGAACTTTGGGTTGCCGTGCGGGGCGAGGACCGGATTGCCGTTCTCGATGTAGAAGCGGCGGTCAAACAGGCGATCGGTGCAGACGCAACGGCAATCCGTGCGTTTATCAGTACGGTGAACGGACCGTCGCAGGTCTGGTTCAACGAAACCGGAACCCTCGCATTCGTCGCGAGCCAGAAAGTCCCGAAGGTCGATGTGTTGAGCGTGAATCCGGATGACCGTGGTTTCTCCCGCCCCAAGCGGCTAACAACGCTCGATATCAGCGGCCAGGACAAGCCCGGTTTCACGCCGTTCCTCAAGACTGCGCCAAGCGGCAAGGAGGTCTGGTTTTCGCATAAGCTGGCTGATGGGGTCTCCGCGCGCTCCGTGGCAGAGCCATTCAGTGTGATTGACGCGATTACACTCGGCGACATGGCCCGGCCCAATCATCTCGAATTCGTGGAGAACGCGAAAGGCAAGGCGGTGTACGTCAGCCAGGCGCGCGTGGACGACAGCGGCCCCGGCGGTGCTGCGTCGAGCCGGATCGCAATCATCAACAGCAGCGCACCTCCTGGTCAGCGCAGGGTCATAGGAAGCTTTTTCACACACGGGCGGGAAGCGCATGGCCTATGGACGAACCCGACTGGAAACCTTCTGTACGTGTCACACGAGCAGGACGAACTGCCGGGCACGCGGAGTGCAGGTCAGACTGTGGCCAGCGCTTTCGATGTGTCCGATCCCTTCGCCCCGAAGTTCATCGCCCAAATTCCACTCGGCAGTCTCACGCTCCCTTCCGGTGAGCTGAGGAACAAGAAGAGCATCAACCTCGTCTACGTCCGGCCGGGTTACAAGGGCCAGACGGCATAGAAGGCAGCCATGCGACTTATACTCTCTTTGACAGCATTCATCCTTATGTCATCCCCCGTTAATGCGCAGGAGCATCATCAACACGGTGCGTCGGCGGCGGTATATGGCTCGGAATTCACAGTATTCAGGCAGGAAATGGACGCGGGTATGAACAGGATGATGGACGATATGCATGCCCCGGGCTACACCGGCAATCCTGACGTGGATTTTCTGGCCATGATGATCCCGCACCACCAGGGGGCCGTCGAAATGGCCCGGCTCGTGCTCATTTACGGCAGTGACCCGATCACGCGTAAGTTAGCCGAAGAGATCATCGCGGGGCAGCAGACCGAGATCGAATCCATGAAACGTCGCCTCGAGATTCTACGCACGAAGCCTGACCCGGAACCGGGTGGTTTTCCGGCACTCGGCGGCACGAGGGGATCTGCGACACCTGCCGAAAAGAAGCTATCGACTGTACCCGCATGGAAATGACACCCCTGAATTTCGGGGTAAAAAATTTCATGCTCACGAAGGAGTCAGAGCGAAAAACCTCGAGGCAACGGTTCAGGATGGTACATCCATCAGTGTATGGTTCCTGGGAACGGGTTACGGATAATGATCTGCGAAGCAACCGCCCATTGGACATTCCTTATTTTATGTTCGCAACCATGAAAAAACCTATGCAACTTGAAAATCGGTTTCCGGAAGCGTGCATTGGAGATTTTTCGAGACGCCCTGCGCCCACAGCTTAAGCGCCTTTACGGGAAATGTCCAGCACGCGGAGGGATCGCAATTTTCAGAGCTCTCCATGGAGTTGGAAAAAGGTTCTGCCATGAATAATATTCTCACTTTTTCCTTTAGGAGGCCTCCCTATGCGAAAAAACATCGCACTTAAATAACGCCTTGTTAAGATAAAAGCCCCCCTCTAATATTTTATGCAATATATTACAGTAACTTACATTTCGACATCGGTAAGGTTATGCTGTTGGCACACCCCTTGCTAAAAAAGAAGGAATCGATTAAGATTAAAAAAAATGTGAAATTGTTTTTGCGAGAATAAGGGTTTACAATGAATCTCAGAGGGATTTTTAAGATAATGACGCAACTTATGAAAGGAGAACGAAGATGAAAAAACTGGTTTTGGCGGTGATGATGGTTTTGTTCATTGCCGGTACAGCCGCGGCAAAAGAGTATGAGGTGACCAAAAAGGCAGGCGATTACAATGTAGTGGTAAAGATGGACAGAAATCCTCCCACTACCGGTAACAATAACCTTACCGTATCCGTCAAAGACGGCGCCGGCGCCGATGTCACGGATGCCAGGGTTTCCGTAGAGTATTCCATGCCGGCCATGCCCGGTATGCCGGCCATGAACTATAGCACCAAGACGGAATTGGCAGCGAAGGAGTATAAGGCGAAGGTAAACTTTTCCATGTCCGGATCCTGGAATATGGTCATCAAAATAATCCGTGCCGACAAGACGACACAGGTCAAGTTCACTGTTGATGCGAGGTAGGACGATGCCAAAGAGACGGGAAGACGCATCCTCATGGCAGAAGTGGGGAGCGCAACTGCCATGGGTTTCCGTTCACCTTCCATGGGGTTCGATTGCTCTGCTTGCGATCTGTATCCTTATGTTCACGACTGCCCAGGCCTTTGCCGCAGAGGATATATTGAAGCTACCGGACTTGATCCGGGAGGCTTTAAAGAACAATCCGGAAATCCATGTTGCGGAGGCGCGGGCAAACGCCTCGATACACAAGATCCCCCAGGCGACGAGCCTTGCCGATCCCATGGTGATGGTGGGCTATGAGAATGAGGGGACCGATAGTTTGTATACCTTCGGCAGGGAGACCAGAGGCATGCCCGCCGATTCCCGCTGGATGTTTTCCCTCTCGCAGATGTTTCCCTATCCGGGCAAGCTCGCCCTGAAGGGGGAAATGGCCGCGCGCGATGCGGAAAGCCTCAAGGCGATGGCCGATGCGACAAAGCTGGTGACGGAGGTCAGGGTAAAGGAACTCTTCTATGACCTTCTCCTGGCCTATACCAATATCGACCTGCTCACCGACCAGGCGGCGCTCTTTTCCCGGGTGGAAGATGCGGCCCTGGCGCGCTATGCCGCGGGCATGGCGCCGCTGCAGGAGGTATTGATGGCCCAGACGGAGAAATACATGCTCCTCGAGAAGGAAGAGATGGAGAAACAGAAGATCCAGTCCCTGAAGGCGATGTTGAATGCCGCCGCGGGAAGGGATGCCCTCTCTCCTCTGGGCAGGCCCGAAAAGCCGCAAAATACCATCCATAATTACCGACTGGATGAACTGATTCGGATGTCTTACGATCGATATCCCATGATAAAATCGAGGGAAAAGATGGCAAGCGCAGCCGAGGCGAAGATTCAGATGGCCAAAAAGGAATACTATCCGGATTTTACGATCGGAACGAGTTACTTTGCCAGAAGCTCTCAATTCCCGGACATGTGGAATCTCACGGCAACGATCAATATACCCATTTTCTACAAGACAAAACAGCGGGAGGCGGTCCTGGAGGCCGAGGCATCCCTTCTGGAAGCCAGGAGGAATGTCGAGGCGACAAAGCTGATGACTTCGTCCGCGCTGCGGGACAGCCATGCCATGTTGAAATCGGCGGAAAATCTGATGGCGCTTTATCGCGACGGGTTGATTCCCAAGGCCTACCAGGGGTTCGAGCTGGCCCTCGCCGGTTATGTGACCGGAAAAATTGAAGCGATCACCGCCATTACCAGGCTTAAAGCGCTGATTGATTACGAATTCCTGTACTGGAGGCAGTTTACAGACAGGCAAAAGGCCGCGGCAAGACTGGACGGGCTGGCGGCAATCACGGACTACGGGGTGGACGCAAAATGAAAAAAAGAACCATCATGATCGGTGTTATTTGTTTGCTTGTCGTTGCTGCCGGCGCTTTCCTGTATCTCTACCGCACGGAACTAAAAAACACGGCAATACAGCTCGGCATTCTAAAAGGAGAGAGCGAAGGCAAGCAGGCAACGGGAAGTCAGCAGGGAGGCGGGGCCTCGACGGCGGGACATCAACAGCATGGGGGAATTCCCTCTCCGTCTGGAACAAAGGAAGCCTCGAAAGACGCGAAGCAGCCGGAGGAAGCTCCCACGGTCGAGATACCCATGGACAGGCAGCAGCTGATCGGCGTCCGGACCGCCAAGGCCGCGATCAAACCGATGCACCGGGTTATCCGGACCGTGGGCCGCGTCGAGTACGACGAAAGGAAACTGGGAACCGCCAATACCAAGATCGAGGGGTGGATCGAAAAGCTCCATGTCGATTATACGGGACGTCATGTGAAAAAGGGAGAACCCCTGGCGGAGATTTACAGCCCGGAGCTGGTGGCGACGCAGCAGGAGTTTTTAAACATTCTGCGCTGGGCTGCTCAGAGTCCATCCGTCAAGGATGAACGCACGGCCATGCTGCTGATCAAAGACGCCCAGACCATGCTGGAAGCGGCAAAAGAACGCTTGCGGCTTTGGGATATCAGCGACGAGCAGATCAAAAAGATCGAAACGACCGGCAAGCCGATTCGAACGCTGACCGTCTACAGCCCCGTCAGCGGCTACGTCCTCCAGAAGATGGCCGTCCAGGGCATGCGCGTCATGCCGGGAGAAAAGCTTTTCGATGTCGTCGATCTGACCAGCGTGTGGATTGTCTCGGACGTCTACGAGTATGAATTGCCGTATATCAAGGTGGGGCAAACGGCCAGGATCGGCCTCAGCTATTTCCCTGGGAAGGAATTTTCCTCGCAGGTGGATTATATCTATCCTTCGCTGGCAAGCGAGACGAGAACCGCCAAGGTGAGATTCACCATCCCTAACCCCGACGGCGCGCTGAAACCCCAGATGTTCACCAACGTGGAGATCAAGATCAATCTGGGCAACAGGCTCACTGTGCCGTCCGAAGCGGTTATCGACACGGGGGTCAGGCAGATCGTTTACGTGGACAAGGGCGGAGGGTTCTTCGAACCGCGGGAGGTGTCGACCGGCCTCAAAGTCGATGAACTCGTCGAAGTGACGGGCGGGGTGAAGGCGGGAGAAAAGGTCGCTTCGTCGGCCAACTTCCTGATCGATTCGGAGGCCCAGTTGAAGGGCGTTACAGCGTTGAAAAGAAAGAAGTGAACGGGACATGATTGCAAAAATAATCGATTACAGCGCGCGCAACAGATTCATCATCTTTCTTCTGGTGGTTTCCCTGGCCCTCTGGGGATACTGGGCATTGACGAAGACGCCCCTGGACGCCATTCCCGACCTGAGCGATACGCAGGTCATCATCTATACGGAGTGGCAGGGCCGGAGCCCCGATCTGGTGGAAGACCAGATCACCTACCCCATCACATCCACGCTGCTTGCGGCGCCGAAAGTCCAGTTCGTCCGGGGATTTTCTTTTCTCGGAAGTTCCTTTATCTACGTCATATTTGACGAAGGGACCGACATCTACTGGGCCAGAAGCCGGGTCCTGGAATACCTGCAGGCGGTGAAGGCGAAGATCCCCGCCGATGTCAATCCCGTTTTGGGTCCCGACGCCACGGCTGTCGGCTGGGGCTTTTCCTATGCGGTGGTCGATAAGACGGGAAGGCACGATCTGGCCGAGCTCCGCACCATTCAGGACTATAACGTAAAGCTGGCCATCGAAAGCGTGCCCGGCGTATCGCAGGTGGCGAGCCTCGGCGGCTTTGTCAAACAATACCAGATCACGATCGATCCCAACCGGCTTCTGGCCTACAACATCCCGCTCATGGCGGTGATGGAGGCCGTAAAGAAGAGCAACCGCGACGTGGAAGGCCGGGTTCTGGAGTTTTCCGGGATCGAATACATGATCCGGGGACGCGGCTATATTAAAGGCCTGAAGGATCTGGCCGAGATCGCGGTCAGCGCGGATGGCCGGGGGACGCCGGTCCTCCTGAAGGATGTGGCCGACATCAAGCTCGGACCGGAGATCCGACGGGGGCTCGCGGAACTCGACGGCCAGGGCGAAGTGGCAGCCGGCATTGTCGTTGTGAGATTTGGAGAAAACGTCCTCAACGTGATCGAAAGGGTCAAAGAGAGGATCAAAAAAGATATCGTCCCCAGCCTGCCCAAGGGGGTGGAGATCGTCACCACCTATGACCGCTCCGATCTCATCGAGCGCTCCATCGACACCTTGAAGGAAGAGATCATCAAACTGTCGATTGCGGTCAGCGTGGTCTGCATCGTCTTTCTCTTCCATCTGCCCAGCGCCCTCGTGGTCATTCTCACGTTGCCCCTTGCCATCCTCATCTCCTTCATCTGCATGTTTTATCTGGGGCTCACGTCAAACATCATGAGCCTGAGCGGCATCGCCATCGCCATCGGCGCCATGGTGGACGCCTCGATCATCATGGTGGAAAACGCCCATAAAAAACTGGAATACTGGGAGGAAGCGGGCAGGCCGGGAAACCGGACGGATGTCATCATCGAGGCCGCCAAGGAGGTCGGTCCTTCGCTTTTCTTTGCACTTCTCGTCATCAGCGTGGCCTTTCTTCCCGTCTTCACCCTGCAGGCGCAGGCAGGAAGGCTCTTCAAGCCACTGGCATACACCAAAACCTTCGCGATGCTCTTTTCCTCCTTTCTGGCGATCACGCTGACCCCTGTCCTGATGACCCTTTTTGTCCGGGGCAAGATCAGGCATGAGGACAAAAACCCGATCAGCATCATCCTCCGCATGATCTATGAACCGGTGGCGTCCCTCTCGCTGCGCTTCCGGAAGACGGTTATCGTTCTCGCCGTGATCATCATGGCCCTGACGGTCTATCCCTTCATGAAACTTGGGTCGGAATTCATGCCTCCGCTTTACGAAGGGACGCTTTTTTACATGCCCGTAACGGTGCCCGCGGCGGGGATCACGGAGGTCTCGAAGCTGCTGCAACTGCAAGACAGGTTGCTCAAGAAGTTCCCGGAAGTCGCCCAGGTGTTCGGCAAGGCCGGGCGGGCGGAAACGGCGACCGATCCGGCGCCTCTCGAGATGTTCGAGACGGTCATCACTCTGAAACCGGAGGCTCAGTGGCGGCCGGGCATGACCGTGGAGACCCTGAAAAATGAGATGAACGACGCCCTCTCCATACCGGGGGTGGCCAATTCCTTCACCATGCCCATCAAGGCGCGGACGGACATGCTCTCTACGGGCATCCGAACGCCTGTGGGAATCAAGGTGTTGGGGGCCAATCTTGAAGAGCTGGAGCGGATCGGGAAGGAGATAGAAAATGCGGTGAAGGATGTCCCCGGCACCAGAAGCGCCTATGCCGAACGGGTCACGACCGGATATTTCCTCGATTTCAATATCAACCGCAAAGAAATTGCCCGTTATGGGCTGAGCGTGGATGATGTGCAGGAGATTGTCCAGACGGCCGTGGGAGGGATGAATCTGACCACCACCGTGGAAGGCAGGCAGCGTTATCCCGTCAATGTGAGGTATGCGCGGGAGCTGAGAAATGATGTGGAAAAACTCAAACGAGTGCTGGTGCCTGTGAAGATCGGCGCTCAGTCGTCCGGCGGCGGCATGGGGATGGGCGGACCCTCCGCCGTCGGCGCCCGCTCGCTTGCCCAGGTGCCGATGGGGCAGCTCGCGGACATTCGTGTTATCAAAGGCCCGACGGCCATCAAGAGCGAAGAGGGGCTCCTTTCGCTATATGTCTATGTGGATTTTACCGGCCGGGACGTGGGCGGATACGTGGACGATGCCAAGAAAAGGGTAGCCTCCCTGAAGATACCCGAAGGCTACCGCCTTGAGTGGAGCGGCGAATACGAGTACCTGGTGAAAACGCACGAACGGCTGAAAATAGTGCTGCCGCTTACGGCTCTGGTCATCTTCGTTCTAATCTTTCTCAACACCAAGAGCATCACCAAAACCATGATCGTTCTTCTGGCCGTGCCGTTTTCGCTGGTCGGATCATTCTGGTTGCTCTATCTTCTCGATTACAATATGAGCATCGCCGTCTGGGTCGGCATCATCGCCCTCGCGGGGCTGGATGCGGAAACGGGCGTCGTCATGCTCCTCTACCTCGATCTTGCCTATGAAAAATGGCGCAAGGAGGGGAAATTGAACAGCCTGCAAGATCTCAGGGAATCGATCATGTACGGATCCGTCAAGCGGATACGACCCAAGATCATGACGGTCAGCGTCATCCTGGCCGGCCTGATCCCCATCATGTTCAGCCACGGCGCCGGCGCCGACGTGATGAAGCGGATCGCCGCGCCGATGGTCGGCGGCGTCATCACTTCCACCATCCTCGAGCTGCTCATCTATCCCGCCATCTATATGATCTGGCGCGGAAGGGAATTCAAGAAAGCGAAGGAATAGAGCCCTGCATGTCTCATGGCTTTGATTCCAGGTCGGCAAGTGCAATATATCCCTTGACAATTTAAAATAGCCCCCATATGCTCCCACCACGAAAAAGGAAGTTCTTATAAATTTGGGTGTGTTGCAAACGGCACAGCCATCATCCCCTGTGTCGCTAACGCCACAAAAGAGCACCAGACCAGCGGACAAAATCAGACGAGCATGATCACGCCAAAGAAAAAATAGCATGGATAATAAAAGCTTAGCTCAATTTAATTCCCTATCTTGAAGGAACTGATAAAAGAGGTACAAGACTTGCTGTTTCTTAGGGATCCTTAGTTGGGCCTTGACAATTAAGGCCGGTGAAGATATGCAGCGGCATCACATTTCGCTGCTGTAACGGGAAAGAGAGGTCATCTTGGGTTTCAGGAAGTTTGTTTCTCCGGTATCTCCTCAGTTCGATTCATGCTCCCCTCAGGCCGGGAGTCGTAAAGTATTCGTGAAATTGCTGGCATTGCTGTTTGTTTCAGGCCTGATTGCGGTCGTTTCCCCCGCTTTGGCCCAGACCTCGGCGGAGCGTCAAGCTTCCTTAAAAGGAACGCCGCCCAAGGTGGCCATCCTCCCGGTGACGATTCACAGCCCGGAAAACCTGGGGTATTTCCAGGAAGGCCTGCTGGAGGTTCTTTCTTCCCGGGTGGCCGCGGAAGGAAAAGTCACAGTCCTGGAAAAGGGCCTCGTGAAAAAGTCCATCGCCCAGTTAAAAGGGGAGCTGGATCTGGAGAACGCGAAAAAGGTGGGTGTCATGAACGGCGCCGATTTCGTGGTCTTCGGCAGCTTGACGAAGGTGGCGGAGAGCGCGGTCCTGATCCTGAAGATCGAAGATGTGAAGGGCGAAAGACCGGGATCCTCCCTTTTCCTCCAGGGCAAAAAGCTCGAGGAGATATTTGTCCGGGTGGAGGAAATGGCCCGAAAAATCAACGAGGGTATTTCGGGATCTTCGCCCTCCGCCCTTTCTCTCGAAAGACCCCGGGAGAGCCTCCCGTCAACTGCGGGCATCCCGACCCTTCCCGCCGGCATCCCGTCGCCGGACGCAAAAAGGCTGGTGGCGGGCGGCGAGTTCTGGCAGAGCCAGCCATTCCCCTTCAAAATCAACGGAATGGCGATAGGCGATATGGACGGCGACGGCCGGAACGAGGTTGCCCTCATCGATGAAAAGAACCTCTGGATCTATCGCTGGGAAAACAAGGAGTTCAAACTCCTGTGGAAGTTCGAAGGCGGGAAGCTGGATACCTATCTGGCCGTGGATATGGGGGATATCGATCGGGACGGGAAGGCGGAAATATTCGTGACCGCCCTCGAGGGGGACCGCCTGGCCTCTTTCGCGGTGGCCTTCAAGAACAAGGCCTTCCGCAAGGTGGCCACGGGATTGGACTGGTATCTGCGCGTGGTGGAATGGGGAGAAAAGGGCGCTCTCTTGCTGGGTCAGGCGAAAGGACATCAAAAGGGGTTCGAGGGACCCGTTTACGAGCTGGGATGGGATGGCCGAAAATACAAGGACCTGCGCAAGGCCGGGATTCCCAAGGGGATCAATATCTACGGTTTCGCCCCCTTTTTCCGGGAGGGCAAGAGGGATTACCTTTTCATCGACGACGATTTCAGTCTTAAACTGATGGATGAGAAGGGCAAGGTGGTGGTGAAGAGCGCCGACGATTACGGTTCCGCCAACTTCTTTCAGACAAAACCGCTGGTGGTCGGTCCCGGACTCTCCTTTATGGATGTCGATGACCGGGCCTACATTAATGTCCGGCTGATTCCTCGGGGGAACGAAATCCTATTGATCAGAAACATCTCGGCCACGGGCCAGTTTCTGAAAAGAGGCACGACCTACCAGAAGGGAGAAGTGCAGGTTTTAACCTGGACCGGGGCCATGCTCATGGCCAACTGGAAATCAAAGGAAATCCCCGGCTATCTGGCGGATTTCCAGTACGGTGATGTGGACGGGGAGCAGGGAAAGGAACTGATCCTGGCCGTAAATCTTCCCAGAGTGGGTTTTTTCTCCGGGGAAAACGTCAGCGTTTTGATGGTGAACCGGGTCGAGGGGCTGCCGTAGCATTTTTTTATTGACAATTCCGGCCAGCCTTAGTATAGAAACACCAAGTGTGTTACGCCCAGAGGTAAAAATGCAGAATAGAGAGGGGGTGACGAGGGGCAGAGGGAAATAATATTTTGCGGATAGAGCGTCACGAAATGTACTAACTTTAGGATTTCTATCAACTCAGGAGGAGGAGAAGGATGAAAAAATTATTTACATTGTTGGGAGCATTGGCGCTCGTTGCGGTCATGGCTTCCACGTCCGTTGCCCAGGCCCCTGCCGCGACCGATTGGACCAAGGCCTTCAAAACCGCGGCCCTGTTCCAGAACTGGACGGTTTGGGAAAATAAGTTTGATTTTGACAATAATTATGGTGCGTCCGCAGTAAGCACCGGCGATTTGACCAGGAGAGGGGTTTCCCAGCGCGTGAATTTCAACCTCGAATGGGGTGATGCCAAGTTTGCCCGCGGCGTCGTCGCGTTCGAGATGGACAGCACGAACTGGGGTGAAGATCCCTATGCTGCTGGAACTTTCACCTCAGGCGGAAGCGGCCGGATGGGCGTGGCCGGCACCGACCAGGTACAGCTTGAGATCAAGCATGCCTATGTGGATTTCATGATCCCGAATACCCCCCTCAAGGTCATCGCCGGTCTCCAGGGTTTCGGCATCGGCGGTCGGTTGGTCCAGGGCCGGGATATCCCGGGCGTCCGGGTCATCGCCCCCTTGGGTCCCCAGACCATCGGTCTTTTGTGGTGGCGGGAGAATGAAACGAGCCGGAATACCAACCAGACCAATGACACCTACGGCTTGACCTATGATCTCGCCGAGAAGGCCTTCAACGTCAATGCCTATTTCCTTTACAAAAACGACCTGCGCACAACCATAAAGGATAATCCCTACTGGCTCGGCGTAGGCGGCGCCTTCCGGCCGGGCGCCCTGGCCCTCAGCGGGCAGTTCGTGTATGTCGGCGGGACCAAGGATTTAACGGCCACCACGAAGGCGGACTACTCCGCCTATGCAGTCGAGGCGCTGGCTACGCTGAGACTGACTCCCGCCCTGGCCCTAGCCGGTGAATTATTCTATTCCTCCGGAAACAAGGCCGATGACGCCAGCAAGATCAACTTGTACACCCGTCCGTTCGGTTCGGAAATCCACGCGAATTTTGGCCTCGGCCGCACCGTTATCTTCTTCATGAACTTCAGCGAGTTCGGAAACCAGCACAACATCCAGGGTGACTTTGGCGGTCTTTATTACCTGCGGGCCAATGCGAACCTGAACGTTACGAAGGCGACCAACCTGAGCTTCAACTACCTCTACATTGGCGATACCTCGTCCGGTACGCCCGGCGCCGGCAAAAAAGTCAATTCCGTCGGCCGCCAGGATCAGGACAAGGACTTTGTGGGTCATGAGCTGAACATTATCACCAAGTTCCGGCTTTACCCCAACATGACCTTCAATGTGGGCCTGGGTTATTTCATCCCGGGCGATATCTATGACAACGCTGCAAGGAAGGCGGAAAATCTCTACGCCATCAACACCGGGTTGCAGTTATCCTTCTAAGTTTATAAAGGTATAACTGAACTGCAAAAATGACCCCCGGGAGAAATCCCGGGGGTTTTTTCATGGGGTCAGCCCTTTTTCCCTAATTCCCATATTCGCCGCTGTTCTGATCGCCGCCATCGGGGAGGGCCTTCAGGGTGATCATGATCGGGCCCAGGTCTTTTTCCGGAAAAAGTCCCGGCGGCGGGGTTTGCTGCCGGGCGCCGGAATTGAAGGACAAGGGAAAGACGGCTGGTGGGCTGAAATAACCGGCTCGATCCTCAAGCTCGATGCTCAGGGTCAGGGTCGTAAAATTTAACCCCTGTATCCCCAGGGTGTTGAGATAAACATAACCGGCGAGCCGCTCACGGTTTGCCTCAGCTATACGCAGGAAGGCCCCCGGGTGGGTAGCCATCCCCGGTTGTCGGATCGACGCATGTATATTTCTCATATCCCCATCGGGATCGTGGGCGCTTAGATAGACCTTCCAGGTATCGCCCGGACGGATTTCCGGCGCCGCGTAAACCTGAACAATGACAGGTTCTGTATTCCCCTGGGTCCTCTCCGGTACAAGCAGGGAGTCCCGGGCGGCACACCCCGCAAGCAGTGAGAGGAGTACGAAACAATTCACAAAATATAGTCTTTTCATTTGCGTCAACCTCCGTTTTGGGCACTTTGCCCCATGTCCCTGGGGAAAGGAAATTAAGAACCTTTACCTTGCAGGAGATGGTATCGTGGCCCTTATTCCCGTAGAAAAGCTTTATCGGAATAAACTCAAATCGGAAGTGAAACACGAGGGAATATAGGGAATTAAGCTTTTCCAGCGGATCGGTGAATCAGCGATTCACCGTCACAGGCAGATCATGCCTCCAAATCCTTTTTTATCCTCTCGAACTCATCCTTCGTTATTTCACCCCCGGCATAGCGTTTCTTAAGGATGTCGAGAGGGGTATCACCCGACATCCCCTTCGTCTTTGATTTTGCCTCCATAGCAAGCCAGTAGACGAGCGCCGCAATCAGAATGGCGAATAACAGCATCCCCATGAACATGCCTCCGTATCCGAAATTCATCATCGGTCCCCATCCCTCCCCGAAGCCGCAATCGAAACGGCCGCACGCGGAAACCGGCAGCGTCAGTCCGATCACTGTCGTGAACAAAGCAAATCTCTTCATCGATCATCCTCCTCTTGTTGTGTCCGGAATCGGTTCCTTACAATTACCCATACGCCGATGATCAGCCGCCATCTGTTCATGTCTCGTCCCCCTTGACAAGATGTCCGGGCATCAGATTGAGGTGAGGATGTCTGCGTGCATCAGAACTTGGCCTTGACCTTGTCGAGCTGCTCCTTCGTTATCCCGGGTATATTGTCACGCGCAGTCCAGCGGTTATGATTCCACGCGCCTTCGCCAAGCCAAGCCTTGATCGCTTGGAGGTTCCTTTCTCGCTCCGTATCGGTGGCAGCGAGGAAGCCATACATGTTGCCGAGCTTGCCGCTGGGCGCAACCTTGCCATCATCCAGTCTTCGCATGATCGAGCCGGTCGCCGGCCACATAACGTGGCGCATGAAGTGAGCGTAAGTGTCCAGACGCGGACCGATATTCTGTTTCGTCCACTTCTCCCGGTCGATATTCCACTCCTCGTAAATGGGGGCATTGGAGCCATGACAGGCGATGCAGTTTGCCTGTACGATGGGCTGGATGTTCTTGCGCCATGTCAATTCCTGCGCCTCCGCTGTCCCAGCGACAACAACAAGCCCCAAAAACGCATACAAAAATTACGCATATGATCCTCCTGTAATGTGAGTTGGGGAGACCGATTTCTCCCATGCCAAAGATTGATGTTCGCTTTCCTTTTACCATCTGGTTTCCACCCAGTGCCGACATTTATCTCTCATAATATCAGATTTTTTTAGTAACGTCCTTGTTAATATTTTGCATAGACGGTCAAATCTTTGTGGACAAAGCTGTGTATTATAAACCGAACATTAAGAACCCATGTTTTTTAATTGACTTTGAAGGTGTGATAGTGATAAAAGAACGTATGCGCTTACGATTATTCAAAAGTCTGATCATATATGTTATTCTGATTTCGTACGTTCTCATACCTATGCTCGACAGCATGGTGTGCGCCGACTGTATGGATAACGCGCCTTTTCAGTGTGACACAGCCATCGGCAGCTTGCGAACCCCTCATGGTGATGTGATCTATACCTCGCACGATGGGACACAATCAAAGACTCCCGCGCCCGGTGAGCATCCCGCTAAATCCTTCTGTTCGATCTGCGCCAATTTTCTCATGGGCATTAAAGTTTTTTCTCCGAATGCGCACATCTCCGTAGCTCAGTGGGATGGTCCATCTGCTGTGCCTGTACTCTCCGAGCTCCACTATTCCATCAATAAACCGCCTCAGAATCTCCCCGTATAAGCTTTTTTTCTGAGAGATATCAACCGGATTTCCACAAAAATCCCGCATAAATATCTCAATCCGAAATCAAACTTGTTTATACGAGGTAAATCAATGTGGCGCTTTATTATCACAACGTTTTTAATTTTTTTTCTTGTCGCCCCTGCTTATCCCCTGACTGTTGAATCCGAGATCGCGGGGCAAAGGGGCGCAAGGATCGAAGGAATTCTCACCCTGGCCCGCGTGATCGAACTTGCTGCGGCAAACGCTCCTGAGGTTCGTCTTTCAACCACCCGCGTTGCTGAAGGGGAGGCAAAACTTGCTGGGGCGCAGGTTCGCACGCTGGAAAATCCGAAGATAGACCTGGCGACCGGTCCACGGAACGGACATGGAAGCAGTGTTGACGTCGAGGTGGGTTTTGAAATCCCCTTCGAATTGGGAAGCCGGCGGGACAAACGGGTTGCGGTGGCCCAGGCCGGCATTCAGCGGGAAAAACACACCACCGACGATATTCGCCGCCAGGCGGTGGCGGCGGCAGTCGGCGCTTACTACCGGGTCCTTCAGGCCGAGGAACGGCTGCGTTTTGCCCGGCACCGCAAAACCCTGGTTGACGAGTTGCTCCGCATCTCCAGGGAACGGCATCTCGCCGGCGACGCAGCGAAATTCGAGGTCAACCTCGCACAGACCGAAGTTGCCCGGGCCGAAAGCGACTTTTCTTTGGCGCAGGGTCGCATCGCCTTGGCGTGGACGGCCCTGGTCCGGACGCTTGGACTCTCATCCGGAGCAAATCTCCAGATTGTCGGCGACATCAAAGATCGGAGCTTCTTTGACACCATCCGATCCGCTCCGCCGCCCCGGATGCGCGCCGACCTCCTGGCGGCCCTGGCCGACGTCGAGGCTTCCCGAGCCGCAATCTCTCTGGCTGAAGCAGAGAGACAGCCCGACCTTGCCTTCCGTTTGAGCTACAAACGGGAAGGCAGCGAAAACATCGCCCTTGGCGGTATCACCGTCAGCCTTCCATTCCTGAACCCCCGCCAGGGTCCGGTCCAGGAAGCCCGAATTCAGAATCAACGGGCGCAAATAGCCGTCGAAGTCCGAAAGGCTGCCATCACAGCCGAGATCGAAGGGGCGCGCCGCGCCTATGACGCGGCGGTCGAGTCTGTCCGCCGGATAGAGGCGGATGGGCTTGCCCTGCAGCAAGAAAACGAATCCCTGGCTGCCGAAAGCTACCGGGCAGGAAAGATCAATCTCTCAACCCTGCTGCAGGTGCGCCGCGATGCCTTGGACACGCGGCGGGAGTATGTGGAACGCCTCCTGGAAGCCGCCGAGGCCGGTGTTGAGCTGGCCTCGGCCAGCGGAAGATGGTCAAAAGCAAACGAACCCACACATTAAAGGAGAAAAATCATGCATCGTTCTATTCTGCTGTTAGTCACCCTGTTCGTATCCCTTAGCATTTTCGCCTTCGCGGCTGAGTCCGCCAAGCCGGCAAAGGATCTGCACGGCGCCAAGGACGCAAAGCCGGGTTCTTACGAGGACTGGTGCGGCGAGCATGGGGTTCCGGAATCACTGGACACCCGCTGCGACAAATCTCTCATCCCGGCCTTCAAGGCCACAGGCGACTGGGACGAGAAGCACGGCCTGCCGCTCTCCCAGTGCAAGAAGTGCAATCCAAAGTTGAAGATCGTTCGTCCGCCCAAAGGGAGCAAGTGATATGCGCCTCCTTCTTATCCTGGTAACACTCATCCTTCTTGCCGTGGCCACTGGTTGCGGCAGGGAGGAAGCGGTCAAGTCCCCGGCAGACAAGCAGGCGGCTGCCGAGCCCACGAAGGAAACTCGGGAAGCAGGCATCTGCGAGCACGGTGTGCTTGAATCCCTCTGCACCAAATGCAACCCGAAACTTGTCACTATCTTCCAGGCCAAGGGGGACTGGTGCGCCGAACACGGCTTCCCCGAGTCGGTCTGCCCGATCTGTCACCCGGAACGGGGGGGCAAGCCGGCAGTGAACGTCGCCGGCGACGACGCCCCGGCCGATGGGACCAAGGTGATCCTGAAGGGCAATGACACGGCCCGTCTCGCCGGAATCGAGACCACGAAGGCGGTGCCGGGTCGGGGACGAGCGGAGATCGTTGCCCCGGTGGTCATCAGCTACGACGCCGCCAGGGTTGCCCAGGTTGGCGCTCGCGCCCCGGGGGTGGTCAAGCGCGTTTCGGCGGACATCGGCGCCTGGGTGTCGGCGGGCGCACCACTTGCCGAGATCGAGAGTGTCGCAGTGAGCAGCGACCAGTCGCGACTCACTGCGGCACGCTCCCGGGTGCAGGTGGCAGAGGCAAACTACCGCCGTGAGGATGGACTGGAGAAAAAAGGGATCACGGCTAAGAAGGAGGTTCAGTCTGCTCAGCAGAGCCTTCACGAAGCCATCGCCGAGTTGGAGTCGCTTCAGGCGTCTCTGCGCGGGGTGGGCGCTAATAACGGGAGCGGCGGCTACTACACCGTGAAAGCGCCCGTCTCCGGGGTGATCACCCAGCGCACCGCCTCGGTGGATCGCTACGTCGATACTCTGATGTCGCTCTTCGAGATTGTGGATACCTCATCCATGTGGGCAGAGGTCGCTCTGCCCGAAACGGAGCTTGGCGCCGTGAAAGCCGGGACGCCGGTCGTCATTACCCTGGACGGGCTCGGTGGGCGCGAGTTCCGCGGCACGATAGCCCATATCGCGCCGATGGTCGATACCCAGACCCGGACCGCGAAGGCCCGTGTCCGTCTCGCCAACCTAAGCGGTCTTCTCAGGGCCAACATGTATGGTCAGGCCCGCATCCCGGTTGGCGGTTCCCGGTCGTCGTCCGCCGTGCCGCGGGGCGCCATCCAGCGGGCCAAATCTGTGAAACTCGTCTTTGTCCGCCTTGGGCCTGGTGAGTACGAAGCCCGGCGGGTACAGGTGGCGTCAAACCATGGCAACGGTGACCTGGTGGAGATTGCCTCGGGCGTCGAGGTCGGCGAAGAGATAGTCGTTGCCGGAAGTTTTTTTCTCAAGACGGAAACGCTCAAGGACTCCATCGGCGCCGGCTGCTGTGAAGTGGACACTAAATAGCGATCCACGCCCCGCTGGGTGCTTTATCCAGGAGTAACTTTTGAAGTTAGTCAGAAGGAGGGAATCATGCTGAATGGAATTATCCATTGGTCCCTCAGCCACCGGCTGGCGGTCATCGTCGCCTGGATGTTGATCGCGGTCCTTGGCGTTATCGCTTTTCTGCGGCTGCCGCTGGATGCCTTTCCGGATACGACACCCGTCCAGGTCCAGGTGAACACGGTGGCCCCGGCCCTCTCTCCGTTGGAGATCGAGCGTCAGGTCACGGCGCCCCTGGAGCAGGCGATTACGGGGCTGCCGAAACTCAGGGAAGTGCGGTCCGCTTCCCGGTTCGGGATGTCCCAGGTGACGGTGATCTTCGAAGACGGCACCGACATCTACCTCTGCCGCCAGGTGGTCATGGAACGGGTACAGGGGATCGCGCTTCCTCCCGGCATCGAAAAGCCGCGACTCGGCCCTGTGGCCACGGGGCTTGGGGAGGTCTTCCACTATCTGCTCACGGCCAAAGACAAGTCCCTGGCCGAGCTTCGGACGTTGCACGACTGGGTGGTGAAGCCCCAGATGCGCGCGGTTGCCGGAGTGGCCGAGGTAAACACCTGGGGTGGCGACGAGCGGCGCATCGAGATCGTCGTTGATCCGGGGGAATTGGCCAAACGCGGCCTGACCCTGGGTCGACTGATCGAGGCTGTGGAGCGGAACAACGCCAATGTGGGGGGCGGCGCCATCGACCAAGCGGGCGAGTCGACTCTGGTGCAAGGGGTCGGCATCGTCACGACGCTGCGGGATATCGAAGCGATCGTGATCACCGCCAAGGAGGGGGTCCCCGTCCGGGTGGCGGATGTCGCCCGCGTGGTGGAGGGTCGCGAGATCCGCCGCGGCGCAGTGACGGCCGACGGCAAGGGAGAGGCAGTTCTCGGCCTCGGCTTCATGCTCATGGGCGAGAACAGCCACGACGTCACAACGCGGCTCAAGGCCCGGCTGAAGGAGGTCAAGAAGACCTTGCCCGCGGGGGTGGAGGTCGCCACTGCTTACGACCGGACGTCGCTGGTGGACAAGGTCCTCCATACTGTGGAGAAGAACCTCTTCGAGGGGGCGATCCTCGTCATCGCCGTCATCTTCGTCTTTCTGGGCAACTTTCGCGCTGGACTCATCGTTGCCCTGGCCATCCCGCTATCGATGCTCTTCGCCTTCGACCTGATGCTCCGTTTCGGCATCGCCGGGAGCCTGATGAGTCTCGGGGCTATCGACTTCGGCCTCATCGTCGACAGTTCGGTAATCATGATTGAGAACTCGGTGCGCCGCCTCTCAGTGGACAAGAGCGACCGGAGCGTGATCGACGTAGTTCGCGACGCGGCGATCGAGGTCCGAAAACCCACCCTGTTCGGCGAGCTGATCATCATGATCGTCTACCTGCCGATTCTGGCGCTGGAAGGGGTGGAGGGAAAGCTCTTCCGCCCCATGGCGCTGACCGTCATCTTCGCGCTCTTAGGCTCCATGGCCATGTCGTTGACCCTCATGCCGGTCCTGGCGAGCCACAGTCTCAAGCGCAAAAAAGAAGAGAGGGAGCCCTTTCTCGTCCGGCGGCTCAAGGGGCTTTACCGGCCGGTTCTATGCTTCGCTCTGCGCCGGCACACCGCCGTACTTGTTATTGCCCTTGTTTGCCTCGGCGGGGCCGGGCTTCTTGCCACACGGCTCGGCTCCGAATTCGTGCCGCGCCTGATGGAGGGGTCCATCGTCATCAACACCATTCGCCTTGCCAGTGTCTCGCTGGATGAGTCGGTCCGCTACGGCACCCATCTTGAGCGGGCGCTGCTGGAAAAGTTTCCGAATGAGATCGAGCGGATCTGGACCCGAACCGGGAGTGCCGAAATCGCTACCGACCCTATGGGGGTGGAGCTCTCCGACATCTTTCTGACCTTGAAGCCCCGCGAGAAGTGGAAGCGTGCCCGCACCCAGGGAGAACTCGTTGCGGCCATGGAGACGGAACTGAAGTCCTTTCCGGGCATGCGGATGATCTTTACCCAGCCGATCGAGATGCGGGTGAACGAAATGATTGCCGGCATCCGCTCCGATGTGGGGATCAAGATCTTTGGTGATGACTTCGAGGTCCTGAAGGCCAGGGCAAAGGAGGTCGAGAAGGCGGTCAAAGCAATCCCTGGGGCCGCTGACGTGAGCGTCGAGCAGGTCACCGGCCAGCCGCTCTTGCAGGTGGAGGTGGACCGCAACGCCACCGCTCGCTACGGTATTCCTGTCCGGGAGATTCTGGAAGTCATCGAAGCCCTGGGTGGGCGGGATGTGGGCATGTTGCAGGAAGGAGACCGACGCTTCCCCATAGCGGTGCGTATTGCCGACCGGTACCAAGTAGCGCCGGAGGATCTTGGCCGCATCCTGGTGACCGCGGGGAGCGGGGAGCGCATCCCGCTGTCGCTGCTCACCAGGATCAAGTCGACCGAAGGACCGTCCACTATCAACCGCGAATGGGGCAAGCGGCGGGTCGTCGTCCAGGCAAACGTGCGCGGTCGTGACGTGGGGAGCTTCATGACCGATGTCCGGAAGTCAATCGAGCTTGAGATGAAGCTCCCGAGCGGCTACTACGTCCGTTACGGCGGGCAGTTCGAGAATCTTCAGCGCGCCCAGCAGCGGCTGCTGATCGTCGTCCCGGTGGCACTCGCCCTCATCTTTACTCTGCTGTATTTCACCTACGGGCGGGTCCTGGACGCTGCCCGCGTCTTTACCGGTGTGCCCTTCGCCGCCGTCGGCGGCATCGCCGCCCTGTGGTTGCGGGATATCCCCTTCAGCATCTCGGCGGGGGTAGGTTTTGTAGCTCTTTCTGGCGTTTCCGTCCTTGGTGACATGGTGCTCGTCTCCGCTGTGCGGGATCTGCTCGCCAAGGGGATACCGCTCATTGAAGCGATCCAAAAGGCTGCCGAACAGCGACTACGCCCGGTGCTCATGACGGCGATGGTCGCCAGTTTCGGTTTCATCCCGATGGCGCTGAACACCGGTATAGGCGCCGAGGTGCAGAGGCCGCTCGCTACCGTCGTCATCGGCGGCGTCGTTTCCTCGACGCTTCTCACCCTGCTCGTTCTTCCCGTGTTGTATGCGGTCTTTGACAGAGCAAAGGCAACGTCAGGGAAGCCGTAAGGATCAAGACAAAGGAACGGGGCGATACATCTGAGCATTCTGACCATTTTTCTCGGCGCCCTGGGCGCCTTTCTGGCCGGGGTCGCCGCCTTCGCCCTGTTCTTCAAAGGGTCCGCCCTGCCGCTATACAATTAGCGGCTTCTATCAGGATATTAGTGACCAGGGCGGCAGCGATTCTATCGCCAAGATTTATTTCTTGACAATATGGATATATTGCTTATATATGAACACATATGCAAGTAATGGGATATTAAAATGATGAAACTGGAGAAAGCTAAAAGAGCGGTTTGCGAGGTTTTGTGCATTAATGAGCGGAAAGTGGCCTCTGCACGACAAGCCATGAAACCGGATGGAACGCTCTTTAGACTGGCAGCGACCTTCAAGGTATTGGGCGACCCCACGAGAACAAAAATCATTTCCGCCCTTTTGCAGGAAGAGCTTTGCGTATGCGACCTGGCCTCCCTGATCGGCATATCCCAGTCGGCCATCTCCCATCAGTTGCGGGTCTTAAGAAACATGAACCTGGTGAAGTATCGAAAGGACGGCCGGATCGCATACTACAGCCTGGACGATGATCACATCAGCTCCATCCTCACGGCAGGTCTGAAGCATGTGGAAGAGTAATATTTTTTGATCAAATATATGAATGTATGATCATACGTTATAAAATGATGACGGTATGAATATTGGGAGAAAGGAATGGGGGGCATGAGCGAAAGAATTTTCAAGGTAACAGGCATGGATTGCGCCGAAGAGACGAATGCGCTGCGTCAAACGGTCGGTGCATTGTCCGGGATCACGGATCTGAGATTCAATCTCCTCAACGGCGCCATGACCGTAACGGTCACGCACGGCGCCGTTGAGGACGGGGATGTCATCGCAGCGGTGGAGCGCGCCGGAATGAGCGCGCGGCCTGCCGACAATACGCAGGCGGGCGTCTCTCAGTCCGTTGCCGCGGGATTCTGGGTGACGCACGGCCGCGTCGTTCTGTGCGCCGCCAGCGGCATCGCCGTTATTGTGGGTTTTCTTTCCCACTGGTTTTTACACGGGAGCCTCCTCGATGCCCTCGCAGAGGGTGGGCGAAACGAATCCCATGCATTCCCTGTGGTATCCATTTTGCTCTATCTTGCCGGGGTGATTGCTGGTGGATGGTTCATCTTTCCGAAGGCCGCGGCCGCTCTCCGTCGCTTCCGTGCGGACATGAACCTGCTGATGACGATCGCCGTTTTGGGCGCCATCACCATCGGCGAATGGTTTGAAGCGGCCACCGTCACCTTTCTTTTTTCCCTCTCGCTCGTCCTCGAGGCGTGGAGTATCAGCCGCGCCCGGAGCGCCATCAAGGCGCTGTTCAAGCTTACGCCTCCCAGGGCGCGGTACATTTGTCCTCATGACGGCGACATTATGGAAAAGCCCGTTGAAGACGTGCCGCTCGGTGCAACAGTCCTGGTCAGGCCGGGGGAACGCATTCCCCTCGACGGCCGAATCACGAAGGGAAGCGCCTCTGTCAATCAGGCGCCCATCACGGGTGAATCCGTTCCCGTGGAGAAGCGTGAAGGCGACGAGGTTTTTGCCGGGACGATCAACGAGGACGGCGCGATTGAATTTCACGTCACAAAACCGGCTTCGGATACGACAATCGCCCGCATCATCCGGATGGTCGAAGAGGCGCAATCGCGGCGGGCGCCCTCGGAACAATGGGTGGAAAAATTCGCCCGTTATTATACCCCGGCCATGATCCTGATGGCCGTCTCCATTGCCGTCTTTCCTCCCCTTGTCTTCGGGGGCGACTTGGCGCGCTGGTTTTACGAATCCCTGGTGATCTTGGTGATCGCCTGCCCCTGCGCGCTGGTGATATCGACGCCGGTGAGCATTGTCGCGGCCCTGGCCGCGGCGGCCCGCTCCGGGATTCTCATCAAAGGGGGCGCGTTCCTTGAAGCAGCGGGGAGGCTCAAGGTCGTTGCTTTGGATAAGACAGGCACCGTGACCCGCGGCCACCCCGAGGTCCAGAGAATCATTCCGATGAACGGGCACACGGAGGAAGAGCTGCTCGATCGGGCGGCGGCGCTGGAGCTGCACAGCCGCCACCCCCTGGCGAGGGCCATCGTCCGCAGGGCCGAACAACTCAGCCGCGCCGTCATCCCGGCGGAAGATTACCGCGAATTCAAAGGACGGGGCGCGCAAGGGACGATTGGCGGTCGGACGTTCTGGATCGGTTCTCACAGGCTGCTTCACGAAAAACAGATGGAAAACGATGACATGCACAGGAAGATTGACGCCCTTGAAGACGCCGGACATTCGGTGGTCGTTGTGGGAAATGACGATCATGTCTGCGGTTTCATCAGCGTGGCCGACAGCGTACGCGACAACGCCCTTTCCATCGTCGCCGATCTGAAACGGGCCGGCGTGGAAAAGGTCATCATTCTGACCGGTGACAACCATGGCACGGCGCGGGCGATCAGCGAGAAGATCGGGGCCGACGAATTCCATGCGGAACTTCTCCCGGAAGACAAACTGAAGGCCATCGAGGATGTGAAGGGCCGTTATGGCGCCGTCGCGATGGTGGGAGACGGGATCAACGACGCCCCCGCTCTGGCCGCCGCGACCCTGGGCATTGCCATGGGCGCCGCGGGAACGGATGCGGCGATGGAGACGGCGGACATAGCGCTGATGTCCGACGATCTCTCCCGGCTTCCCTGGCTTATTCGCCACGGCCGTCGCACGTTGGGCGTCATCCGTCAGAATATCGTCTTTGCGCTCGGCGTCAAGTTACTGTTCATGGGACTGGCGCTGGCCAACATCGCCACATTGTGGATGGCGATTGCGGCGGATATGGGGGCTTCCCTTTTGGTCATCGCGAATGCCTTGCGTCTTCTCAACGGAAGGCAGGTCTGATTAATATACAGCCGGGTATGAAATTTCTTAAATGTCTTTAAAAAAGACTTGACAAATTCATTTCAATTTATTAAGTGTTAACTTAAATACTTAATCATAATAGGCTTTGATATGAAGTTAGATCCCTCTGAAATATTTAAAGTATTTGCTGTCGAAACGCGGGTAAGAATCATTGAACTCTTAAAATCCAAAGGCCCGCTTGGAGTAAACAATATCGCAGATTTGGTTGGTATTACCCCTTCTGCAGTATCGCAGCATCTTAAAATATTAAAACAAGCGGGTTTGGTAAGGAACGAAAGAAAAGGGTACTGGATACCTTATTCAATCGATGAAGAAGCCTTGGAGAATTGCCGGCAGGTATTGAATGAAGTCTGCACATGCGGTTGCGGAGGAACCGGAGATTTCAAAGAGAAGGAATTGAGGAGTTCAAGCACGGATTTATTGCAAAATTATGAAAAGGAATTACTGAACGAGCTCAGAACTGTCCAGGCAAGGATCAGAGAAATAAAGGCCAAAAAAGGCAGGTAATTTTTTTGCGTTAATAGTTAAGTGATTGCTTACATGCTTAAATAGTTATTCCGGTAAGGAAGAGTTTCAAGAACCATGTAACTCCACAGAAAGGAGGTGATAAAAATGGCTGGAAAAAAGAAATCTTGTGGCTGCGGCTGTGTTCCACTGAAGCAAAATAGCGCCAAAGTCGAGAAAGAAGAGAAGAAGGCTGAAAAGTCCAAGTAGGATCTGGCTGGCCGAGGGGGCAGGAGCAAGGAAGGCAAGGCGCCTGCCCCCTTTGCCTCAAAACCACATTAGAGCAAAGGAGAGTTAACATGGGAAAGTTATCCGCTGAAGAAATCAGAGACCTAGCCCGAAAGATTGCAATTGATACGCTGGCACCACGTGCTTCAGAGATCGATCAAAAACGCATTTTCCCCTGGGAGAATATTAACGAACTGAGAAAGGCCGGCCTTTGGGGTGCAGGCATCTCCGAAAAAGAAGAGGACTTTGAATTTAATCGGGTTTGTTTCGCCGCGCTGGTAAAAGAGATAGCCAAAGCTTGCGCTTCAACCGCCCTGATCTACGTCTCTCACACGATCGTTGCAAAGGCAATCGAACATGCCGGCAGTTCAGCCATGAAGAAAAAATGGCCACCGGAAGTGTTGAGGGAAAAGATCCTGGGGGCTTTTGCCGTCCACGAACCGGATTGCGGCAGCAATGCCGGTGCCATCACCACACGTGCAATAAAGGAAGGTGACGTTTATATCGTGAATGGCTCAAAGTTCTTTATCACCTCTGCCGGAGAGGCCGACATATATTTGGTCCTGGTCCGCACGGATCCGGAAAAAGATCCTCAGGGGATGAGTACATTGCTCATTGAAAAGGATAGTCCAGGTTTATCTTTTGGTCGACCTGAAGAGAAAATGGGGTTGACGGGCACCTCATCCAGAGAGATGTATTTCAGCGATTGTCGGGTCCCTGTTGAAAATCTTGTCGGCAAGGAGGGCGAGGGGGCTCAGATAATCGGGAAGGCAGTCATAGGCTGGGGCTTCTTTGGCGCAGCCGCAATATCCGTAGGAATTGCCGGATACGCTACCGAGCTTGCCATCAAACATGCCAAGGAGAGAATAATAGCCGGCCACCCCCTTGCCGTCCATCAGGCCGTTCAGTTTATGATAACTGACATGATCTTGGAGACCGAGGCATCGGAAGCGCTGCTGACTGCCTGCGCAACCCAGGCTGACATATTTCCCGGTAGGGCTGTCCTTAACGGGCTTAAAGCAAAGTTATTTGCCTCCGAGACTGCAGTAAGTGTGGCCAATAAGGCAATTCAGGTCCTTGGCGGCCACGGGTATTGCCGGGAATATATCGTAGAGCGGCTCTTCCGCGATGCCAGAGGTTTAATGCTGCATTTCAAGACATCGGAGTGGCTCCGTCAGGATATTGCAAAGGCAGTAATGGGAATGTAAGGAATGGGCTCAGTTTAAAAAACACTCAAAAACTCCAACGCACGCCTGAATAGACGTTGGTGTTGTTCTTGAACTGCCCGAAAAACGTATGGTTATTCCGTCCGGCGAAGATATTTGCGCCACCCTCCACGCTCCAGTGGTCGGTAATTTTATAGTGGACAGTGGGCCTGATGTAAACGTCCTGATCCGAAGGCGAATAGAATGTGAAGAGCAAAAGTTTCAGGTTCTGGTACAGGAGGAGTTTTGTCAGCCGGAGAGCGATCACCTGCCGGAACTCTTCCACAGCCGGCATGCCCGGTGGGAGGGTGCGCCTGTAAGCGCCGTATTGCAGCGTCTGCTCCAGGTAATATTGCACCCCCATGGTAAAGTCCTTGGCCAACTCCTGTTCATATCCCACCAAGTACCGGATCTGGCTGTTCGGGATGAAAGGGTTCTCGCCGTTTTGGTCATCCCGGGAGTCATAGTATCCCATTTCAAAATTTCCGATCCCCTTCCAGACCGTTCCCCGGGAGCTTAAGCCGTATACGGAAAGGCGGGGGAATGTGGCCGTTCCCGTTTGAAAATCAAATCCCACCGGGCTTTTCCAGAATCCATGGTAGCCATACAGAGCCAGCCCGTAACCTTTAATGTCACGGGATAGACGCAATGCGATTTCGGAATCCTCAAACCACCCGTCACGCTTGAGTGGGCTGATCACTGCGTCTTGGCCAGCCAATCGACCCAATTGCGGATTGAAATAGGACAGCCGTTCCCCATCAATAAAACGATCCGGATTGAATCTCGGGGTATAGACGAAATCAAGGTTGATGGCTGTAGTGTAAAAGCCCGCCTTCAGGGCATCCGAAGGGGCCTTCAAATACTCGTCATCGCGTCCGATCAAGAAAGAGTTATAATCCTTGGGAAACAGATCGTTGATAAAGATATAGTCTCCTGTCCCCCAGGTCAGTATCTGTCTTCCGACCTTCAAGTCCATGAACTCGAAGGGGGTGAAAAGGACGTTGGCTTCCCGAAGATCAACATCAGCCCCTTTTGCCACCCCATCATAGAGGAAGTCACTCTTTATTCTGAACTTTACCCAATCAAGGGCTTTGGAGAGGTGAAGTTGAAGCCTTGTTTCCCCCAAGGTCGCGGTCTTGGATTCATGCGGATCATCCTGAGTGCGAAGGCCGCCGCGCGCCTCTAAGAATCCGCGGAGTTCGAAGGGAAGCTGGGCGCCGACGGTCCGGACATTTGCCGTGAGAAGCAGGAAAAAAATTCCCAGGATGACGCCCCGAGAAGCAAAGCTCCTCATTTAATCCACCTCTCAGGAGGGTTTCGCAGATACCGTTCGGTGAAGATGTTGTCCTGGAGACCGACGTTGTATAAAACGGAGGTATACGTCACCTCGGTTCGATGCCCTGCCTTCAGATTTTTCATGGTTCGCCTGGTCGCCGTAGGGTAGCTCTTCCGCTCCCGACTTTCTGTCGCAGCAACATCTTCGATCTTGTCGGCTGTAAACACCCGCGCCAGTTCCTTTTGCACGTCGTAGTATTCCTCCTTAAGGGGAAGAAAAGCAGTCTTTTCGATCCATGATATCCGTTTTACGTAGTCTGTGGGTTCCTTCGGCACGCTTTCAACGACATAGCAATCCCTGCCCTCGATCTTTTCTTCTCGCAGCAAGGTGTGGGCATCAGCAGCAATGTTGCGACCGGATACGTCTTCATAGGTGAAATCCGAACCGACGAAACTCGACCGGGCATCACGCGCGGCAATGCGACGCACAAGATCAATAGCAGGCACATAGATCCATCGGTCGCTTTCCTTCAGAGGGTATTTCCAAACCATAAACGTCATGCCCCGGACATCCGCCGGCTCGCGAAAATAGAGGAAGTATTTCTGGTCCTTGCTCTTAGGATCATTCCACCGGAGCATGGTCAGGACCCGAATGCGCTTCTTCCCATCGGCAGTGATCAGCTCCATCCTGATATCAGCCTTCATATCCGCACCCGCGTAATAGAATGCCTGCTGTGACTTCTCCATGATCTCTATGCCGGCTTTCCGGGCTTCAGGAAGCGGTTTTTCTCCCTGCACCGGTGTAGCCAATAAACCAAAAAAGAGTACAAACGAGAACCAATAAAGCGCTTTCATCCTTCTCCTCCTTTCAGCAGCTGTCTGCGAAATAGCCGTATCAATCCCGGAAGGTAAATGACGCTCATCACCGATGAGAGCAGCATAATGGCCGCCATGAAAACACCCACGGTGATGTAAGGCGTCAGATCAGCAAATATCATAACGGAGAAGCCCAGGGCAAACAGGATCGCATTGAGGAAAATTCCTTTGCCGGGCCGAGCTACCGTCCAGATGAGACACTGCTGCAACTCAGGATGCTCCCGGTACCGTTTCCGGAAGCGTCCGACGAAGTGGATGGCGAAATCGATCGCCATGCCCAGTGAAAGCGTCGAAAGGACTGCCACAGGCATGTCAAAATCCTTCCCTGCCAATCCGACAACACCATAGATTACCGCTATGGTAAATAGAAGCGGGAGAAAACTCACTATCCCCCACAGCAAGGACCGTGTTCCGACAATCAGGAGGATCAGCACAAGCGCCACCCCGGCAAGGAAGCTCGTGAGCATTCCCCAGAGGACTTCATCGTTCCATACCAGGTTGAAGTAGGCAATGCCGGCAGGCTTCACAGTCACACCGGCGGGCAAGGGGCGGCCGGCAAGGTGCGCCTCGGTTCTTGCCACGACGTCCTTCATCACCCCGGCATCCCAACTCTTCAGTTGAAGGATGATATTCGCCTTCTGAAAGGGATAGTCCACCACATTGTTGAGATCGCTCGGTTTGGCAGACATTCCGAAGAGGAACAGATACTGTCCTATTTCTTTCGATGAGTCCGGAATTCTGTAAAAAGAGGGATCATCGTTATGGAGCGCCCGGTTGATCCATTTCACATAGTCTACGACAGAGAAGGTTTTGCCTACCAGAGGATCTTTCTCCAACGTTCTCTGAAGGCCCTCGATTTCGCGCAACATAGCCGGGTCCTTCATGACATTCTCATCAGGGCTCTGAACGACAAGGTAACCGGTGGAGGTCCCTCCCAGATGCTGGTTCATCACCCGGTCCGCGGTCCGCACTTCGCTGTTGAACTTGAACCAATGGACCATATTGTTATTGACCTGGATGCGGGAGATTCCCACTGCGGAGATGACCAGAAGAACGCAGCCCAGGATGGCGATGATCTTACCTCTTCGCACACAAATCTCGCCGAGTCGGGAAAGCAGCGAGGCATTAGAGGGATCTGGCTGGGTGGGTTGATCATCAACCTTTTTAGGTAAAGTCCCTATGACTCTCGCGAGTTGTTTTTCCCGCAGTAACATCAGGATCGCCGGGACA
>CAZINF010000018.1:0-36260 GCA_964540555.1 uncultured Syntrophus sp. | reverse complement strand
GATGTCCACTCCGACAAACACGGGTCGAGAATTCATAGGCTTTTACTGGTGGTCACTCCACTTGCCATACTTCTCCCTCAGCATCCTGTGGAGGATCTTACCGGCGCCGGAGCGAGGCATCTCATCGTCTTTGATGAAGTAGATGTTCTTTGGGACCTTGAAGCCGGCAATCTTGCCCTTGCAGTAACTGGTAATCTCTTCCGGCAAAGCCGTCTGTCCCTCGTGGAGAACGACCACCGCCGTCAACTGCTCGCCCCACTTCTCGTGCGGCACACCGATGACCGCCACGTCCTTGACCTTCGGATGGCTGCCCACCAAATTCTCCACCTCGGAGGGGAAGATATTCTCGCCGCCGGAGATGATCATGTTGGCCTTCCGGTCGACCAGGGTGTAGTACCCGTCCTCGTCGCGGAACGCCATGTCGCCCGCGCTGAAATACTCGCCTTTCATAGCCTGGGCGGTCTTCTCAGGATCCTTCCAGTAGCCCTCGAACAGCATCGGGCTTCTGGAGTAGAGCTCGCCCACGACGTTCGGTTTGGTCACAAGATTGCCCTCTTCATCGTACAGCCTGATGATGTCGGAGCCGATGACTTCGCGGCCGATGGAACCGAGCTTATTGAGCTGCTCGTGAGGCTTGAGGATGGTGACAATACCGGCCTCGGTGGAGCCGTAGGCCTCGTACAGCTTGGAGTTCGGGAACATGTCGATGATGCCCATCTTGGTGTCGCGACGGGCCGGCGCGGAGGAGCAGAGCAGCTTCTTGATCTTTGTCAGATCGTACTTCTTCTTCACCTCATCCGGCAGGGCCAGCATCATGATGTAGTGCGTGGGCACCAGCGACGTGAAGGTGATGCCATAGTCTGCGAATGTCTTGAGCAGGGCTTCCGGGTTGAAGCTCACCATATTGTAGGGCATGACCGTGCCGCCTACCCAGGTCACCGTGAAAGAGTAAAAAAGCGAGTTCACATGGCAGCAGGGCATAACCAGCAGGATACAGTCGTCGCAATCGAACAGGTGGTCGTAGATCATGATGAAGTACTCCGCGAAGAGCGACGCGTGGGTCTTCATGACGCCCTTGGGTTTACCTGTGGTGCCGCCCGTGTACATGATGACCCAGAGATCGGCGGCGTCCACCTTGGTGGCCGGCTCCGCCGGGCCTGCCTTTGCAAGCATCTCTTCATACTGGATATAGCCGTCGAACCTGGGATTGTCGACGGCGAAGGAGATGTACTTCTCCACGCCCGGGATCTTGTCCTTGAAACCGTTGACGAAATCGACCCACTTGTCCTGAACGATGAAGACCTTGCACTCTGAATGGTTGATGTTGTACTCCATTTCCACCGCGGCGAGCCGGAACATGATGGGTACGCAGATAAAACCGCCCTTCGCGGCCGCACCGTAAAACTCCATCCACTCGATGCAGTTGTACGCGAGCACGGCGAACCTGTCGCCCTTCTTCATGCCGAGGTCGGCCAGCGCATTGGCAAGCCTGCAGGCCCGCTCGTCCCACTCCTTGAACGTCCACTGCTTGTTCAGGTCCTTGATGCCTATCTTGTTCGGATACTTGAAGGCATTGATCCTCAGAATGTCTTTTGCCGTCATCCAATGTCCCAGCTTCATATGCGCCCCCTCCTTTGTCGTAATTTTTCAACTGCAAAACAGTACCTTTCCCTGTGGAGTGATGCAGCTTTTCCATCAATCGGGAACGGCGTAGTTTCCCCCTATTCCACCAGTTCCAGCAGGTGGTGCACCTTCTGCGGCATCTTGCTGCGCGCCACGTTGTCGATCAGGTTGATCATGCACCCGGGGCACGCCGTCACCACGATGTCTGCCTTGGTGGCTTTGATGCCGGCCATCTTCTTGTCCGCGATCTTCTTCGTCAGGTCGTAGTGGTGCACGCTGAACGACCCGCCCATGCCGCAGCACAGGTCCGCGTTCGGCATCTCGGCGAACTTCAGCCCCTTGAGCGCTCTCAGGATGGCCCTCGGCTGCTCCTTGATGTTCTGGTAGCGGATCAGGTGGCACGGATCGTGCCATGTTGCGGTCTTGCCCTCGAACTCCTTCTTCAGCTTCAGCTCATCCAGGTTCACTTTCATCACATCGACGACGAACTCCGTCGCGTCCTTGATCTTCTTCCCGAATTCCTCATACGCCTTTTGCTGTTCCTCATTGTCCGGCAGGTAGACCTTGTAATCCTTCAACGTCGAGCTGCAGGTTCCGCACGCTGTCACGATGTAGTCCACGTCCTTGAAGGCGTCGATATTATCTTTCGCCAGCTTTCTGCCTGTCTCGAAATCGCCGCTGAAATAGATGGCGGCCCCGCAGCAGTTCTGCTCCTTGGGCACCACGACCTCGATCCCCCGCCTGGTGAGGAAGTCGATGATCTTCTTCCCGAGCTCGGGGTAGATGAAGTCAGTGGCACAGCCCATGAAGTAGCCGATACGCATTTTCGGTTCCTTGCCGTCCTGCGGCTTGTTGACTTCTTTGACCTGGTCGCGGAGAAAAGTCTTCGCGATCGTAGGGATGTGGCGCCCCTGACCAAGGGCCTTGAGGAAATCCGGCAGGTGTCGGATGTTGCCCTCGCCTTTGGGGAAAATCCACTGGAGCTTCGATGCCAGCTTCACATAGCGGCCGAAGGCCTTGCGGTTGGACATGACCTTGCGGAAGGCGAAATCCTTGATGAACCCCAGCCCCTTATCCTTGACCATCTGGGCGCGAGCACCCACCACTACCCGGTCGATCTGTGTCTTGGAGGGACAGTTGGCGACGCAGCGCTTGCAGAGCAGGCACTTGCCGATGATCTCGCCCATCTCCGGGGTGAACTCCTGGTTGCCCTTCAGGATCTCTCTGACGAGGAAGTTCTTGCCCCGCGCCACCGAGGTTTCCGTGTGCTCCTCCTGGTACACCGGGCAGAAGAAGCTGCAGAAGCCGCACTTCATGCACTGCTCGGCATCCTTCTCTATCTTCTTGAGCTCCTTCAGATCACTGCTCAAGGTCCCCTCCATTCTTACCAGATCTTGCCTGGGTTCATGATGTTGTTCGGATCGACCAGCGCCTTGATGCCCTTCATGAGGTCGATGACCTTGGGATTCTCGATCTTCCTGAAGAACTTCTGCTTCTCGAGGCCGATCCCGTGCTCGCCGGACATCACGCCGCCCAGTTCCACGGCGCCTTCGATGATCTCATCCATGGCCTTCACGGCACGGTCGTAATGATCTTTGTTCTTGATGTCCGTGAGGATGGACGGGTGGAGGTTGCCGTCACCCGCGTGACCGAGCACCACGATCTCCAGATCGTATTTCTTGGCAAGCTCCTTGCACTTCCTGATAAGATCCGGAATCCTGCCCCGCGGCACCGTAACGTCTTCCGCGAAGACGGTGGGCGCCTTGCCGAACACTGCCGCGAATCCGGCGCGGCGGGCCAGCCAGTACCTGTCGGCCTCGGCCTGGTCCTTGGCGACCCGGACGTCCGTGGCCCCGTACTGCTTGGCAATCTCCACGATCTTCTCTGTCTCTTTCTCCACGGCCTCGGGAATGCCGTCGGTCTCGAAGAGCAGAACGGCGTCCGCATCCTTCGGCAGGCCCATGGGCATCATCTCTTCGATCCTGTTGATGACCCAGTTGTCCAGAAGCTCGATCTTGTTGGGAATGACACCTTTCTCCAGAACCCGGAACACGTTTTCGCCCGCCTTGGCCACATCGTCATACACGGCCATGATGGTCTTCCTCGCAAGGGGCATCGGGTTGAGCTTAAGCTCGGCCTTCGTGACGACACCGAGGGTCCCCTCGGAGCCTACGAACAACATGGTGAGGTCGTAGCCGACCACGTTCTTCAAGGTCCGGCCGCCCACATTGATCACGTCGCCGGTCGGCAGCACCACTTCAAGCCCGAGGATGTATTGCTTGGTCACCCCGTACTTCACGCAGGCCGGGCCGCCCGCGTTCTCGGCGATGATGCCGCCGAGTGTCGCGCCCAGGAAGCTCTGGGGGTCCGGCGGAAAAAAAAGGCCTTCTCGCGCCAGCGCCATGTTGAGGTCCATGAGGACGACCCCGGGCTCAACGGTAGCGGTCATGTTTTCCTTGTCAATCCGGATGATCTTGTTAAACTTTGCCAGGGCGAGTACGATGCCGCCCTGGATCGGAACAGACCCGCCGCTGACGTTCGTGCCGCCGCCTCTCGGGGTAACGGGCACCTTCTCCGCGTTGGCGATCTTCATTATTGCGGCGATTTCTGCGGTCGATGTCGGAAACAGAACCACGTCGGGCTCGTGTATCCAACTGGTCGTCCCGTCATAGGAATACGCTTTCAGAGATTCCTTCGACGTAAGGACGTTCTCCTTGCCTAGGATCTTTTCAAAATCTGCGATTAATGATTCCTTGATCATCGATGCCCCCTGTAGCTCACGCATTTTGAAAAACAGTGCAGTTCTTTTGATGACTGGAGCGGCAAATGCAAAAGACGCTGTATTTCTACAGTAGAGCTATAATACAGCTATATAGCCTTTTGTCAAGCAGAAACTCCCAGGCCGGTAAATCTTCCTTGACACACAATGATGTTCTGCTTATACTTGACCCATCAAAAAAGCAATGCCCTGTCAAAGGTGTATTGTTGCACATAGTTCACAGGACTTCACAAACAATTTCACGAGTGTAAACGGTGAAGTCAACCAGCCATATCGTTTTTCATCAAAGTAACAAAGTTTGAGGTCTCGCAGAAAAGCGAGTTTTTCATCATATAGGCAAACTTTAACACTAAAAGGAGGAAAAAAATGAGACATTCTAAGTTGGCGCCTTTCACTCTCGCAGTAGCAATGGCAGGCATTTTATTTTCCACAACGGCCTTTGCGGCAACAGATCTCAGATATTCAATCTTCTTCCCTGCACCCCACAAGAACAGCGTACTGGCTGCCGAGTGGGGTAAAGAGATCGAGAAAAGGACCAAGGGAGAGGTTAAGGTCACGATGTATTACGGCGGCACGCTTACTTCGGGGCCCATGTGCTACGATGGTGTGGCCAAAGGGATCTCGGACGTCGGCATGTCGGTACTTTCTTATACGATGGGCAAGTTTCCTCTGTCGGAGGTCCTCGACCTGCCGCTGGGATCCAGGACGGCCGCCACAGCCACCCGCATGGTTAATGATTATTACAATAAATTCAAGCCGAAAGAGATGGATGAGGTGCAGATCATGTACCTGCACGCCCATGGCCCCGCGTTCGTCCATAACAAATCCAAAGCCATCGCCAAACTGGAGGACCTCAAAGGGATGAAGATCCGGGGCACCGGCACCACGGGCAAGATTGTGAGTTACCTCGGCGCCACAGCCGTGGGTATGCCCATGCCTGAAACCTACGATGCCATCAGCAGAGGCGTGGCCGAAGGCGTTGTGTGTCCCATGGAGGCGCTGCAGGGGTGGAAACTCGGTGAAGTTGTTAAACAGACGACTCAGAACTTCGGCACGGCTTATAGCCTCGCCTTCTTTGTGGCGATGAATAAGGGCAAGTGGAATGCGCTTGCTCCCGATGTCCGGAAAATCATCGAGCAGGTCAATGAAGAGTGGATTGTCAAGACCGGACAGGCCTGGGATGAGATAGACAAGGCCGGAATCGATTTTTACTCGAAGCAGGGCGGCAAAATTACCCAGCTTTCCACAGCCGAAGATGCCCGATGGGTAAAGGCGGTACAGCCCCTATTTGACGAATATGTAAAGGAAAAAACGGCCAAGGGTCTGCCGGCACAGGAAGCTTTGAAATTCTGCCAGGATCGCCTGCAGCAATTGCAGAAATAGTATCGGGAAATCGAGGAGGATGATAAAAAACACAGAACCGGGAGCGCCTCATGAAAGGATTTCTAAGCGTTATTAAGAGGGCATGTACTTTCCTGAATGTGATTGCCGGGATCAGCCTGACATTCCTCATGCTCTTGACCATCGCTGACGTTGCCTTAAGGTTTTTCAAGACGCCTATTCCCGGCAATTATGAAATGGTGGCCTATTCCGGCGCCATCGTCATCGGCTTCTCCCTGCCTCTCACCTCCTGGTTAAGAGGGCATATCTTCGTCGACTTTCTGGTTATGAAATTTTCCAAAAAAGCCCAGAACATCTTTAACCTGACCACCAGATGCGCCGTCATCGTGTTATTTCTTCTGATCGGTTGGAACCTCATGAAGTACGGCCTGGATCTTTTTAAATCGGGCGAAGTCACGCCCACCCTGCGGCTCCCCTTTTACCCGATTGCCTATGGAGTGGGCGTGTGCTGCTTTATGGAGTGCCTGGTGATGGTCGGCGATATTTTCAAGATACTGGGAGGCGAACATGAATGAGGTGACCGTCGGCATTCTGGGTCTGGTGGCAATATTGCTGCTGTTCCTTACGGGCATCGAGTTGGGATTTGCCATGGCCATCATCGGTTTCCTGGGATTCGGGTATATCGTCTCTTTCAGCGCTGCCTCGAATCTTCTGGCCAAGGATATCTTCGATGTCTTTTCCTCTTATGGATTTACGGTCATCCCCCTCTTTGTGCTTATGGGCCAGGTCGCATTTAACGCCGGAATTGCCCGCAGGCTGTTCGGCGCCTCCTACAAATTCATTGGGCATGTTCCCGGTGGGCTGGCCATGGCTACAGTGGCAGGCGCCACAGCCTTTAAGGCCATTTGCGGATCTTCCCCGGCTACGGCTGCCACTTTTGCCGTGGTTGCCGTGCCGGAGATGGATCGCTACGGGTACAGCAAGAAGCTCTCCACCGGCATCGTCGCAGTGGTGGGAACGCTGGGCATTCTGATCCCGCCCAGCGTCACGCTGATCGTCTTCGGTATCATTACCGAGCAATCCATCGGCAAGCTCTTTCTGGCGGGATTGGTGCCGGGATTGTTGATTGCCTTTTTCTTTATCTGCATCATCTATGTCTGGTGCAGGATCGATCCGGCCCTCGGTCCGAAAGGCGAAAAAACCGCCTGGAAAGAGCGTCTCATCGCCCTGCCGGAGGTTGTCTGGGTGGTGGCCATTTTCCTGTTTATGGTCGGGGGGCTGATGAATGGATTGTTCACCCCCACTGAAGCGGGCAGCGTGGGAACCTTTTTTGTGCTCGTATTATCGCTTGTCAAACGGGACATCAAATTGAAAGGCTACATCGTATCGGTTGCTGAATCTTTGCGCACCGCGTGCATGGTTTTGATGCTTATTGCAGGCTCAGCCGTCCTGGGACACTTTCTGGCCGTGACCCGGATCCCCATGATCGCAGCAGACTGGGTGGCAACGCTTACCGTCAATAGATACCTCATAATGATTATTATCAGCATTATCTATCTCATCGGCGGTTCCTTCATCGACGATCTG
Source organism: uncultured Syntrophus sp. (assembly GCA_964540555.1). Taxonomy (GTDB): domain Bacteria; phylum Desulfobacterota; class Syntrophia; order Syntrophales; family UBA5619; genus JAKAFS01. The sequence continues at coordinate 28,930 of CAZINF010000018.1, read as the reverse complement.
GCTTTCATGATTCTTGCCACCCCAATTTTTTACCCGGCCATCATCAAGCTCGGATTTGATCCCATCTGGTTCGGCATGATCATCGCCATCACCGTCATGGTCGGGGTCGTGGTCCCTCCCGTCGCCATTAACGTCTTTGTGGTCAATAAGATCACCAAGGTCCCTTTTGGCGTGATTTACAGCGGGGTCTATCCATTTTTAATCGCTCTCCTCGTTTGCGCAACCCTGCTTTTTATCTTCCCGCAACTGGCGCTCTGGCTCCCCAATCTGCTCATGAAGTAAAAGGGGGTTAATTGGCAACGAGTAAGGGGGCGCCGGAGAAGACGCCGGCGCCCCCTTTGTTTAGATTTTGAATGCCTCGGAAATACCGGCATACTGCTTGCGCAGCTTCGGCTTTTCAATTTTGCCGGTGGGGTTCCTGGGTATTGGCCCGAAGAATACTTTCCTCGGTCTCTTGTATTTTGGCAGAGGCGCACCGAATTTCACAACTTCATCCTCTGTAAGGCTCGCTCCCGTTTTTGTTTCAATAACAACGGCGACAATTTCCCCGAGACGTTCGTCGGCAAGACCGATGGCGGCCACGTCCTTGATTTTAGGGTGGGCATGGAAGAAATCTTCAATCTCGACAGGAAAGACATTTTCTCCTCCCGTGATGATGATGTCCTTTTTGCGATCCACGAGCCAGATGAAGCCGTCTTCGTCAGCACGCGCCATATCGCCCGTAAAAAGCCAGCCGTCAATAAGCGCCTTTTTTGTTGCCTCAGGGTTGCGGTAGTATTCTCTCATGACACCTGGCCCGCGTACGCAAAGTTCTCCCAAATCCCCCTGCTTCAATGTCTGGCCAAACTCGTCCACAATCTTGAATTCCCAATTGAAACCAGGTATCCCGATGGCGCCGATCTTGTGTTCGTTGCCCATACCGAGATGGACACATCCCGGACCAGTGGACTCGCTGAGACCGTAATTGGTATCGTAATCCATGGCGGGGAAGCGCTCTTTCCATTGTCTGATCAAGGACGGTGGAACCGGCTGCGCGCCGATATGCATGAGCCTCCATTGATCCAATTTGTAGTCGGACGGCTTCAGTTCGCCGCTCTCGAATTTCATTAGTATATCCTGGGCCCATGGTACCAGCAACCAAACGATGGTCCCCCCTTCTTCACTTACTGCTTCGAGGGTCCATTCGGGTGATACGCCTTTGAGAATAACCGCCTTGCCCGCGACGATAAAACTTCCGAACCAGTGCATTTTGGCGCCGGTGTGGTAAAGCGGTGGAATAAGGATAAAACAGTCTTGCTTTGTTTGTCTATGGTGGACATTTTCCGTGATGCAAGCCCAGAGCATGTTGTCATGGGTGAGAAGGATTGACTTAGGCTGCCCGGTTGTACCTGAGGTAAAGTAGAGACCGCATTCGTCATGGGGACCTATTTCTACGCTCAATGCCGCCGCAGATGCTCCCGCGAAGAGTTTTGCATAGTGCTGTGCATAACCGGGCGTTTTATTTCCGACACAGATATATTCTTCTACAGTCGGAAGCTGACCATTTATGGCCGTTATTCTGTCTGTGAATCCTTCATCGAAGACGATGATCTTCGGCTCTGCCACGTCACAGCAGTACTTCACGTCTTCAGCCGTAAAACGGAAATTGAGCGGTACAACCCAAGCCCCCGTTCTTACAATACCGAAATATGCCACCAGCCAATCAATGGAGTTCATCATGAAATGAACTACTTTATCGCCTTTCTTAATGCCTTTTTTCAAAAGAACATTGGCAAACTGATTTGCCTGGTCGTCGAATTGCTTCCAGGTAATTTCCGATCTTTTCTTCTCAGCGGGTATGCGTTCGATAAGCGCTACATCGTCAGGGTACATTCTGGCATTTCTTGCTAAGATATCCCCTATGTGTGTATATGTATCGCCCATATTAATCCCTCCTGAGTTACTTGTTAAAAAACGCAGAAAACAATTTCTAACTTACTAACTACTTGTTAAATATAGGCTAAGGTGCTTCTGTATGTCAAGATTTAATTGACAACATTGAATTTTAATGTTTCTTTACATAGAGTTCATCTTTTGCTATAAAGTAGCTACTGAAAAGCGAGCTCTTCGCGCTCCGAGAGAGTGACAGAAAGAAGTATCCGTCACTCGCTGACCCGACACCCTGTACGTTAGATATCTGGAATCGTCTATGCCTAAGCTTCAACGAGTCTGTCCCTTTTCAAGAAAAGCCTGCAGGGAGTGCGGTATCTTCCGCGGCAGACACCTCAGTCTCTGTAAGTACCCCCAATATCAGGAACATCATTGGAACAGGGAAGACTTGATCGCATGCAGGCAGACGATTGAGAAACCAATATCCACAAATGGCAGCATCAGGTTTGAGTTTCCCGATCTTCCAGAGAAACCTGCCTGGCTGGCAAACCTTGAAGACTGCACCGAAAGGAGAAATGGATGATACACGACTTTACCTACCTGAGACCGGGAAATGTGAAAGAGGCTCTCGCGATGCTGGCGCAACACCGTGACGACGCCAAGATCATCTGCGGAGGGCAGTCATTATTGATCATCATGCGGCAGGGCCTCGTCGTGACGGAGTATCTTGTTGACATCAAAGGGCTCGACGAACTGAACTACCTCATCTATGATCCCCGGGCCGGCCTGAAGATCGGCGCCACGACCACCCACCGCACCATCGAAAAATCGCTCCTCATCAAAGAAAAATACCCCGTCCTGGTCGCCATGGAAGAGAAGCTCGCTTCCATCCAGGTGCGCAACTGGGGGACAATCGGCGGCAATCTGGCGCACGCCGATGCGGCTGGCGATCCGGCTCCGGTCCTTATCGCCCTTAATGCAACGGTAACGATTGCATCGAGCGCCGGTGGGCGGTCCGTGCCCCTTGAGGAATTCTATCCGGGACTCTTTGAGACGGTTCTCTCGCCGGACGAATTGGTAACGGAGGTGCTCGTTCCTCCTCCTCCCGCGCATACCGCAACTGCCTATCAGAAATTCAACCTGCTGGAGAGCGATCAAGGCATCGTTGCCGTGGCTGTCTCGCTGAGCGTCAGCGACGCAGGCATCTGCCAGGATGCGCGGATTGTGCTGGGCAATGCGGCGCCTATCCCGATCAGGGCCAAGAATGCGGAAAGGGTATTGATCGGGAACAAAGCGAACGAGGAAATCTTTACGAAAGCCGGCGAGACGGCGGGGGAGGAAGCGGATCCGGTTGCCGACATCCATGCCTCGGAAGACTACCGGCGCCACCTGATTGCGGTGTTGACCAGACGGATGACCAAGGAGGCCTGGGAGCAGGCCTGTCAAGCGTAGAAGGGGGTATGGCACTATGGAAAAACAACTGCTTCGCTTTTGTGTAAACGATCAGGAATATGAACTCTTCATCAATCCCAAGACCCTCCTCGTAGAGGCTCTCCGGGATCATCTGGGCTTCGCGGGAACGAAGCGGGGTTGCGACACGGCATCGTGCGGCGTCTGTACAGTCATAGTTAATGGAATGGCGGTAAAGGGCTGTTCGGTGCTTGCCGTGCAGGTGAATGGCATGAATATCACTACCGTCGAGGGTCTGGAAAAAGACGGGAAGCTCGATCCGGTCCAGTCTGCGTTTCTGGACGAGGGGGCCTTCCAGTGCGGCTTCTGCACATCGGGGATGATCATGTCGGCAAGGGCATTTCTGAACGAGACTCCGGCGCCGAAGGATACCATGGAGATCCGCCGCGGCATCGAGGGAAACCTCTGCCGCTGCACGGGATACAACAGTATCGTACGGGCAATTGATGCCGTGGCCAAAGGCAAGTACAGGGAGGGCGCGTGATGACAACGAATACATATTCCGTCCTGAATACGCGGGTTCATAATGTAGACGGTTATGCCAAGGTGACGGGCAGGGCAACCTATACCTTTGACGTGAAGCTGCCCGGCATGCTTTATGGAAAGATCCTGAGAAGCCCCCATCCCCATGCCAGGATCATCTCTATTGATCCGACCGAAGCGTTGAAACTTCCCGGGGTAAGGGCGGTGGTGACCGGCAAGGATACCCTGGGGGTGAAACAGGGCATCTGGAGGCGTTATCCCGAGCTGTGCGACGAGCAGATCCTGACGATCGAAAAGGTTCGTTACATCGGGGAGCCGGTGGCGGCAGTGGCAGCCGTCACCGAAGAAATCGCCGAACAGGCGCTCGACTTGATTGATGTGCAGTACGAGGTGCTTCCCTTCGTTGACGATCCCATGGAAGCAATCAAGAAGGAAGCCCCCATGATCCACGAGGGTGTGGAGAGAAATGTGAATGTGACGCGCCACATCGAATGGGGCGATGTGGAAGAGGCATTTGAGGAAGCGGACTATGTCCGGGAAGACTGGTTCAAGTTGGGCGGCCAGGCGCACATGTGCATGGAGACGCGCGCGACGGTGGCCAGCTACACCGCCGATAAGAAGCTGACCGTCTACACCTCCACCCAGTCGCCGTATTACCACCAGGCGCTCCTGGCCGGCGTGCTGGGACTGCGGGAAAGCGATATCCGGGTGATCGCTCACTACGTGGGCGGCGGTTTCGGCGGTAAGTTCGAACTGGACGCCTCACAGTTCTGCGCCTCGGTCCTTTCCATGAAATTGTCCAAACCCGTGAAGATCGTCTTCACGAGGGAGGAGGATTTTATCGCCACCAAACGGCGTACCCCCATGTACTACTATGTGCGCACCGGGGTGAAGAAAGACGGAACCTTCTGTGCGCGGGAAACCCGGGTATTTACGAACGGTGGGGCTTACACGGGGATGGGCGCAACGGCCCTCTACCTGACCGGCTTCTTTCACTCCTTCCCGTACAAGTGGAAGGCCTACCGCTACGACGGCTACCGGGTATACACCAATAGCCTCCCCTCCTCATCCATGCGCGGTTTCGGCGCTCCGCAGGCCATGTTTTGTTCCGAGCAGCAGATAGACTGGATCGCCGCCGACCTGGGGCTGGACATTATCGAAATCAGACGGAAGAATGCGCATACCGCGGGATACGAAGTTCCTGGTCAGGCCACCATCGGGAGCTGCGGCCTCAACCAGTGCCTCGACAGGATAGAGGAGTGGATCAAGGCCAAGGGTCCTCTCCCGAAAAACCGGGCGATCGGCATCTCCGCAGCAGGCTTTATGACCGGCGGCATCTTCAACTGGTTCGACTCGCCCTATTCCTTCTCTTCTGCCGTCGTGACCATAAACTACGACGGCGTTGTGGAGCTCCATGTGGGCGCCCAGGACATCGGTCAGGGTTCCAATACCACCCTGGCTATGATCTGTGCGGAGGCGCTGGGGGTCAAATTAGAGAACATCAAGGTGCATTCCGGCGACACCGACCACTGTCCGGCAGACCTCGGGGCATGGGGATCCCGGCAGACGCTGATGGCCGGCAATGCCGTCAAGATGGCCGCGGAGGATGCCAAGAAGCAGCTCCTCGAATTCGCGAGCGCAAAATTCGGCTACAATATCATTTACGACCTCGATATCAAGAACGACTGGGTGCATAATGTCGCCCGGCCCGAGAGGGGGATGAACTACGTTGATCTGGTAAAGGAAGCGCTCCGGGGCAAAGACGGTCAGCGGATTATCGGCAGGGGCCACTACACCCCGCACCGCAAGGGGATGATCTCTCCGGCATACAGCTACATGGTGCAGGCGGTGGAGGCGGAAATTGATGCGGAAACGGGAAAACTGTCCATCATTAATTGCACAACGGCCCATGATTGCGGTCAGCCGATCAACACGCTCGGCCTGATCGGTCAACTCGAGGGCGCTGCCTCCATGGCAATCGGTTACGGCTGCCTCGAGAATATGCCCGTTGAGGATGGCAAGGTCATGAACCCGAATCTGGTTGACTACAAGATCATTCGAGCGCCTGATATGCCCGAGTGCGAGATCATCGAGATCGACACCTATGAACCGGAGGGGCCCTACGGAGCGAAGGAGGCCGGTGAGGGCCTTACGAACCCGACTGCGGCAGCCCTCGGCAATGCGATCTTCCACGCCACGGGCCTCCAGATGAAACAGGCGCCTATTATGCCCGAAATGATCGTAAATGCCTTCAAGGAAAAGAAGAAAGAGGGAGGAACACCATGAGCTTAAAATGTCCCGTTTGTGGAAAGCTAAAAAAAGACCCCGTTGACTGTGCAAGACATATGTTTGGAACGGGTGACAAGCCACACAAGGCGTGGTTCGAAGCCCAGGGATTGTCTTACATAGACCTGCTCCTTTCGCAGGCCACCGAGCCCGGCAACAAGGCATACATCGAGGTGGGTGAGCTGATCGCCAAGACACAGCAGGGATAATCTTCAGCCGCCTTTTTTCATGATGAGAGGAAGACAATGATTATCGAAGGAAAGTTGACGGTCAAGGCGCCGATCCAGAAACTATGGGACATGCTGCTCGATCCCGCAACGCTCGGCTCGTGCCTCCCCGGCGCTGAAAAGATCGAAAAGATTGATGAAAAAACGTACGATGCCGTGGTAAAGCAGAAGGTGGGCCCCATCAAGGTGACGCTAAAATTCAGGAATGTCCTCACTGAATTGCAACCGCCGCATCGCCTCGTGCTGGAAGGCGAGGGAGAAGATATTACCAAACTCGGCCACATGAAACAGAAAACCGTCGTTGAGCTCAGCGAGACCGGCGACGGCAATGTGGACGTGTCATACAAGTCCGATGTGGCTATCGTCGGCAAGCTTGCCATGTTCGGTGACCGGGTCATGAGGAGCAAGGCCAAGGAGGTGGAAAAGGAGTTTACGCGGAACCTTCAGGAGAAACTGAAAGGGAAGGCGTAAGAGGACCGGTATGCATCTGAGCTCAAGTCTCATCCCTCGTCGTTGCGGCATCCGCAAAAGTACGCCTCACGCCTCACCCTTCGCACGTCTTTCCGGATCCTCATGCCGGCCGATCCAGCCCCGTCACGACCTGCGACCGGATCATCCGCGGCAGCAGCATGTGGTGGTGGGGGCAGATGGAACGTGGATTCTGGTACACCCCGTTTGCGAAGGCCACCATGTACCGGCGGATCTCCTCGAAGCGGACGACCTCATCGACGAACCCCTTCTTCGCGCAGTAGAGGGGTTGAGAGGTCTCCTCGTAATGCTTGACCATCTCGTTCATCTTGTCGATCACCGGCCCGAGCGGCTTGCCCGCATCCTTCTCCTTGACCAGCCGGCGGGCGTAACTCGCCGCCGCAGCCGTTTCGCCGTGCATGACGTAAATCTCCGTCGCCGGCGTCCCCAGCGTGAAGGCGTTGTTGTTGTTCGCCGTCGGCCCGCCCATCACGTAATGGGCCGCCGCCGTCCCCTTTCGGAGGACCACCAGCATCATCGGCAGATGCGTCTGCTCGATCGAATAGATAAGCGACTGCCCCAGTCCCAGCAGCTCGGCCTTCTCCGCCGTGTCCCCGACATCGATCCCCGACGTGTCCTGGAGCCAGAGGATAGGAATGCGGTCCCGGCCGCAGAGCGTCACGAACTCATTCATCTTGATGAGCCCCTGGCGGTAGAGCTTGCCCCCGACGCCGATATACTCATTCGTGTACTCCGGATAGTTCGGAAGCAGACCCTGTCGGTTGCCGATCACCCCTAACAGGAAGCCGTCCACCTTCACCAGCCCCGTATAAACCTCCGGGCCGTATTGCGGGTGGAATTCCATCTGCTCGGAATTGTCCACGAGCCTCGCCAGCATATTGTCGAAATCGTATCCCGCCTTCTGATTCAGCGGGACGATCGAGGCGATCTCCGCCGGCGCGTACTTCGGCGTTGCCGGCTCCGCAACTCGGAAAAAACGCGGATTGTACGCCGGGATATCCGTCATGCACTCCTTCAGGGCATCCAGGACCTGCGTCTCCGTCTCAAAGACCGCCCGGAAGAACCCAGTTGAATCGTAATGGACCTTCACGCTTCCCGGAGGGACCGCCTTGAAATGACGGGTCGCCTTGATCAGCTCCTCGGCGCCCTCCTCATCGAAGGAGCCCTTGGGGCTCATCCCGCTGACGATCCCGCCGCCGCCCACCGCGATGTTGCAGTTCTTGTGCGCGAGCAGGATCGTCGGACTGATTCCCTGGTAACCGCCGCCGGCAGGGTTCGTTCCGTAAATACCCGCCAGGACCGGAATCCCCATCTGCTCTAGCTCCGCGTGGCGGAAAAAGCAGGTTCCCTGCCCCCGCCGGTTCGCATACACCTTCTCCTGCTCCGGCAGCTTCACGCCCGAACAGTTCACCAACCAGACCAGCGGCAGGTTCATCAGCTTCGCCAGATCGGTCACCCGCAGGTTGTTCTCCGCCTGACCGGCGATCCACGCCCCGGCAATCCACTTGTTGTTGAACCCGATCAGCACGCACCATCTTCCGGCGATCCGCGCAAGACCGTCCACCACGCCGGTGCTGCCCGACTCCTCGTTCTCCGGGTCGAAGATGGTATGCAGCGGGCAGAAGGTTCCCGGATCGACGATGTATTCGATCCGGTCCCAGACCGTCATCTCTCCCCGCTCGCGGATCTTCTCGGCCGGGATGCCGACGTTTTTGATCCGTTCCGCCTCCGCATCGATCTTTTTCATGACCGCCTCGGCCTGAACCGCATTTTCCGCCATCCGTTCCCGTTGCGCCGGGCGCAGCGGTTTCCCGATATCGTCCATCCTAACAAAATAAGGTCTCATCTCTTCTATTCCTTCCTCAATCAATGAATGAGCGCAACCTACCGGTTCGCCTTGCGGATACCCAGTTGATCCTGGGCGATGATGAACTTGCAGATGTTCGCCGACCCCTCCACCATCGCGTAGGTCGGGGCATCCCGATAGTACCGTGCCACCGGGTATTCCGTTGAATACCCGTAGGCGCCCAGGATCCGCATTGCGTACTGGGAGCATTTGTAGGCCAACTCGCCCGCCAGGTATTTCGCCTGCGCCACCTCCGCATTGTTCACCAGGTTCCCCTGGTCCTTCTGCCAGGCCGCCTTGTAGACCATCAGCCGCGCCGCCTCGATTTCGCACACCATCTGCGCGATCAGGTCCTGGTTCATCTGGAACTGCCCGATGGGCTGACCGAACTGCTCCCGCTCCATCGCGTATTTCGTCACCGCATCCAGACAGGCCTGGGCCAGTCCGACGCCGCCCGCCGCCGCCGACAGCCTCGTCTGGGCAAGAGATCCGAAGACGATCTTCGTCCCGTCTCCCGGCTTCCCCAGGATGTTCTCCTTCGGCACCCGCGTATCCTCCAGGATGATCTCCCCCGTCGGCGACGAGCGCGACCCCATCTTGTCCAGATCGGTCACGGTGATCCCGTTGAACTTGTCCAGCTCCAAGATGAAGGCCGAGAGGCTCTTTCCCCCTCCCTCCTTCTCCGTATAGGCGTAGTAGATGTTGATCCCCCCCACCGTCGCGTTCGATATCCAGGTCTTCGTCCCGTTGAGCAGCCAGTGGTCCCCTTTGTCCACCGCCATGGATTTGATCGCCATCACATCCGAGCCGGCCTGCGGCTCCGTAATCGCAAAGGCCCCCAGGATCTCGGCGTTCACCAGCTTCGCGATGTACTTCTTCTTCAGCTCTTCCGAACCATAACGGTAAATCGTATAGGCGCAACCGATCTCCTGCATGTTCACCTGCACCCGCAGCGAACTCGAGGCGCGGGCGATCTCCTCGGTAATGATCGCCGCCGCCAGCCATCCCATGTTGTTGCCGCCGTACTCCTCCGGAATCACCGTTCCGAACAGGCCCAGCTCTCCCATCGGCTTCACGACTTCCTCATATGGAAAATAGTGGTTCGCATCCCACTCATCGGCAAACGGCGCAATCTTCCCGGCCGCAAATCCACGCACCATGTCCCGCAACATCACCAGCTCTTCCGGTAATCCAAAATCCATGGCATCACTCCTTTATCGTTGATTGGTTGTTTGACCATCAAAACCCCTTCGCAACATCTTCCTCGAATCCATTTCCCCATTTATATGAAAAATCCCCCCTCCCCGTATCTCTCCCCTCAACGGGGGGAGGAGGGGTGGGGTGATTTTCATCCTTCGTTCGTTGTGCCCGCGCCGGGCATAGGGGTTAGTGGATCTTTTTCTCTGCGTCCGGCCAGTACCGATCCCGCAGTTTTTTCTTCTCAATCTTTCCCGATCCGGTTTTGGGCAATGCTGAGATAAAATCGATGGACTTCGGTGCTTTATACCTGGCGATTCGCTCCTTGCAGAAGCGGATCAGCTCCTCCTCCGTCGCCTGCGCGGCCGGTTTGAGAACCACAATCCCCTGTACCGCCTCTCCCCATTTCTCATCGGGAACGCCCACGACGGCGCACTCCAGTACGGCCGGGTGCAGGTACAGCGTGTTTTCCACCTCGGTGGAATAGACGTTCTCCCCGCCGGTTACGATCATATCCTTGCGGCGGTCCACGATCGTAACATAACCCTCTTCATCCATGACGGCCATATCGCCCGTATAAAGCCAGCCGTTCCTGATCGCCCGCTCCGTTTCCTCCGGCAATTGCCAGTAGCCGGGGGTCACGGTGTCGCCCCGGACAATGATTTCCCCGACCTCTTTTTCATCCCTTCGGATCTCCCGGCCCTCGTCCGTCACCACCTTCAGTTCCACCGCGATGAACTCGCGGCCCGTCTTGGACTTGAATCGCATCTGTTCATCGGGGGACTTTTGCAGCAGGTGCTCTTTCAGGATGGAAAGGGTCAGGTAGGGGCTGGTTTCGGTCATCCCGTAGGTCTGTATGTAGTCGCACTGGAATGTTTCCACGATCCGGCGGACCACTTCCGGGGCAATGGGGGCGCCGCCGCTCAACAACACCCGCAGATGTCTGTAATCATAATTCTTGACCCCGGAATAATTCACCAGCATATTGAGCATGGTGGGGATCATATTCGTCAGCGTGACCTTTTCCCGTTCCATCGCGGCCAGGACCGCCGGCGGATCGAACTCGCCGACCAGCACATGGGTGCCGCCGACCCACGTGATCGCCCAGGTTGCCCAGGCGTCCGCCAGGTGAAACAGCGGCGCGGCATGAAGCCAGACATCACGGTCCGTAAGTTGCAGCTCCGCGATGGTTCCCAAGGCGTGGACCATTACGTTTTTGTGAGTCAGCATCACCCCTTTGGGGCGACCGGTGGTGCCGCTGGTATAGTAGATCTGGGCGATGTCCGATTCCGCAACGTCAACTTCGGAAACGGGCGCCGGCACCCCCGCCACAATATCTTCATAGCGCAAATCCCGGTCCCCATCCGGAAGCTCGCCCGTTTGATCGCCGGTCCAGATGATCTTTTCCACGGTCGGAAGATCCGCACGGATCTGGTCGACCGTTTGCCTGAACCGGGGATCGGCAATCAGCGCCTTGGCGCCGGCATCGTTCATGATCACGGCGAGCTCCCCGGCGGAGAGCCGGTAGTTCAGCGGAACGGCCGCCGCTCCTCTCAGCGCAATGGCGTAATAGACCTCCAGAAAACAGTGACAGTTGGGATGCAGGATGGCAACCCGGTCGCCTTTTTCGATTCCCGCCCGTTTGAGGTAATCCGAGAAGCGGCTCAGGCGTCCGTAAAACTCCTCATATGTCCATCGGCGGTTGCCACAGATGATCGCCTCCTTGCGGGGGAAGAACTGGCAAGCCTTTTTCAGCGTGTCGGCCAGAAGCATTTTTTGTTACCTCACCATACGAAATGGAAAATCCGGTTTCCCGGCGGCGCACCAACATTTATCCATGGGTTCCGCCGCCCCGGGTGGTTTCTCCAAGGAGTTTTGCCGTTTCAATATCATAATAGTTCATACGGTTCTTGCGTACTTCTCTATCCGCAATTCTTTGGAGATATTCTCTGTACAGATTGTCGTCCTTGGCATATCGGGCGTAACGCCATAAAAAGGCGGGATCATAATCGTAATACCCGTAACAGGCCGTCGGATAGGCGCCGTACGGCGTGGGGACAACCGCATCGACGTGGATGAAGGGAATGTTGTTCTGATCGGGATTCTGCCTTAACACGGCGGTGTCGACGAGTTCATCGCAGGTCAGGATGAGGTGTTTGGCCGACTTCGCCTGCTCCACGTCGGCGAAGGTCAGCCCCTGAATCCTTCCGGTCCCCTGTTTGTCCGCCTTCTGGACATGCAGGATCGTGACATCGGTCTGGATGGCGGGAAGCAGGACGACCTTCGGGGTGTCCATCCACCCGCCAAAGGGATTGTCCATCACGACCATTTTCTGGTTCGGAAGCCTGGGGTCCTGCTCCCGAATCTCTTTGGAAAATCCCCAGACGTTCACCAGATCGATCCCCAAAGACGATACGGTAGGAAGAAAGGGCACCCCCATGGCACCCGCCATGAAGCGCAGGGTCATCTGGAAGTTCGAATAATCCTTTATCTGGATCGTTCCATCCTGAACGGCCTCCCTGAATCGGATACAGGTGGCCGCGTACTTTCCGTTTCCCCCATAGGCAATGTCAAGCCTCGAAACGCATTCCCACCGATCAATTTCCCCGATCAATTCATCGGCGCCCTGACCGTTGGAATGAGCATAGAGATACAGATCCCTGATTCTCGGGTGGATGATCTCGTGAACCGCGGCCATGGGATTTCTGTTGCTCGTAAAACCGCCGATGGAAAGATGGCTGCCGTCTTTAACATATTCCCGAACCGTCCCTGAGCGTCATGACCTTATCCTGTTTCATATTCATGAGTCGTCTTTCCCTCAATACATGTATTCGCTTCCCGACGATGTTTCATCCGCCTTCCAGCGGTGAATACAGCTGAACATCGTCCTGATCGTTGAGCGTGCGATCTCTCCCCACGAGACAACCGTTCACCGCAACCATTCCGACTTCTCCTGCCGGAATGCCATGCTCCTCCAGCAGCTCGTCTATGGAAATCTTTTCCGGCAGAATCAACTTTATCCCTTTGGCGGGCGAATCTGGCAAGTATCTGTCCAGCCCCCAAGGAAGCCGAAGTCTGATTTCCATTTATCCCTTCGACAACCTATAAACCGGAATGCACCTGATCGATGTTCTTGTTGGAAACATCGAAAACCAATCCCTTTGGCGAAAGTTTTTCCACTCTAAAGAATTCCGGCAGTCGATCATCCGCTTTATTTAAGCCTGCGGCCCGGTTAAAGGCCAATTCAGTTCTAAGGATCCCCTTGCCGATCTCCAGAACCTCTTCGGCATTGAAAAGTTTGCCCAGGGCTTTGGTCAGCAACTGGGATATGATTTCCATTTCAGGAGGCAGCGGTCCCACAAACAGACACAAACCCATATTATCGATTACTGTGCTCATGATTTGCAGGTCCCGAGAAGCCTTGATCTGTCCCTCCGGTGAATTACAGTCCACACCGGCCCTGCCGGGAAGCAAATTTCCCGACGTATGATCGGCGCCCATCGGCGATGTGGCGTAGGTGACGCCTGTCCCTTTCAGAGCCCGTGGGTCATAGCCAGCCAATCCCTGCCCTTTGACGGCAGCCACGTGGTGCACCCCGAATACTCTGCCGGTCACCGTGGCGCCCTGCGCAAGAACCCGGCCCAATACCGTCCCCTTGCCAGCTTCATCCAGCAGATTCAAAGCGGCTTCTCCGTCTCCGAACGCTGCAATGCCGGCCTCCATGGCAACGCCGATCGCGTTACCCATTTCCATCGTGTCCAGGCCATAATCATCACAGCGACGATCCAGAGCCGCAATGACATCCAGGGAATCGATACCCAGGTTCGATCCCATCAATACAATGGTTTCAAACTCAAGACCGGCAGTCAGGTATTTACCCTCCTTATCATGATAGATATTGGAACAACGGATGACGCAACCTGGTGAACATGCATGGCCGGTTCTCCCCCCACGCGATTCGGCCGTTTCGGTCAGGGCCGCACCATTGATTTTATCCGCCCCTTCAAAGTTGCCCGCTCTGTAATTTCGGGTAGGCAGGCCGCCTGCTGCACTGACCGGATTCACCAGGGACGCCGTCCCGAAACGGGTCAACCCCGCCTTGGCTTGAACCAGGGCTTTGGCCCAGGTGCGGGAAACTTCATTGAATCCCTCCTGATCCGCAATGCTAAAAAGCTGATCGTCGGCGCCCCTGTCGTCGATCACCAGCGCTTTGATGCCTTTTGACCCCATGACGGCACCCAGCCCTCCACGGCCGCAATGCCGGCAAGGTCTGCCCTCCGGATCGGTGATGGCGACGGTTGCCGAACCCATTTTCCTTTCGCCTCCCGGACCGATGGACATGATGCCCCCTTTCGAACCGTAAACGGCCTGCAATCTGGCCACCGTTTCGTAGTTTCCTAGCCCAACAATATCTCCCGCCGGCAGGATCACTACATCAGAATGGGTAATTTTCAGAATATACCAAAATTGATCTTCAGGTTTCCCTTCCAGAATAATCGCCTTGATACCGAGTTTAGCCAACTTTCTCGCTACGGTGCCACCGGCATTGCTCTCTTTAATTCCCCCGGTAAGAGGACTTTTGGCTCCAATCGACAACCTGGATGAGCTGGGGGCGGGCGTCCCGGTGAGCAGACCGGGAGCAATCACCAATTTGTTGTTTTCGCCCAAGGCATCGCAATTCGGATCCACTTCGTCAAAAATAATCTGCGAGGTCAGACCCCGTCCGCCCAGCATGAAATATCTGTCGGGAACAGATTCAGAAAAAATCGTTTTTTGGGTCAAGTCCACGCGAATAATCTTGGCCATATTTCTGCCTCCCCATTCTTTTGATATGCAAAAGGCTCAAATTTTTTTTGAAGGGCTCCTGAATCCGCCTGGAATCTTTGCTTACGGAAAGCATTAAAGAAAGCGCCATAGGCGAATAATTTATTAAAATTATTCGAAAACTCAAGGAGCAACAAAGCATCGAGATCGGGTTGATCCATCGACCCTCTTTGCCTCTTGGCGCTGCGCGATGATTTCTCCTCAGACGGAGGTCCAGCCCCCGTCCACGAAGATGACATTGCCGGTCAGATAACCGGAGGCGGCTGAGGCTAAGAACACCACGGTTCCTGCCAGGTCCCGCGGGCTGCCGGTGATGCCGAGCGGTATGCGTGACTCCATCCAGGCCAAGCGCTCCTTGTCCTGGAATGCAGCCTCGGTCATCTGGGTTCGGAAATAGCCCGGGGCGATGGCGGTGACATTGATGCCGTATTCAGCCAGTTCCACCGCCATATTTTTGGTCAGGCTGAAGACACCACCCTTGCTCACACCATAGGCGGACGTGTTCTTAATGCCGAGCTTGCTGGTCAGGGATGCGATGTTGATGATCCTGCCCTGCACTTTATTGGCAATCATGTGGCGCGCCACCTGCTGCCCGAGGAAGAACACCGCCCTCAGGTTGGTGGCGAGCACAAGATCATATTCCTCAGGCGTTACATCGAGGAAAGGCTTTCGCACCTGCGCACCTGCATTGTTGACGAGAACGTCCAGTCCGCCGAAAATGGCAGCGACGCGGTCCACAAGTCTTGGAAGTGAGGATACTTCGCTTACATCCCAAGCCAAGCCCGCGACCTCGGCGCCGGTCTCGGCGGCCAATTCCTCGGCGACCCGCTTCAACTCTGCTTCGTTGCGGCTGACCAGGACCAGGCGCGACCCCGCCCGCGCGAGACCCTTGGCCATGCCCAATCCCAAGCCACGTGAGCCGCCGGTTATCAGGCTGACCTTGCCGGCGAGGCCGAATGGATTGTCTCTGTGCTCCATTTGGGGACCTGTTGTTCGAAAAGACCGCTTCGTCTCACGGTTTCTGGAATGCGTTTTGGTAAATCGATCTCACATCATCCTCGGTCAGATCCCTCGGATTGGGCAGGAACAACCGGGCCTGCGCCATGCCGCCCTGCACCAGCTTCGGCAGGTCATCCACTGCGATACTGTAGTCGGAAAGCCATGGCGAAACATTGATCGCAGTCATCAGATTCAGGACCGCATCCACCGCCAGGTCGGCGGCCTTGTACAATGACAGGCCTTCAACCGGTTCACCCATGGCCTCGGCGATGTCGGCAAACTTTTGCAGGTTGCCCACCGTGTTGAAGTCCATGACATGCGGCAGCATGATAGCGTTCGAGCGGCCGTGGGACATGTGGTATTCAGTGCCGAGTACGTATGCGAGGCCATGCACGGCGCCGAGACCGCCGCTCGCAAAGGCCGAGCCCGAAAGATTAGCGGCAAGCAACATATTGTAGCGGGCTACTACGTTACTGCCTTTGGCATAGGCATTGGGTAGGTTGGCGGCGATCATGCCGATGGCCTGCAGGGCAAGGATCTCGGCATAAGGTGTCGTGTTGACCGAAACATAGGTCTCGATGGCGTGCACCAGTGCATCCATGCCCGTGTCGGCGGTCACCCGCGGAGGAACGGTCAGGGTCAGCATGGGGTCCAAGACGGCCACGTCGGCGAGCAGGTAGTCGCTGTAGACCACTTTCTTGGTGTTGACGGCCTCGTCGGTCATGACCAGAACGCGGGTGGCTTCACTGCCGGTGCCGGCGGTGGTGGGCACCAGGATGCATGGGATGCCCCGCTTGGGCACCGTGTCCATACCGGTGTAATCTAAGATCGAGCCGGGGTTTGTGGCCAGGATGCAGGCCGCCTTGGCGGTGTCGAGTGAGCTGCCGCCGCCGACCCCCAGGATCTGGTCAAAACCGCCTTTACGCACCTGCGCGGCGCATTCGTCGATTATGCGGGCCGGTGGTTCGGGCAGGACCCTATCAAAGACCTCGTACGCCAACTCGGCCTCCTTCAGGGGTGTCAGAACCTTTTCGATGAGACCCGCGGCTACCACCCCGGCGTCGGTGATCACCAGCACCTTGCGGGCGCCGAGTTTTCTGGCCTCCTTGCCCACATTGTTGATGGAGTCCTGGCCAATGAGTGTCTTTCTGCAGGCCAGGAAAGTGCCCAGTTTGCTGATTTCGGTAAATGTGTCTTTCATGGTTGGCTCCTGAATTGGTTCCATCCGGCGATGGCTCAACCCTTGTTTGTCCTGGCCGCAATAGAGGCCGGGAATCAACACCAACACCGAATCGAAGATGTTAGATTATGTTTCATTTGTCCGTCTATTGACGGACGCTCACCCTGTTGAGCCTCTTCGCTATCGCCTCGGTGATGCTGCCCATGATGCCTTTGGGCATGAAGATGATCATCAGAAGCAGTGAGATGCCAAAGATGATCTGTGAAAGCCCCAGGAATGATGTCCCAAAGCTGATCCGGATATACTCCTCCAGTAACACGATGATGGCGCTGCCCACGAACGGCCCAAGGACCGTAAACATGCCGCCCATGATGGCCTTGAAGCAGATCGAGAGCGATACGCCTACGCCGGCGATGGTGTCAGGGCTGATATAGGTCACATACTGGGCGTAAAGGGCACCGCCTAAAGCGGTGAGGGCAGCGCTCAAGAGGGTGATCATCATCTTGTAGCGGATGACGCTGACCCCGAGCGATGCTGCTGCGATCTCCGACTCCTCGATGGCCGTCAGCGCCAGGCGCACGGGACTTCGGTCGATGCGGCGCCAGATATAAACCGCCCCCAGTAACAGGATCAGTGCGATGAAATAATAGTAGCGTTTGTCTGCAAATTGCATGTCAGCGAGCCTGCCCGTGGAGCGTAACGTGTATCCGAGGCCCCCGCCGGTAATTGCGCGCAAGGCCATTATGGTCAGGGCCGAAACCTCCGCCACGGCCAGGGTCACCAGTGCGAAATAGTCACCGAGCAGCCCGAAACGAAAGCAGGAGTAACCCAATATGGCTGCCACTGCCATCGCCACTGCCAACCCGATGAATACCCCGATCCACGGTGTCAGTCCCCAGTAGTTGAACATCATTGTCGGGATATAGGCACCGATGCCGAGGAAAACACCGTGTCCCAGTGAGACCATGCCGAATCTTGCCATGTAGGCCCAGGCCGTGGCCACAAAGGACCACAGCAGGATCAGAGTCATGATGTGCGTCAGGTAAATGGATGTGACAACAAACGGCAGCACGACCAGAATAAGCAGCACCAACGGTTGCCAGTATGTCGAAAACTTGCTCTTTGGCTGCATGGCTAACTCTCAGTTCCCAGTAGTCCTTGCGGGCGGATCATCATCATGCCGATGAACATGATCATCGCAAGAATGTCAGCAACTTCGGGGGAGGACAACACGGCCGTTACCGAGGTGACAATGCCGATGATGAAGGCGCTAATGAATCCGCCGAGGAGATTACCCATCCCGCCGAAAACCACGATGACGAAAGCTATCAGCGTGAAACTCGCCCCGAAATGTGGGTGCACGGTGTAAATGGGCACGAAGAAGGCCGCCACCAGACCGGTCAGGGCGCCGCCGGCTGCCAGTGTCACGTAGTATATGGCTTTGGGGTTTATGCCCACACCCTTGGCCATGTCCAGGTCCTGTGCCACCGCTCTGATACCCAGTCCCAGGTAGGTACGGTTAAGAAAGAGGTATAGGAGTCCAAGCGTAAAGATGGCGCCGATGAAGGCTGCGAGGAACGAGCTACGGATGAAGATGTCGCCGAACTGGATGATCTGCATGGTAATTGGTATACCACGATAGTCGGCACCCCAGATCACCTGGGCCAGGTTTTCCATCACAATGATGAGACTGGCCAAGGCCAGGAGCTGGTTAAGGCGCGGGGCATTCAAAAGAGGATTGATGATGAGCAGTTGAGTGAGAATCCCGATCAGCCCCATGGCCACAACTCCCATGGCCATGGCAGGGATCAATGGAATGTGCCAGGAGGTGTGAAAAAAGTAGATAAAATAGAATCCCAGCATTACGAACTGGCCATAGGCCAAGTGTATGATCTTCACCACACCAAAGATGAGGTTGAGACCAAAAGCCAGAAGGGCGAGTACCCCTCCAAGGAGGATGCCGTTCAATAAGGCCATTATAATCTGTTCGAACATCTTCCCCCCCTTTTTTTAGATCCCCAGATAGGCGGTCTTGATATAGGGATTCTTGTCAAAATCTTCGCTCCGTCCCTCGTAAACCAGTTTGCCCGATTCGATGAGGTAGGCGTAGTCCGCTACTTTGAGAGCCTTGTTGGCGTTCTGCTCCACCAGCAGGATGGCGTAGCCTTCCTGCTTCATCTTCAGGATGAACTCGAAGACCATGTTCACTACCATGGGGGCCAGTCCCAAAGAAGGTTCGTCGAGCATGATGAGCTTGGGCTGTGACATGAGGCTGCGACCGATGGCCAGCATTTGGCGTTCGCCGCCACTCAAGGACCCCGCTCGTTGTTTCTTACGTGTGGCCAGGATCGGGAACAGCTCGAAGATGCGGGGCAGCCACTCCTCGGCCTTCTCGCGGGCCGCCTTGTTGTAAGAGCCTACCTTGAGGTTGTCCTGTACGGAAAGATTGGGAAACACCCGGCCACCTTCCGGTACCGAGGAGACACCGCTTTCAACAACCTTGTGGGCCTCCATCTTGTCAATCCGTTGCCCCTCGAATTCGATGCTGCCGCGGCGGGGTTTCTGGAGTCCGGAGATCGTGCGTAAAAGAGTACTCTTGCCGGCGCCATTTGGTCCCACCACGATCACGGTCTGGCCTTTGTCGAGTTTCAGCGTGACATTGTCAAGGGCCTGGAACTCGCCATAGAAAACGTCTATGCCCTGTACTTTCAGCATGGCTACCTTTTCATGATAACTAGTCGCGGCCCAGGTAGGCCTCGATAACCCTTTCATCCTTCGATATGCTCGTTGGATCGCCGTCGGCGATCAGCATCCCGAAATTGAGGACAATGACCCGCTCGACAAGCTTCATGAGCACGTGCATGATGTGTTCGACCCAGATGATGGTGATGCCCAGTTCCTCGCGGGCCTTTTTGAGGATTCCCGAAGCCTCGTTGAGTTCATCCTTGTTCAGTCCGCTCAGCACTTCGTCGGCCAGCAGTATTTTTGGCCTGGTGGCCAGTGCCCGCGCCAGTTCCAGTTTCCTGAGGGCGCCTGCCGTCATCCGGTCGGGATGTGAGTCGGGGTGCAGTTTGAGCCCCACAAAATCGAGCCATTGGAGCGCCTCTTCGCGGGTACGCTGTGCGTCGTATTTCCTGACGCTCTGCTGACTGCCGAATATGGCTCCTAACATGATATTTTCGGCTACCGTCAAGGACTTTATCGGCTTTGGGATCTGGAATGTCCGCGCAATCCCTTGCTGGCAGATGTGGTTGGGGTTCATTCCGCTGATGACCTTCCTGTTGAAGAGGACATTGCCGTCGGAAGGAGGAAAGGCACCGGAAATGATATTGAACGCGGTAGTCTTCCCCGAGCCGTTCGGCCCGATCAGCCCCACGAAGCTACCCTCCTCCAGTTTGAAGGAGACGTCCTTAAGGGCTACAATGCCGCCGAAGCGCTTCGTGACGTTCTTGATTTCAAGCATGGCCGATTCTATCATACGGTACCTGGTTGAGGTGACCTGGATTCCATTGCGGTGAATTCGCCACGGCAAAGCTTGAGCGGCCGGGGGTGGGGAACACTCCCCGGCCGCGCGTTTGCATTACTTGATGGTGTAAGGGCTGTCTGCCGGTAGCGGGATGACAGGTGCTGCGGTCTGGAGCGCAGCCGGCCAGGTGATTTCCAGTTTGCCGTTGACCGACTGCATCACCACGGGGTAAGAGCGGATGTTCTGGCCGGCATAAGTGTCATTCGGCGGGGCGAACTTGACACCGTAACCGCACGGGGTGGCACCATCGGGAATGTCGATATCCAGAGAAGCCTTGCGGATCGAATCCGGGCTCAGGTCGCCATATTTCTTAAGCGCCAGAGGCAGCACGTCGTTCAGGAGGATCCAGGTGTGGCCGAAGCCCTGGGTGGCGTGGGTCGGGGGGTTATTATCGTTGAACTTCTTCTCGTAACGGTTGAGGAACTCGCCCACGATGTCGCCGACTCCGGGGGCCAGCTTTTTGCGGTCCAGGAGCTGGGCCGGTGCCGGGTCCACATTGAAAGTGTAATTCATGAGTTGACCGCCGGCCGCCTCGGCCAGCTTGGGCAGGTTGGCATGACCTGCGCCATGACCTTCGATGGCCTTGGTCTTGAGGCCGAGTTCACGGGCCTGGCGGAAGAACAGCACCACGTCAGGGAAATATCCGGTGTGCAAGATGACGTCGGGTTTGGCTGATTTTAACTTTAAAATCAGAGAGGACAGATCGTTGGTTTTGTGGGAGTAGGCCTCATTCATTACCAGGTTCATGCCGTATTCCTTGGACTTAGACACGTTGGCGGTGGCGACCGATGTGCCGTAGGGGCCGTCCTCATGCAGCACGGCGACCCTGAGTTCGGCAGCAGACTTGACTCCGAACTTGTTCAGGTTGTCCTTGAGGAGATTGACCGTGCTCTGGCCCCATTGGGAGCCCATGGGTTGTACGCGGAAGGTGTAGGCCAAGTGGCGGTCCTTCAACACCTGGTCCGAAATGGCGATGACCACCCAGAAGATCTTCTTGTTCTTCTCGGCCATCGGAGCCAAGGGAACTGCGATGGCGCTCGAAAAGACGCCCAGTACGACCGGCACGTCCTCCCCGGTCATCAGGCGCTGACCCTCGCGGATGGCTATGTCGGGGTTGCTCTGGGCATCCGACACCACCGGTACCACCTTATACTGCCCGGCGATGCCCCCACGTGCGTTGATCATGTCCACAGCCACCATGGTGCCTTGGTAACCGGCCAGTCCGCCGGCCGGAGCGAAGGCGCCAGTCAGGCTGTAAAGGACTCCAAGCTTGAACTCCTTTTGCGCCGCCAAGGTCTCGCCGGCAAAACCGACAACACACATGCTCAAAATAACCATTGCAAGCAACGCTCTCTTCATGCCTTTTTCCCTCCTCTAAAGTTCGTTAATTGCGTCCACCAAGACAACACCCGTTACTAACCTGACCGGCATTTAATAAGTAGGTGGGCTAATCACCCAAACTACTTCTGCCGGCTCTTCGCTGTTATTAATAAAACCGTGCGGCCGATTGGAATTGAAATAAAAACTGTCCCCTTCATTCAAACTGTAGACCTTATCCTCAATCATTAGGTCGAATTTGCCTGAAACGACATACCCGAATTCTTGACTTCCATTATGTACATAGAGTCCATCGCTTCCCGTCTTGGGATCCAATCTTTTTAGAAGTGGCTGCATGTTCCTTCCATCTAAGTTATTTACCAGCATAGAAAGAGATGCGTCTCCTCTCGGGTATTTTATTCTGAAGCCTTCACCCCGCTTTGTCACAACATCGTCTTCTTCTGCTCCCGGGATAATGAATAAATCTACTAGCCTTATCTCCAATGACGTTGCGATCCGCTTTAACACGGAAATTGAGGGACTTACAACACCATTTTCGATTTGTGAAACATAGGCTTTTGTACAGCCTGCAGCGTTACCGATATCTTGAAGAGTAAATTTTCTGCTTTTTCTCAACGATCTGATTTTATTTCCCAATTCCTGTAATTCCTTGAGTTTTTCGATTCCCACCCTCAACTCCTATCTTGCGTAGTTAAAAAATGGCTTATTCAGTAAATTATTTTTTAACATTTGTCAAGAATAATTTTATCATTTTATCATTTTATCATTTTATCATTGAGCCAATTGCAAAAGCCCGAAATTGTCATTCCCGCGGAAGCGGGAATCCAGTCTTTTCAAGAACTTCTGGCCCCCCGCTTTCGCTGGGGTGACACCTTTTATTGAGTTTTGCAATTGCCTCCATTGTTAAAATTTTTAAACATGGTCTGTTAATCCCCCTCAACTTTCGCAGGAGCGAAATACATGTAATATATTGTAATTATGAGTAGTATAGCGTCACAAAGTGTGATATATGGGTTTTATTCCCCAACAAAAGCCCATCAACGCACGAGGTCTGTCCTGTGTGGGCCCCATCAAGGTGACGCTCAAATTCAGAAATGTCCTCACTGAATTGCAACCGCCGCATCGCCTCGTGCTGGAAGGCGAGGGAGAAGATATTACCAAACTCGGCCACATGAAACAGAAAACCGTCGTTGAGCTCAGCGAGACCGGCGACGGCAATGTGGACGTGTCATACAAGTCCGATGTGGCTATCGTCGGCAAGCTTGCCATGTTCGGTGACCGGGTCATGAGGAGCAAGGCCAAGGAGGTAGAAAAGGAGTTTACGCAGAACCTTCAGGAGAAACTGAAGGGGAAGGCGTAAGAGGGTCGGCCGACCACGGGCGGCTGGCGCCGACGGAGCTGCTCCAAAGGGGCGTGACGATGATTGCTCAGAATAACCCCCATGCCCGGGTCGGGCACAACGAAGGATGAAAATCACCCCCACCCTTCCCTCCCCCCTCGAGGGGGAGGGATAAAGGGAGAGGGGGCATTTTCATATAAATGAGCGGGGTTACACGGCCCTATTTAACAAAACTGGGCAGGAAAAGGGCAACCTGGGGGAAAGCCAGCAGGACGAGACAACAGACCCACAGGGCAATCAGGTAAGGCCAGGTCCCCCTGAAAATCGTCATTACCGGAACATCCTTGGCAATGGCGTAGACAACGTAAACATTGGCACCCACAGGCGGTGTCAGCACCCCCATCCCAAGGGCCAGCGTCATAATAACCCCGAACCATGTCCCGTCGAAGCCCAGTTTCATTGCCGCCGGGTAAAAAATGGGTATTGTCAGCAAAATCATGGCCAAAGCGTCGACAAAGCAGCCCATGATCATGAGGATGATAAGAATGCCGATCATGATAAGATCGGGATGCAGAGGAAGTGCCACCACCCAGTCTGCCACAAGCATGGGGAGGCGTGTCAGACCAAGAAACTCCCCGTATACAGCTGCCCCAGCCACCAGCAACATGACCATGGTCGATGTCCGGACCGTGTCTTTCAGCGAGTCCACAAAGCCCTTCCAGGTGAGCGCCCGCCTGGCCAGCACCACCACCAGCGTGGCGAAACAGCCCACCGAGCCGGCCTCCGTTCCCGTGAATAACCCGCTCAGCAGCCCACCGATCACAGCCGCAAAGATGATGATGACCTCGATCCCCCCTTTAGCCATCGCCCACATCCTTTCTTTCCAGGGAAAAGAGGGACCGGGCGGCGCCTTTTCCGGGTGGCGGGCTACCACCGCGTAGGTGGCGGCAATGTAAAGCACCATAAGAAGAATGCCGGGGGCAATACCGGCTACGAAAAGCTTAGCCACGCTCTCCGCCGTGATGCTGGCATAGACAATGAAGATGACGCTGGGCGGAATCAGCACCCCCAGGATACCCGAGGCCGCGATATTCGCTGTAGCCAGAGCGAGATCGTAACCCCGTTTCCTCATCTCGGGCAATGCCAGGGTCGCGAAGGTCGCCGCAGTCGCCGTCGTAGAACCGCAGATAGCGCCGAAAGCGGCGCATGCCATGGTGGTAGCTATGGCCAGGCCACCCTTCAGCCGGCCCACCAGTTTGTATGCGGCGTCGTATAGATGCTCGCTGATGCCGGAGTGGAAGCCGATGAAGCCCATCCAGGTGAAAAGCGGAACAACCACCAGTGCATAGTTGGCAAATGTCCCGTATACAATCGAGGGCGCCATGCCCAGCGCGGCCTCCGTGCCCTTAATGTAGGCAATGCCACCCATGCCCAGCGCCAGCATCACGAAAGTCACCGGCAGGCGCATAGCAAGAAGCACCATCATGATAACGATGGATATAACACCTACCAGCTCACGCTCCATGTCCGTCTCCTTTTCTAAGCTCAATCACGGCCCTGATCGCGTACATGACAAGGACCAGGCATGTCAATCCCAGCGCTGCGCCAATCAGGAACATAAAGGGCGCCCTGGGAATTTGCAGAACCCCCGTCACCCAGCCGTATCTGTGATTACGCATGGCCATGATGAACACTCCCACGGTGAGCCAGGCCGTAAAGGCGAGAGAAATAATACTGTTGACAAGGTCATAAAAGGCCTGTGTCCGGGGCCGAAAGCGGTCCACCAGGATATCCACCGAGACATGTCCTTTCACAAACGTCACGTAAGCGATGGACGTGCTCAGTATCACCGATGCGATCAGCTCCACGAGCTCGTGGGCGCCGGGAATCGGCTCGTGGATAAAATTATACCTGATCACATCAGCCATCACGAGGGCGACACACCCCACAATGGCTACCATGGAAATCCAGGCCATCTTCTCTGTGGTAAACCGCACTACCTTTTCGAAAGCATTCATAGGCTCTCCAGAGTCTTTTGTTGTAAGCGATCAATCCGGTTTTCCCGCAAAAGAGTTGGGGTACCAGGACGGGGAGAAACCCGGCGGTACCCCAACTTCCCTGCCGTACTTTGACCGATATCAAGCCAAATCCACGGTGATTGCCCTATTTTTTTCCAGTGGGCGCTACCGGTTGAGTCGGCCAGCCGTGTTTCCAGGAAGAATACTGGGGTGTCGTGTTATAGTATTTATCCAGTTCGAGGAACTTACTCCACACGGCCTTTTTCTTGGCGTCATTGCCAATCCATTTGTCGATGAGACCAGCTGTTGCGGCAACCCATTTAGCATATTCAGCCGGATTCTCTGCGCGCGGGTCGAAGTAGGAGTACCCCTGAAGCTTTTTCATGTACTCAAGTCCATCTGCCTCACCCCATGTCCTCAACTGACCGTAGTATGCAGGCCAGACAGCGTTGACCTCATCAAAGATCTTTTTCACGCTTGCCGGCAAGCGATCATAAGCAGCCCGGTTCATGACCTTAAAGAACACGAAGTGGTAGCTGAATGGAGCGGAAACCACATGCCGCACGTAGTTACCCAGACCGAAGCCCTTGGGCGTGTCAGTGGGACAGAGGATGCCATCGATCAGTTTGGCCTCAAACCTCTCAAGCGCCACACTCATGGGGGCGAACAGAGGTTTTGCTCCCAGAGCCTCTACAGTCGCCACTGATGCGGGGTTGGCCGCTCTGATTGTCTTGCCTGAAAAGCCGGCCTGTGTTCGAACGTCTTTACCCGGTACCATAAGGAAGTAACCCGGCCCAGTGGACCAGAAATGCATCAGCTTCATTTTTGTGGGGGCGAATTGCGCCTGAAGCTCGGGCATCTGATCATGAAGGGCCTGTATGGTCAATGACATCGTGTAAGCGTTCCTTCTGTAAGCTTCGCCTGGGTATTCGGGACCAGCCCACAGGGGGAATACGCCGGGACTATAGCCCGGACCGCTTGTCCCAACACTGTAGGTTCCGCCCTCAACGCCGTCCAATAGCTTCGCCGGATGCACGCCATAGAACTCGGTCCAGGCGATCTCATAATCGGTGGTCTCGGCCATAACGCGGTCCGATAGGGTCTTCATCCAGGTCTTGTGCCCAACTGCGGCCTGAAAGTCGCCAGCCGGCCAGAAAGTAGCGAAATCGAGCTGAATCTTCGTTCGAGCACTGGCGGGCGCCGCCCAGCCGAAAACAACCATGCTCGCAACTACCACTGCTGCCAACGCGATTAAACATATTCTCTTCATTTTACCCTCCTTTTGTTGTTTTCGTGCTTGAGAGCTCTCTGAAATTACCTTCGCACGAGGCTTCCACCGATTCGCGCTGTTTCTGTTCTTTTCCCTCGAAGCTCACCCCCTTTCGGCCAACAGGTAATTTATGTATCTTAAGTTTACGCAGAACCTTCAGGAGAAACTGAAAGGGAAGGCGTAAAGCAACCCCATGTCCCTTCTTATCACCTGAAAACTCCGCATTAATCCAGCTTCTTAAAAGCCTCTTTGCGGCCCGTGAACTTTTCTCGCATCTGAGGCTTCATCAGTTTGCCCGTGGGGTTGCGCATGACTTTGTCGAAAACGATCTTGCGCGGCCACTTGTATTTGGCAAGATTGACCTTCTTGCAGAAATCGAGGACCTCTTCCTCGGTCATGGTCTGGCCCTGTTTGACCTGGATGATCGCCATGATAATCT
This sequence comes from uncultured Syntrophus sp., assembly GCA_964540555.1. GTDB lineage: Bacteria > Desulfobacterota > Syntrophia > Syntrophales > UBA5619 > JAKAFS01. Next base: position 2,130 of record CAZINF010000018.1, on the reverse strand, counting down.
CGACCAGTCTCTCATCCGGATGCCCGATGCAAGCCGCGTCGTCGATCTTCGTGCTCTGCATGAGAGCGGCCTCGATCTCCACCGGGAAGATGTTCTCCCCGCCGCTGGTGATCATGTCCTTTTTGCGGTCCACAATGTAGAAATAGCCTTCATCGTCGGTCTGCAGCAAATCCCCGGTGTAGAGCCAGCCCTTCTTGAGAGTATCCACGGTCATCTCGGGGTTCTTGTAGTACTCCTTCATCATCCGGTTGGTTGTGAAAATCAACTCGCCCACCTGGCCCGGGGGCACGTCATTCCCGTCGAAATCAACAATCTTGCCTTCCACTCCAAAGGTGGGTTTACCGATCGAACCCGGTTTCCTGATCACATCCTCGGGATAGAGGTTAAAGGTCCCGCCACCGCCACCTTCCGTGATTCCGTAGATGTTGGAGACCGCGCAGGGGAAGTTGTCCACAAGCCCTTTCATGATCTCGAAAGGAACAGGCTGGGCGCCTATTTCCAGGTACTTCCAGGAGGAGAGGTCATAGTCGGAAAGTTTGAGTTGGCCGCTCTTGATGGCATTGAGGATCATCACGGCAATCGGCACGACAAAGAGGATGTCCGTCCCCTTCTCCTGCTCCATCGCTTCCATGATCCATTTGGGGTCCGTGAACTCCCTCAGAATCGTTCCTGTGGCTCCGGTGGCATAGAAAGGCGCCCACAGGAACAGGGTGCCGCTGTGATAGAGGGGAAGGAAGAAGACATAGTTGTCGTTCTTCTCCACAAAGTAGCTCATGCCGTTGCCGATGGCCGTGTTGTTGAGGGAGTAGTGCGTGTGAATCACGGCTTTCGGCGTGCCCGTTGTCCCCGAGGTGAACATCATCGCCAGGTCGTGCTGATCCTCAACGTCCACAACGGCCTCTTGGGTGTCCTGGTAGGCGGCGATGGTCTTGTAGTCGATCATCTCCTTGGGGACGCTATCGCCCACGCAGATGTAGTTCTTTACCGTCTTCAGGTCCTTCTGGACCGGTTGAACCACAGGCACAAACTCCGACCCCAGGATGAAGACCTTTGGATTACATACTTCCGCAGCATAAAGGATATCCGGCCCTACGAACCTGAAGTTAAGAGGCACAATCACCGCTCCGGTCTTGATGATCCCGTAATAGGTGATGAGCCACTCCAGGCTGTTGTTCTGGAGATGCATTACGAAGTCGCCGTCTTTCACCCCCAGTTCCTTGGTGAGGTAGTTGGCCACCCTGTTGATTTCGTCGTTGAACTGCTTCCAGGTGAGCGTCCGCCTCTGGTTCTTGGAAGGAGTCCTTTCAATCAGGCAGACCTTGTTCGGCAAGTGCCGGGCATTGATTACGGCATGTCTTGCGTAGTTCATCGAGCACAACCTCCTTGTACATAATCAGCATTTCCACTCCGGCGCGTTGCTTCGGAGTCGTCGACTGAGATTGCAAGCTCCTTACCGGCGGCAGGGAAGTCGGGTTGTATCTCCCACTGTCCCCTGATTGCCTCTTATAAGGCGATCATCCCAGGCGGTACCGAGTCAATATATTGAAGTTACATGGCCAAGTCAAGGGAAGATTGCGCACACCCTTGTATCTCTAAAGGCCCGACAGACATTTGCCGCGGCGTTTGGCTAACGGACCTTAATGACCAACGCCGCCCCTGTATCTCCTGCCGCGCAGCCGGCCCACAGCAGATATCCCCCTCCCAGTTTCACCGTCTCTTCGATGCCTTCCACAATGTTTCGCGCGGCGGTGGGGGCCTGGGGATGTCCATAGACTATCGTGCTGCCGTAATTGTTCATGGCGTTGATATCCAGCCCCAGCTCCCTGGCCAGGTAGAGGTCGTTTGCGGCAAACGGGTTGTGGGTTTTCACCGTTTTCACCTGGTCTGCGGCGATCCCTGCCCGATCGAGCGCCATCCGGGCTGCGGGGGCGGTTGCCATCGCCATGAAGCCTTTTTTTGCCCGGGCGTACCCATAGGAGAGGAGCTGAATCTCCACATCGGGGTCGGCGCTTAGCTCCTTTGCCTTTTCCTGGGTTGTGACGATGACGGCGGCGTTGCCGTCCGCCGGATGGGTCTGCGAACCAAAGGTGTGGACCCCCTCCGGGATAACGGGTTTCAGGCCGGCCAGTC
>CAZINF010000017.1:0-38073 GCA_964540555.1 uncultured Syntrophus sp. | reverse complement strand
GGATGCTGCGTTGCGCTTCATCCTTCGTCGTTGCGGCGTACACCAAAGTACGCCTCACTCCTCAGGATTCGCACGCCTTGCCTGCAGCCTTTTTACAAAGCCGTCCAATATTGACGACGAATAGAACTTCCTTCGAGATCGTTAATAGGGAGTGCAGAAGAGGGGACTGATGAGCATGATCTTGGCCGGCGGTATGATTCGGTGGCCGGCGGAAAATTACCCCGATAAGACCGCCGTCAAGTTTGAAGGCCTGGCGATGACCTTTCGCGAGGTCAATGAGAGGATCAATCGCCTCGCCAACGGGCTTATCGATCTGGGGTTGAAAAAGGGGGACCGCGTGGCGGCCCTTCTGTACAACTCCCCCCGGGCCATCGAGACCCGCTTTGCCCTCATGAAAGCCGGCCTGTGCATGGTTCCCATCAACATCCGCCAGACGGAGGATGAAAACGCCTATATCATCAACCATTCGGAGAGCAACGTGGTCATTCTCGACCGCGAATACCTGCCGAAATGGGAGCAGATGAAGGATTTGTGCACGGCCGTGCGGACGGTCATCGTTGCGGGACAGAGCGACGTCCCGGGGCTTTCTTACGAGGAGCTGATCCGCTCCGCGTCCCCCCGTGAGCCGGAGGTGATGGTCTCACTCGACGATCTGGAGCGCATCGCCTACACCTCCGGGACAACCGGGAGACCCAAGGGGGTGATGAAGACGATCGGCAATGACCTGGCCCGCCTGCGCAACGATTTCCTGAATCAGGACTACCTCACCTCCTCCCGGGATATCATGCTCAACGTGGCCCCTCTGACCCATGCCGCCCGGGAGCTTTTCCGGAAGCACTATATCAAGGGGGCCTGCAACCTCATCTTTCGCCGCTTCGATGAAGAGGAGATACTGGAAACAATCCAGAGGGAGCGTGTCACCGCCGCGATGTTCGTCCCCACGATGATCGTCCGGCTGGTCCTCCATCCCCGGGTCCGCGACTATGACCTGAGCAGCCTCCGGCGGATCTATTACGGGACGGCCCCCATCGCCGCGGAAAAGCTCCAGCTTGCCTGCGATCTCTTCGGGAATATCCTCAGACAGTGCTATGGACTCAGCGAGGCCACCCAGCCGGTGTTCCTGCTCTTTCCGGAGGACCTGGCGATTCCGGATGCGGATAAAAGGGACAGACGGCTTACTTCGGCGGGAAAGCCCGCCCTGGGGATCGAGGTTCGCATTGTCAACGAACAGGGTGAAGATGTTCCCCGGGGGGAAGCCGGCGAGATCCTCATCCGGGGTGAGAACGTGATGAAGGGTTACTGGCGTGACCCGGAAGCAACGAGGGAAGTCCTGAAGGACGGCTGGTTTTTCACCGGCGACGTGGCCAGGCGAGACGAGGACGGTTTCATCTACATCGTCGACCGCAAAAAGGAGATGATCATCAGCGGGGGGTTCAACATCTATCCCCGGGAGGTCGAGCAGGCCATCGAGAGCCACCCGGGCGTGGCTGAAGCGGCGGTCATCGGCATCCCGGACGAAACCTGGGGCGAAGCGGTGAAAGCCCTGGTTGTCCTGAAGCCGGATATGAACACGACATCAGAAGAGATTATCGAACTGTGCAAGGCAAAGATCGCCTCATACAAAAAACCCCACACTGTCGAATTCGTCGGGTCGCTCCCCAAGAACTTCCAGGGGAAGGTCATGCGCCGCACGCTCCGGGATCGATACTGGCAGAACCGGGAGCGAAAAATTTGAGCGTCGCGGGCATGCGATCACACACTGGGGCCGAACACCCTGATGGTGGATTGCGTGATCCCCATGATCTCGGAAAAGGTTTTCTTGCCGCAGGCGACATCCAGCATTTCACCGAAAATCATCTCGCCGCCCGCTTCAACCGACATCCCCTTTGAAATGATATCCGTGACGCTCACATCGATGTCGTCCGCGCTTTTGGCATAGGTGAAAGGATTGCCCGTCACCTTGATGGTCGGGGTCACAGGGTTCGCGATGGGATTTCCGAGACCCGTGTTGAAGACGATCAACTGAGCGCCGCCGGCAGCCAGTCCGGTCAGGGATTCACACGCGGGCGCGGGGGTCGTCATGAAATAAAACCCGTGCGGATCTGACGGTTTCTCGGCATAATCCAGCACCCCCTGCAAGGGTTTGCTGCCTCCCTTCAAGACCGCACCCAGCGATTTCTCGGCGAGGGTGGTCAGACCCCCCTTCTTGTTATCTGCCGACGGATTACTGGCGCGGATATCTTCGAAGCCTGTCGCCTTGGCAAGCGCTTCCATCTCTTTAATGCACCGCAACAGCTTGTCGCTTACCGTTTGATTGACGGCCCGCCTTGCCAAGATGTGTTCGGCGCCGATGATTTCAGGGGTCTCCGACAGGATAACCGTTCCGCCCTGGTCCAGCAAGCGGTCAGCCGCATTGCCGATCGCGGGATTTCCGGAAATCCCGCTTGAGAAATCCGACCCGCCGCACTCAACCCCGAGCGTCAGGCTTGAAACGGGGACCGGTTCCCGCCGCTGTGCCGAACATTTTTTCACCATTTGCACCGCGATACGCACCCCCTGTTCTATGGTTTTAAGGGTGCTCCCGAGTTCCTGAAAAGCGACGATTTCCACATCCTTCCCGGCGGCGGAAATCGGTTCGGCGACGGCAAGGGCCGAAGGGTTATGCAGGCTGACCACGAGGACGGCGCCGACATTGGGATTCAAAGCCATTCCCGATAGGGACTGGATCCTGACGGCATGATTCACCCCGGCGAGCTTTCTGCCGAACAGGTCGGAAACCAGAACGGTGCCTTTCACCAGATCGACAATTTTGGCCGCGATCGGATTGAGCGAGTCAATGGCCGATATCACCGCAACGTAGTTACGAATACCCACACTTCCATCGCTGCGCAGAAATCCAATAAATTCTTGCGTCATTTTACATCTCCTTTAATAATCCGAAGCATTCTGCGTGTGCACATGTTGCCCGGTAACAATATCCCTTGTCGCCCGGCCGATAATTTCGCCGTACTTGGTGATCGCCTGCCTGGATGCAATTTGCGACAGGGCAACTTTGTGGCCCAGCGGTACGGCCTCAACGACCTTCACCGACAGGGTCTTTTCGTTATGTGTGACCTGAATTTCTTCGCCCGCCTCCAATGGCCGCAGACACACGGCCACGTTGTCCTTGGGATGCATGATCATCAGGGATCTGGAAAGTTCAACATCGCTTGACATTTTCCTTGCCTTTCTTCGGGGTGTGATTGAATCTGAATCAAACCGTCTTTTCATCGAGAACCTTGGTTTGGTTTTTAGTCGAATCCGCACCAGGTCGTTATCTCATCTATTTGCTAACGGGTGCTTCCGCCGTCAGACACGGACTGATACACCAAAGCGCGGGGACTGTCAACGGATATGCCGGAATACATTACCCGGTCTCGATGAGTCATGAACAGATTCATACAAAGAGCTTGACATCGCCCTGTCGCGTTGGTAGTTCTTTAGCGTGCCTGCTCGTATGTGCCACCAGAAGGTCCGACCTAAAACCATATAAAAGGGAGAGAAGTTATGCATAAAAAAAGCCTCGCGATTTCGATGATGGCACTGCTGCTTGCCTTGGTGCTCCTGACTCCGGCCTGGGCGGCTTATCCGGATAAACCCTTGAACATCCTGGTTTGGGGCAACCCCGGAGCGGCGACTGACATCCTGGCGCGGTCCCTGGCCGCGGCGTCGGAGAAGAGTTTCGGTCAGCCCATCCAGATCGTAAACAAGGCGGGAGGAAGCGGAATAGTCGCCATGTCCTATCTTCTCAGCAAGCCGGCCGACGGTACCTGGTGCCTTCTCAACACCAACTCGATGATTTCGGTTTTGCATGAAAGACCCCAATCTTTCAACCTGGACAGCTTCGACTATGTGCTCAGGATCGTGACGGACCCCGAGTTCATTGCCGTCCGAAAGGAATCCCCCTATAAAACGATCGATGAGCTCCTCCAAGCGGCCAAGAAAAAACCGGGGGAATTGAAAATCGGCGGAGCGCTGCTGGGGAGTATCGCGTGGCTGGTCGCCAAGCAGATCGAAAAGGTGGCGGACGTGAAACTCAACTACATTCCCTACCCGGGAAACCGTGATGCCGTCGTCGCCGTTCTCGGAGGGCATGTGGATGTGATCGTCAGTGCCATGGCCCCCATGCTGGGTGTGTTCAAGTCGGGCGACATGCGTCTTTTGGCCAGCACCTCCACGGAGCCGGAAACGGATGTCAAGGTCCCCACATTCATCGAAAAGAAGATGATGAATATCGACCAGGTGATGTGGCGGGGGATCATCATGAAAAAAGGGACCAGCCCCGAGGTGATCGAAAAGCTGCACACCACCTTCAAAAAGGCGATACTTTCCCCGGAATGGAAGGATCAATACCTTGAAAAATACCAGCAGCGACAGGGGTATATGGGACCGGCCGAATTCACAAAGGCCATGAAGGATGAAGAAAAGCTGACCATCCCCCTGCTGCAGTCGATTCCGAAGAGCAAATAGCGACGACGGAAGACCCGTTGTTCCGTCTGCCCCGGGACCTCCCGAGGAAAGGAAGGAATGGAAATGAAAGAGCCGCTCAGGCGCCCGGATGTATGGTGCAAGATGGCGCTGATGGCGCTGTTTGTTCTGCTCTACGCCATGGCCCGCTCCTACCCGCCGGAATCCAGGCAGTTCCCGCAGCTCATCGCCGTTTTCACCCTCGTTGTGCTGGCGATCTCCCTGGCTCGTGATTTTTGGAGGAAAAAGGCTGCACCCCCGGAATCCGCGGAGGCAAGCGATGCCGGCTTCCAGGTTACGGATCAAAATAAAGATGGCAAAGAGCGGAAAAGAAGGCTCTACCTGACCTGGGGGCTGATCCTGATCTCCACGGCCATCGGGTTCTGGGGAGGATTCATTATCACCACGTTTCTTTTATTCATCGGATTTGCCCTGCTGTTTGGCGAGAAGAAACATCTGTTGCGAAACTCCCTTACCGCCGTCGCCGTGACCGCGGTTATTTATTTCGTCTTCGAGTGGATCATGAGGGTTCCTTTACTGGGCAATTGACGGGGATCCCTTGAAAAGTGGGAAATGATATGGAACTGCTGTCTCAGGTCATGGTGTCGGTTCTTCAGTGGCAAAATATCATCGCCCTTTTGTCCGGCACAGTCTTCGGCATCATCATCGGTGTTCTCCCCGGGCTCGGCCCCTCGGCCGGCATGGCCCTGGTGCTTCCGTTCGTATTGAAGTCGGAACCCGTCACCGCCCTGATCTTTATCGGGGCGCTTTACAAGTGCAGCAACTACGGCGGATCGATCACGGCCATTCTGGTGAATACGCCGGGGGACGCCGCCAATGCCGCGACCGTCATGGACGGCTACCCTCTGTGCGAAAAGGGAAAGGCGGGGATGGCCCTCGGGCTAAGCGCCACGGGCGCCATGGTCGGGGGCACGATCGGGATGGTCTGCCTGATCTTTACGGCGCCCTTTCTCGCCCGATTCGCTCTGCAATTCGGACCGGCCGAGTACTTCTGGGTGGCCGTCATCGCCCTTTCCATCATTGCCACCTCCTCGGATGACATCATGAAGGGGATTATATCAGGAGGTGTGGGGCTGATGCTCTCCACGGTCGGGCTGGATTCGGTGATCGGCAATGAGCGGTTCACCTTCGGCTGGACCTCGGTCATGGATGGCGTCCCCTTCATCCCGGTCCTGGTCGGGCTTTTCGCGGTTGCCCAGGCGCTGGTACTGGCGGAGAGCGCCGAATCGATCTCTCAAATCGGCAAGATCACCGGGGGGTTTTTCGAAGGCGTCGGCATCTATTTTAAGCACCTCTTTACGGTGACTCGATCCGCGGCCATCGGCCTTTTCATCGGCATCCTGCCTGCCGCCGGGATGAGCTCCGCCGGCCTGCTCTCCTGGTCTGTGGCCAAGGGCAAATCGAAACACCCGGAAACATTCGGCAAGGGAGATCCCGAAGGGGTTATCGCCTCGGAGACCGCCACCAATGCCTGCATGCCCGGCGATCTGGTCTGTACGCTTGCCCTGGGTGTTCCCGGGAGCATGGGGGCGGCGATCTTCCTCGGCATTATGATCGCCCTGGGAGTCGTTCCCGGGCCGCTGGTTTTCCGGGAAAAGGCCGAAATCGTCTACACCCTGTTTGCGGCCCTCGTCATCACGTCGTTCCTCCTGTTTCTGTTCGGCATGTTCCTGTCCCGACAGATGGCGGCCGTCACCCTGCTCCCCAATGAAATCATTGTTCCGGCGGTCCTGGTGATCAGCCTTCTGGGAAGCTATGCCGTCAATATGAATATGGACGATGTGGTGATCAGTCTTGCCTTCGGGGCTCTTGGCTACATCATGCAGAAAACGGGCTTCAGCCCAATCCCGCTCCTTCTCGGGCTGGTTCTCGGGGAGATGGTGGAAAGCAACTACCACCGCGCCCTGATGATGTCAAGGGGCTCCTATTCCATTTTCTTCACATCGGCCATCTCCCAGATCCTCTGCTTCCTGACGGTTTTCCTATACGTGATGCCTTACCTGGGTCCCCTCTGGAAAAGGGTGATGCGATCGGGTCAATAGCTTTTTATCTGAAACCAAAACCTTTCAAGTGACGCTCTGCGATCTGGGAATGCTGATGAACTTCACACAACCCTGGTATCAATCGCCTCCCTGATCAGGGCTGAGCCGACAAAGATGGACCCTCCGGAATCACTGGAAGATCTTTGGCACCCCCAGAGCCTTGACAGGATCCTGATCGGGTTTCAGACCCATCAGTTTCACCAGTTCAGGCCTGATCTCTTCCCATTTCTCTTTCGCCAGCATTTTTCCCTTGTCTGTTTTCGCTTCTTCGAACAGACGGAAAAAGACATAATACACAATATGGGCTTCTTCCCGTGTATCCTTGGCCTTCCAGCGATTCTTGGCGAGCACCCTCCATTTGCTGCCGTCGGGCACCACTGACTCGGGAACAAACTGGGATATCAGGTCGGCATCGTGGGCAATCTTCGCAATTTCGTTTTCCGGCTCCGGATAGACGACCTGCCAGGCGCCCTTTCGACCCGCCGCATCATCCACCGAAGATCGGAAATACCAGTATCCGGTGGAATGCTCCAGAATAGTCACCTGGATGGCTTCAATCTCCTTCCTGGAAAACCCTCCTGATTTTTCTGCGATGTCACCTGCTGTCAGGGCGCCGGTGATATGGTGTATCAGGCCGAGGTTCGTTCCGATCTTCGGGTTTTTCAGCAATGCATCGTCGTTCCAAAATCCGGGCGAGGACTTGAAATATCCCCCTTTCTTCAGCTTCGAGACCATCTCGGCTGCCCTCCGGAATATCTCGGGATTCGTCAGAACAGCTTCCTTATCCTCTTTGCTGATATTGTGGAGGATATCCGCTGCCACTGCCAGTTTCCGATCCTCTTTGGACAATCCTTTTGCCATTTCATAGGCCAGCGCAGAGCATACCCGGTTATGGAGGATGTCGGCTTCGGGCACCTTCAGCTGCATAACCGTCGTGCCGATCATGGTATCCATGATGCCTTGCAGCAAAGGGAACTCCTGGATGAATCCCTTCTCCCAGTTCAGGTAGGGTTCGGGCAGGGTGTATTTGTCCTGCGAAGCGGCCACTGCGATGCCCGCCATTCCGACAACACAGACCGCTGTGATCAAAGACACGATCAATCTCTTCCCGCTCTCACTTTTTTTATTCTTGCTCATGGTTCCTTCTCCTTTCTATTATACATTAATGCTTGAAGAACATATTCGCCAACAGACCGGCCACGATAGGGAAAATCAAAACCCCGCTTGCCAAACGAATTAACGTGAACTGCCATCCCATGATGCCGAACTCTATAGGCAGCCTTGAAATACCAAGCAGAGACCATGCAGTCATGAAGGCGACCACGGTTCCGATGCTTGCCCCCGCTTTCATGAGTCCGGCGCCGATGGGCATGCTGACAAACGGACCGCTGGGTGTAAGGCTCCCGCATATTGAGCCGATGAGTATGCCCCGAAAACCTGACTCGGCGCCCACCCATTTGGATATGACATCCTGAGGAATGAGAACCTGGGCCATGCCGGCAATAATGAAGGAAAAGATGAGCAATGGCGTTATCTCCAACAGCAGGTTGCCGGTTATTTTCAATCCCGCCATGTGCTCTCCACCGCCTTTCTGATAGCCGATGTAAAGAAGAATCATGGCGATGATACCCATTGCCGTGGTCGGTATAAGCATTCGGTGCAACCTCCCGCTCCTGTTTGTGTGCTTTGAATATCTAACGGTCCGATCGTTCATCTTTTCCGGTTCCATTGCCTGCTCCCGTCCTGTCTAAACGGAACATTCATATCATAATCGGTGAGTAAACAACATCCGTGTTTCGGCGGGAAGGAAGGACGCTTTGAAAGGCACGCCCGGGTCGAATGAATCCCTTTTTTGACAGGGACAAGGGCATATAAAAAAACACCGTTGCTCCCGGCGGATCGACATGATAGGTTCCATCGGCAGGATCCTCTTCTGGAGGATGCTGAAAAATGAAAGGATCACCGAACCGGTAGGGGGACCATGTGAAGAAAAAAATCGCCGTTATCGCGCTTCTGATTGCCGTCCTGGCCGCGGGTGGAACGCTCGCCTACAGGAAGCTTTTCACGACGCCCGAGACGCGCGTCATCGAGACGGGGCGGGTCGAGCGGGGCGACATCCGCGGCGTCCTGGTCGGGACCGGGATCATCAAGTCCCAGGTCGGAGCGGTGGTAAAGATCGGCGCCCGCGCGACGGGGAAAGTCGTCAAGATGCATGTCAAAGTCGGAGACGGCGTGAAGGAAGACCAGCTCATCGCCCTGATCGACGACCGCGAGATCGTCAAGGGCATCGAACAGCAGAAGGCCGCCCTCCAGGTCGCAAAGGGCGCTCTCGCCCAGATCACCCTCACCTACCCTGAACGGATCCGCGAGGCGGAGGCGAATTACACCTATGCGAGGCTCGTCTGGGAACGGGAAAAGGAGCTGATCAAAAAAGAGTACACGTCGAAGGACAGCCTCGAGAAGGCGGAGAGCCAGTTCAAGGCGGCGGGGGCCGTCCTGAAGCGCCTTCGGGACGAGCATGTGACGCAGGAGAAGATCGTCGAGGCGACCATCCGGGAGATCCGCGCACAGCTTGAGCAGCAGGAGGTGCGCCTCACCTACACCCGGATCCATTCGCCCATCACCGGGATCATCTCCGACGTGACGGCGCAGGAGGGGGAGACGATCGTGGCCGGGCTCCAGGTGGCCAACCTCGTCACCGTCCTCGACCCGACGCGCCTGGAGATGTGGATCTACATCGACGAGACCGACATCGGCCGGGCGCGGCCCGGACAGAAGTGCGAATACACGGTGGACACCTACCCGGAGAAAATATTCACGGGCACGATCGACAAGATATACCCCCAGCCGGTCGTCAGGGAGAACATCGTCTACTACCTCTCCATCGTGAAGGTCTCCAAGCAAGACGCCCGCTACCTTCGGCCGGAGATGACGACCCACGTGAAGATCGTCACGACGGAAAAGAGCGGGGTGCTCACCGTTCCGAACGCGGCGGTCAAGTATGAGAAGGGGCGCCAGATCGCCTACCGGGCGGAGAAGGGATCAAACCGGGTGGAAAAGGTGGAGCTTCGACTCGGCATCCGCGGCGAGGAACGGACCGAGATCCTCTCCGGCATCCCGGAGGGAACCGAACTCGCCACGAAGCTGATCCTTCCCATCGCCCCCGAGGGGGAGGCGAAAAATAACGCGACCGGGAAAAAGCAATGAGCCTCCTGTGTCTGATGGAAGACGTCCGCAAGAGCTTCCGGATGGGCGAGGACTCCGTCGAGGTCCTCAAAGGAATCGACCTCGCAGTGGAGCGCGGCGAGATCGCCGCCATCATGGGGGTCTCGGGCTCCGGAAAATCGACGCTGATGAACCTGATCGGCTGCCTCGACGTCCCCACCTCCGGGCGCTATCTCTTCGCCGATCGGGAGGTCCTGGGGCGTACGGACGACGAGCTCTCGGAACTCAGGAACGCCCACATCGGCTTCGTCTTCCAGAGTTTTTACCTTCTCCCGTATGCGACAGTCCTCGAAAACGTCCTGCTCCCCTCGCTCTACCGGGAGAATGCGACAGACAACGCCAGAGAAAGGGCCGTGGAACTGCTTCGTCTGATCGGCCTGGGAGAGAGGCTCCACTTCCGGCCGAACCGGCTCTCCGGCGGGGAGCAGCAGCGGGTGGCCATCTGCCGGGCGCTGATGAACGATCCGGAGCTTCTCTTGGCGGACGAGCCGACCGGTCAGCTCGATAGCCGGACGGCCACGGAGATCATGAACCTCCTCGTGATGATGAACCAGCGGGGAAAGACCGTGATCGTCGTTACCCACGACCCGGCCATCGCCGCCTACGCGAAGCGGATCATCCGAATCAAAGACGGGGTCATCGTCGATGGACAGGCTGATTAACATCCTCTCGCAATCCCTCCGGGCGGTCGTTGCGCTCAAGATCCGGACGTTTTTCTGCACGCTGAGCATCGCAATCGGCATCTCGGCGATCACGATTATCGTCGCCGCCACGGAGGGGGCCTATCAGAAGGCCTTCGAGATCGTGGAGACCTTCGGCCCCGACTCGATCTTCATTGTCGGAGGCTCCGAAAAATCCCGGGGAGTCGTCCAGCGGCAGAAGACGCTCACCCTCGCCGACGCCGAGGCGATCCGCTCGTCCTTCGCAACGGCCTACATGGTTGTCCCGATCACCACGGTCCAGGACGTCATCGTCTCTTATAAAGGGAATCGCTATTCGGCCCCGATCGTCGGCACGACCAGCGACTACAGCCGCTCCTGGAGCTGGCCCGTGGTCGAGGGATCCGATTTCACCCAGGAGGATCTCCAACGTTTGGCCAATGTCGCCCTCCTGGGCCATGAAACGATGAAACAGCTCTTCGGCGAAGAGAATCCCGTGGGAAAGACCATCCGGATCCGCAAGATCCCCGTCCAGGTCGTGGGGGTGCTTCTGGAGCGCGGCGCCGCGCAGGGGGGCGGGAATATGGACAACCGGGTGGTCATGCCGCTTTCGACCGTCATGAAAAAGCTCCAGAACGAGGCGAAATACGTGGCTTTCATCAGGGTCCGGTTCGAGGACCAGGAGAACCTCGATCACCGCGTGGAGGAGCTCAAGGCTTTCATCAGGGCGCAGCACCGCCTCCCCGACGGGGAACCCGACGACTTTCAGATCTTCTCCCCGAAGGACATCATCAAATTCCTCGTCGCCCTGACCGGATCGCTCATCGCTTTCGTCGGGATCGTGGGGATCATTTCGCTGGCGGTCGCGGGGTTTGTGCTCGCGAACCTCTTCCACCTCTCCATAAGGGAGCGGAAGGGGGAGATCGGCATCCGGCGCTCCGTCGGGGCGAAGCGCCGGGACATCCTCATCCAGTTCCTGGGCGAGGCCCTGATCATCACGACGGCGGGCGGCCTCTGCGGATTTCTGATGGGTGTCGCCGCCGCCAGGCTCCTCCAGTACGTCGAGGCCTTCCCGATCCATTTCTCCTGGAAGGCCTTCGTCATCGGCCTTTTCCTCTCCTGGCTCGTTGGGATCGTCTTTGGCCTCCGCCCCGCCTCACAGGCGGCTCACCTCGAACCGATCGAGGCTATACGGGGATGATATGAGACGGATCCTTTTGAATCTGAAGATCGCGCTCCGCTCGCTCGGGAGCTTCAAGCTCCGGACGGCCCTGGCGGTCCTGGGCGTCTTCTTCGGGACCTTCTCGCTGATCGTCGTCTCCAACCTCGCCGATTCGCTTGCCCTGAAGACGGAAGAGGAGATTAACAACCTCGGGAACAACCTCGTCGTGGTCCTGAGCGGCCAGGTCCGGCGTTACGGCCCGAACGTGCCTTTGATCAGCCGGGCGATGACCCTGACGCCGGGCGACGCCGAGGCCATTATCGAGTCGCTCCCCGCGGCGGCGCAGGTCTCCCCGTCGGGCATCAAGGCCTTCCCCGTGCGGCGGGGCAGCACCGTCCTCAAGTCCGTCACCGTCAACGGGGTGACGGCGAATTTCAGCGATGTCCGGAACTTCCCGGTCGCCGAAGGAAGACCCTTCACCGACCAGGACAACCGGCTCCTGCGCAAGGTCGCACTCATCGGCAGCGGCACCGCGGAAAAGCTCTTCGGCATCGAAAATCCTATAGGAAAATTGATCCTCATCCGGCGGGTCCCCTGCGAAGTGATCGGGATCATGGTGGAAAAGGGGGCGGATATCGCCGGGAGCGACCAGGACAACCACATCTTCATCCCCCTGAGGACCTTCCTCAGAAATTTCACGAACCAGGAGAACGTGAATATCATCTATATCCAGGCCGTCAGCACCGAGGCGATCGGCCCGCTCCGGGGAGAAATCGAGGCGCTCCTCCGCGTGCGCCACGGGATCAGAAAAGACCAGAAGGACGACTTCGGGGTCGTCGACCTCAAGGAGTTCACCGCCCTGAAGAGCCGGGCGATGGATCTGATCACGGTCTTGGGAAGAATCGCTGCGGCCGCCTCTTTTCTCATCGGCGCCCTCGGGATACTCTCGATCATGATCCTCCTCGTGAGCGAGCGCCGGGTGGAGATCGGCATCCGGCGGGCGGTGGGCTCCCGGAAGCGGGACATCGTCCTCCAGTTCCTGATGGAATCCTCCTTCATTTCGGTCAGCGGCGGGGCGATCGGCATGGCGGCGGGATTCCTGATGAGTCTTGCTATCGCGCGGATTTTAGGCTATCCTGTCAGCGTCTCGGTTATCGGGTTACTGACGGCCTTTGCGGCGTCGGTCGCCTCGGGTGTCCTGGCCGGGATTTACCCTTCTTTGAAGGCGACCAAGATCCACCCTGTGGATATCATCAGGTCGTGAAGGACAACGGATTATATTACACTTGCAGAATTTTGGAGAGACACTATGGGTCAACACAAGAGGATCGAGCGAAAAAAGGAACTGGACCGCAAAAGGAGAAGACGGAAGAAGAGTCTGAAGCTCAAGGCCAAAGAGCAGAAAGCCGCAGCCAAAAAGAAATAACCCCCATGCCCGGCGCAGGCACAACGAAGAATGAAAATCACCCCACCCCGCCCTCCCCCGTCGAGGGGAGGGATACAGGGAGGGGGGCATTTTCATATAAATCATCGACCGATGCGTGGAATATTACAAGGATCACTGTGTCGAAGGTGAACGCCTGGGAGAGATCATGAGAAAAAACGGGGTGGAGAATATTTTTTACCAGTTTATCGCCGCCCTTGAAAAAAAATCACACAATCTTTGAAATAAATTCCCATCTTTGACTTGAGTCAAGGATTCATCTTCATCAACTCTATATTGTGCAGTCAAGATTGGCGGTAAAAATGGTTGCCATCAACAAATTCAAACGAAGGAGAAATAGATGAAGATGGTAGAAAAGAACATGTTCTGTTACCAGTGCGAACAAGCAGCCCAGGGGAAGGGATGCACAAAGGTCGGCGTCTGCGGCAAGGACCCCGATGTTGCGGCTCTCCAGGATCTGACGGTATTTGCACTGAAGGGTCTGGCTCTGTATGCCCGGGAAGGGCGCCATGTCGGTGTGATCGATGGAGAGGTTAACACCTTCACCTGCGAGGCGCTTTTTTCCGTGGTCACCAATGTGGATTTCGACCCCCGGCGATTTGACGGCCTGATCCGGCGATGTGTGGAGTTGCGGGAACGCCTAAAGGGAAAAGTGATCAAGGCGGGAGGTAAGGTTGATTTTACCGAACCGGCGGCCGCCTTCGCACCGGCGGCGACGGTAGCAGGTATGATCGCCCAGGGTAAAGCGGTCGGCATGAAGACAGATTCGGATATCAACGGCGACATCCTCTCCCTGCAGCACATTCTGCTCTACGGCATGGAGGGGGTGGCGGCCTACGCCCATCACGCCCTTATCCTGGGGCAGGAGGACGACGCCGTTTACGCATTCCTCCAGGAGGGGCTGGCGGCGACTCTCAGCAAGGATTTAGGGCTGAACGACTGGATAGGCTTGACGCTGAAGTGCGGCGAGGTCAATCTCCGGACGATGGAACTCCTGGATGCGGGCAACACCGGCGCATACGGTCATCCCGTACCCACCAACGTACCGCTGGGCGCGAAGAAGGGCAAGGCCATCCTCGTTTCGGGCCATGATTTGAAGGATTTGGAGGAGCTGCTGAAACAGACGGAAGGGATAGGAATTTCCGTATACACCCACGGCGAAATGCTGCCCGCCCACGGCTATCCGGGATTGAAAAAATATTCCCATCTCTACGGCCACTACGGAACCGCCTGGCAAAATCAGGGCAAGGAATTTGCCGAATTTCCCGGGGCCATTCTGATGACCACCAACTGCATCCAGAAGCCGCGCGACGCCTACCGGGACAATATCTTTACCACAGGACTGGTCGGATGGCCTGGGGTTAACCATATAGCGACCCGGGATTTTACCCCGCTCATCGAGAAGGCATTAGCCCTGCCCGGTTTTTCGAAAGATGCGATCGGCCGGCAGGTGATGGTGGGATTCGCCAGAAACGCCGTTCTTGGCGTCGCGGACAAGGTGATCGCCGCGGTGAAAAGCAAGGCAATCCGCCATTTCTTCCTGGTTGCCGGCTGCGACGGCGCCAAACCGGGCAGAAATTATTACACCGAGTTTGTGGAAAAAACACCCGCAGACACCGTAGTGCTGACCCTGGCCTGCGGCAAGTTCCGGTTCTTCGATAAAGAACTGGGCAATATCGGCGGCATACCGCGCCTGCTGGATATCGGTCAGTGCAACGACGCCTATTCGGCTGTACAGATCGCCGTAGCGCTCGCCAAGGCATTCAATGTCGGCGTCAATGAACTACCACTCTCCATGATCCTCTCCTGGTACGAGCAGAAAGCGGTTGCAATCCTGCTTACACTGCTTCACCTCGGAATAAAGAACATCCGGCTGGGGCCAACCCTGCCGGCCTTCATCACCCCGAACGTGCTCGATGTGCTGGTCAAGACCTTCGACATCAAGCCGATCACGACGGTGGATGAGGATATGAAGGCTATTCTCGGGGATACAGCAAACGAAAATACCCTCAACACCGTTCCGCCGACGCCGGACTCTGAGGAGTTACCCCTCGCGTCGTAACAAGAGGCGACTGTTCCCCCTTTGAATAAGGGGGAACAGCCCTTAACCTATTCAGAGGAGGCGGGTTATGCAATGCCCGGGACAGGACACGCGGTTTTGGAAACCGGGGGCGATATTCGATGCACCCTGCCCCAAATGCGGAAATCCGATCGAATTCTTCAAGGACGAGACCACCCGTAAATGCAACAAATGCGGCAGCCATGTCGTCAACCCCCGGATGGATTTCGGCTGCGCTTCCTACTGCCAGCATGCGGAACAGTGCCTGGGACAACTGTCGCCGGAACTTCTGGCCCAGCGAAAGGAGCTCCTGAAGGACCGGGTGGCGGTGGAAATGAAGCGCTACTTCAAAAAGGACTTCCGGCGCATCGGTCATGCCACCAAGGTCGCCCGGTACTCGGAACAAATTGCCAAAGAAGAAAAAGGAGACCTCGTCATAGTGATTTGCGCCGCGTATCTGCACGATATCGGCATTCACGAGGCAGAGCGCAAGCATGGGAGCGTCGAAGCTAAGTATCAGGAGGAGGAGGGGCCGCCGATCGCCAGAGAGATTCTGGCACGGCTGTCGGCAAGCAGGGAGATCATCGACGAGGTCTGCGATATCATCGGTCACCACCACCACCCCCGCGCCGAGGAGACGCTCAACTTCAAGATCCTCTACGACGCGGACCTGATCACAAACCTGGAGGAAAAGGAAGAACCGATTGCCGAAGGAAAGCTGGCCGCCGTCATCGAAAAGTCATTTTTCACCGCAAGCGGCCGGAAACTGGCACAGGACATTCTGATGACGAAAACATTGCGCGACACAGAAAAATGAAAGGTGGGGGGGAGAAATGATAATAAAACGTAAAATCATACAGATAGACGAAGATAAATGCGACGGCTGCGGGCAATGTGTCCCTTCGTGCGCCGAGGGCGCCATCCAGATCGTAGACGGCAAGGCCCGCCTGGTGGCGGAAAAATACTGCGACGGCCTGGGGGCTTGTCTCGGGGAGTGCCCTAAGGACGCGCTTCACGTAGTGGAAAGGGAAGCCGATGATTTTGACGAAAAAGCCGTGGAAGAGCATCTGCGGAAGTCATCCCCGCTCCAAGCGCCGTCCGTAGCAGCCGGCGGCTGTCCTTCGTCCCGGATGCAGAGCTTCGCCAAGCCGGTCGCCTGCGAGGATGCAAACAGGCCGGTTTCACAGTCCGGCAGCGCTTCGGCCCTATCCCACTGGCCGGTGCAGATCAAGCTGGTGCCGGCCAACGCGCCTTTCCTTAAAGGCGCGGATCTGCTGGTCGCGGCGGACTGCACCCCCTTTGCCTACCCCGACATCCATCGGGATTTCCTCCAGGGCAAGGCGCTCATGGTCGGGTGCCCGAAATTCGACGACGCAGAGTCCTACATCCAGAAATTCACCGATGTGTTTAAACTGGCCGGCGTCAGGAGCGTAACGGTGCTGACCATGGAAGTGCCCTGCTGTCAGGGGCTTCCGGTCATTGTAAAACGAGGGATGGCCGCCGCCAATTCGGACATCCCCATGAGCCATATCGTCGTGGGCGTGCAGGGAAAGATCGTCAGGCGGGAATAGCATACCGGTGGCATCCCATCGTATGTGACCGGAAGTGCAACGCTTTAAATCCCGCCTTGTGTGCGGGGGCTTCACCGATGTCTACTTTTAAAAAAGGAGGTGGGTTATGTCTTTGCAAAAGCTTAAATGGATCGCTATTTTTTGTTTTGTGTTTTCCATGGTCGTCCTTCTTGCCGGAGGATTCATGTCACGGGACGAACTGCCGCCGTACCCGGGGAAGGTTGCAGGTTCCGACGGTAACGTCCTTTTCCAGAAATCGGATATCCTCGCGGGGCAGGATGTGTACCAGCGTTACGGCCTGATGGACCATGGAAGCATCTGGGGCCACGGGAGCCAGAGAGGACCCGAGTTCTCGGCTTATACGCTGCATCTCATAGGAGAGACCGTCAGGGACTACTTGTCGGGGCAGGACTATCAAAAGAGCTACCCACAGCTCGATAACCTGCAAAAAGCGGTGATCGATGCCAAGACCATCGACGAGATCAAAACGAACCGCTACGATTCCGCCAAGGATACCCTTGCCTTGACTGTCGCGCAGGCGCAGTCCTTGGAGCGCATCATCCAATACTGGGGAAAGACGTTCAAGGAGGGGGAGCGCCGGTACGGATTCCTGCGCGATACGGTCCCTTCGGATCAGGAGCGGCTCCAGATCTCCCGGTTCTTCTTTTGGACAGCCTGGGTCGCCTCCACCCCCCGCAGGGCCAATGAACCCACCTATACAAACAACTGGCCGCCGGATCGAAGCATAGGAAACGTTCCGATACCCGAGGTCTACTTTTGGTCTATCGGCGGTCTTCTCGTCTTTCTTGTCTCTCTGGGCCTGTTCATCTTCTGGGTTCATTATTATGGACTCTGGTATGGCCCTACCAGGGGCGCCTCGCTTGCGGCGATACTGATCGACATGCCCTTGACCCCGAGCCAGTTCAAAGCGGCGAAATTTTTTCTTGTCGTGGTCCTGCTCCTCTTGCTGCAAACCTCCTTCGGGGGGCTCCTGGCCCATTATACCGTGAACCCTGGGAGTTTCTGGTTCCCCATTGTCGCTCAGATCATCCCCTATAGCCTGGCCAAGACTTGGCATCTGCAGCTTGCCATTTTCTGGATTGCAACGAGCTGGGTTGCATCGACGATATACCTGGCGCCGATCATCGGCGGCAGGGAACCCCGGAAACAGGGGCTCCTGGTGCACTTGCTGTTTGCAGCCATCCTGGTGGTCGCCCTCGGAAGCCTCGCGGGGCAGATGGCCGGCATCAAGGGTCTTCTGGGGGATTGGTGGTTCTGGTTCGGCCACCAGGGATGGGAATACCTGGAGCTCGGACGGGCATGGCAGATACTGTTGTTGGTTGGTCTGACCGCCTGGCTCCTGATCGTCTATCGCGCCGTCGTGCCTCACTTACGAATGGGGCATAAGGACGAGTTCAATTCATTGATCTGGTTCTATATGTTGAGCGCTATCTTTGTGGTGGCCTTTTACGGCTTCGGTCTCTTTTACAGCCTGGGTCCCATATGACGATGGCCGATTACTGGAGATGGTTCGTCGTGCACCTCTGGGTCGAGGGGATCTTCGAGTTCTTCGGGGTCGCCGCCATCGCCGTCCTGCTTGTCGCCATGGGGCTCGTCACCGCCAAAGCCGCCCTGACCATCGCGTACTTTACCGCGGCGATCGTGTTCCTGTCGGGTATCATCGGGACGGCGCATCACTTCTTCTGGTTCGGGGGGCCAACCTACTGGCTGGCATGGGGAACCCTGTTCTCTTCGATGGAACCGATTCCATTGATGGGCCTCGTTGTTCGAGGGATGATGGAGTATAAAGCGATCAGGAGCGAAGGCAAGGACTTTCCCTATAAGTGGCCCCTGTACTTCCTTGTCGCTTCTTCCTTCTGGAACTTCCTGGGAGCGGGGATCTTCGGATTCCTCATCAATCTTCCGATCGTCAACTACTATGAACACGGGACGTACCTGACCATGAACCACGGTCATACGGCCCTCTTTGGGACCTACGGCATGCTCTCGATCGCGCTTCTCCTGTTCGCATGGCGCGGTCTGGTGAAGAAGGAGCACTGGAACGACGGGATTCTGAAGCTCTCTTTCTTCGGGTTGAATGTCGGGCTGCTCACCATGTCCTTTGTGACTCTTTTCCCGGTCGGCCTCATCCAGGCCTGGGTCTCTTTTCGGGACGGACTATGGGCCGCGCGGGATGCATCCTTCTTCGAAAGGCCAACCGTCGTTGTATTGGGGAATCTCCGGGTCATCCCTGATCTGATCATCATCGTTCTGGGGGTGTTGCCCCTGGCCTATTTCCTGTTCAAAACCTATCCGCGGCTGAAGGCCATCGAAATCAAAGACGGGGAGTCGGTATGGGATAGAATGGGAGTTCAGTTGTAATCAGTAGTAAAAAGGGCGGCCGAGCCGACAAACCCGGCCGCCCTTTTTTTCAGGGAAAGAACAGTGGTTAAAAAAGTACACACATAAATGTGTACTTCTCCCTCGTTCAGGAAGCACGCTTTAGTCGGATGAACCAGAATTTTGATCACAAGAACCAGCCGAACAGGTTGATCACCTTCTCCAGGAAACGGGCAATCAATCCGCGCCGTTCATGACCCTCCACCGTGACTCGCCGGGAATTCGCGAAATCCTTCAGGAGTACCTTTTTCACTTGCCTGCCGAACGTCATGTCTTCGATGATGCAGTTAAGCTCATAGTTGCGATGAAAGCTGCGCTGATCGAGGTTGGCCGATCCGATGACCGTCCGCTCCCCGTCGATCAGCATCACTTTGGCGTGGAGGATCTCCCGCCCCAGTTCGCGAATCTCGATCCCCTTCCGGAGCAGTGCGCCGTAATAACTACGCCCCAGGAGCCTCACCAGCGGTAAATCGCTGCGCTCAGGGAGCAGCAGGCGCACCTTTACCCCGCGCCGCGCAGCCCGGAGAAGGGAACGGATCATGCGGGGACCGGGAACAAAGTAGGGGGTTGCAATGAGGATTTCCTCCGCAGCCGAGGCGATATTGAGCAGGAAGGCGCCGCGGATGTAGGAACGGCGGTGGTGGGGGCCGCCGCTGACGATCGAGACATCCGCATGACCGCTCCTTCGGGGGTGCGGATCAGCATCGCCGCCAGCGGGGGGAAGCCGGGGAAGCTCCCCCTTCTCCATCTGCCAGATCTCGGAGAAATGACGGGTCAGCTCGCTCACCGCGCCGCCCGAGATGCTCAACCCCACATCGCGGAAGCGCTGCGACCTTTCCAAGATCTCGGAATACTCGTCGCCGATGTTGAAGCCCCCCAGATAGGCCAGGTTGCCATCGATGATGACCATCTTGTGATGGTCGCGCCGGTCGAACCAACGCAAACCTTTCTTGAACGAGGGAACGTTGAACGGAATCGCTTCGATGCCCTGCCTTGCCATGTTTTCAAAAAAAGAGGCCGGGGTTTTGATGCAGCCGACATAGTCGTAGATCAGCCAGACGCGCACGCCACGGCGGACCGCTTCCGCCAGTCCAGCGGCAAAGGCGGCGCCGGTGTGATCGGCGTGGATCATATAGTATTCGACGAGGATGAAGCGCTCCGCCGAACGGAGGGCGGCATGCAGCGAACGGAAAAAGCTGTGACCACCGGGAAACAACAGGACCCGATTGCGCCGGTATGTCACCGGCAGGTCGGGACGGAATCGTCGGAGCAGTCGCATTATCCGCAGCAGCCGGCTTTTCTGCCTGGAATGGTTCTCGGTGGCCATCGTTTCCCTTATGTGATCCGTAACGGGCGCGGTCAGTTGATATGACGGTATCATAAACCTTCCCAACTGGGAATGAGTCTGCACTTGTAAGGGTGATTCGAATGAAGCTTTTCTTATCAAAGGTAATATTTTTTTAAGCCCAACATCGATCACACATAAACTAAATCGCCTATTTGTCGTACAGCGACTTGCTTTTAAAATTTATCATGACTAAATTAGTTTTTATTTGCTGAATCAGCTTCATCCCAAAATATTACCCGTCGGACCATTTCCCGCTGCTTGTCCATATCGATTTGTCTGCAATATCCGCTGCTGCTAAGTCCGGTGCTTTTATAGAAAAGGCGATGACGGCAGATTAATGGGGCTCCCCAACCCCATAGGCGCTGGCCAGGTAACTGCAGATCTCCAGTGGCGCTGAGATAAAGCGACGCCCGTTGGCCTCGGCGCCTGTCTCGGGGAGTGCCCTAAAGACGAGCTTCACGTGGTGGAACGGGAAGCCGATGATTTTGACGAAAAAGCCGTGGAAGAGCATCTGCGGAAGTCATCCCCGCTCCAAGCGCCGTCCGTAGCAGCCGGCGGCTGTCCTTCGTCCCGGATGCAGAGCTTCGCCAAGCCGGTCGCCTGCGAGGATGCAAACAGGCCGGTTTCACAGTCCGGCAGCGCTTCGGCCCTATCCCACTGGCCGGTGCAGATCAAGCTGGTGCCGGCCAACGCGCCTTTCCTTAAAGGCGCGGATCTGCTGGTCGCGGCGGACTGCACCCCCTTTGCCTACCCCGACATCCATCGGGATTTCCTCCAGGGCAAGGCGCTCATGGTCGGGTGCCCGAAATTCGACGACGCAGAGTCCTACATCCAGAAATTCACCGATGTGTTTAAACTGGCCGGCGTCAGGAGCGTAACGGTGCTGACCATGGAAGTGCCCTGCTGTCAGGGGCTTCCGGTCATTGTAAAACGAGGGATGGCCGCCGCCAATTCGGACATCCCCATGAGTCACGTCGTAGTCGGCGTGCGTGGGGAGATCGTCAGGAGAGAATAGAATATTCGGGAATCTCCGGGTCATCCCCGATCTGATCATCATCGTTTTCAAAACCTATCCGCGCCTCAAGGCGGTCGAAATCAAAGACGACGAGTCGGTATGGGATAGAATGTGAGTTCATCTGTAATCATTGGTAAAAGAGCCTCATCGCCCCGGGCATCCGGACCGAAACGGCATCAATGGCGGAGCATGAAACCGCGGCAGGCACAGGGCTTGGTATTCGTCTCGGCGCTTAAGAATTTTTTCCCATACGGAGGGAATGCGGGCGAGCAAACGCGCATTTATACCCTTACCCTCCCTGCAGGATTTTGGGTTTCTTGATCAGCGGGTATACGATGGATACGACGGCGCCCAGCAGCAGGACGATGCTGATGGGCCTGCTGATGAGGATCAAGGGATCGCCCATCGACAGGATCAGCGAACGCCGCAGGGCCAGTTCCGCCATGTCGCCCAGAACCAGCGCCAGGATTGCCGGCGCCACGGGGATGTCGAACTTCATCATCGCGTATCCGACGACCCCGAAAATGAACATGAGAAACAGGTCGTCCGTGCTGTTGGCCAGGCCGAAGGCGCCAACGACGCAAAGAATCATGATCACGGCCGAAAAAATGGAATAGGGCAGCCGATTCAGCTCGAGAAACAGCCTGATCCCCACAAAAGCCGTTAATACAAACAGGAGGAGGTTCGACATCAGCATGGCCACGAAGATCCCGTAGACGATGTCGGGCCGCGCGGACAAAAGCAGCGGTCCCGGCTGCATGCCGTGGATCATGAAGGCGGCGATCATCATCGCCGTCGTGTTGCTGCCGGGCAATCCCAGGGAAAGCAGGATCGTCATGGAACCGCCCGTCGAGGCGTTGTTCGCGCACTCGGCGGACATCAGGCCGTCCACGGCGCCCTTCCCGAATTTCTCCGGATTCTTCGACATCCTCGCCGTCGTTCCGTAAGCCAGAAAGGCTGCGATCGTCGCCCCGGCGCCGGGCAGCGCCCCGACAATCGTGCCGATGATGGGGGAACGGATCAGGTTCCCCCACTGCGATTTGAAGAGCGACAGAGGCGGCAGCTCGTCCCGCATGCTTTTGTACTTCACGGAACCCTTGAACTCCTTGAAGGGCTCTTCCGCCTCGATCAAAATTTCCGAGACGGCCAGGAGTCCCACCATAGCGACAACGAAGCTGATTCCCCCGAGCAGGATCGTCGTGTCGAAGGTAAACCTCTCCCCGCCCGTGATGCCGTCCGTCCCGATCGTCGCCAGGAAGAGGCCGAAGAAACAGGACAGGAATCCCTTCACCATGGATTTTCCCGAGAGGCTCGAAACCACGCTCAGTCCCAGGACGGTGAGGGCGAAGAATTCGGGGGGACCGAACCGCAGCGCGAATGCCGCGATCAGGGGCGTCGCTACCATCATCACGATGGCGGAAACTCAGGGAAATGGAGATGAATCTCCCGACCCAGGGCAGATGACCCACGCCAGGCAAAAGCAAACCACGTTGGCAGTATGATCAGTCCTCGCAGGAGACCGTCAGTTCGCTCCGAAGCCAGTCAAGGTATTCACGGCTGCCTGCCGTGATGGGCGAGGCGATGATCTCCGGCGTCTCATAGGGGTGGAGGGAGCGGATGGTCTGCTCGATCGCCCCGTAGAGGTCCTCCCGGCTCTTGATCAGGCAGAGCCACTCCCCCGCCGTCTCGATCCGTCCCTTCCAGCGGTAGATGCTTGTCACCGGTCCCACGATCTGGACGCAGCCGGCAAGCCGCATCTCCACAAGCGACCGGGCAATCCGTTCGGCATCCTCGCGCTTGTCGGTCGCCGTCATCACCTGGATAAACGTTTTCATCACTTCACCTCTCCCGGTCCGCACCCCGTGTACACTCATACATCATGATCGCCGCAGCCTGCGGGAGACTGAGGGATTCCACACCTCTGCCGCCGGGAATCCGCCACCGTTCGTCGGTCAGGGCGAGAAGCGCCGCAGGCAGGCCGTGGCTTTCGCTTCCCATCAGAAGCGCCGTCCCGGCCTTACAAGGATGGGGGGCATTTCCCTCTCTCACCTCGCTCCCCACCAGATGAAAGCAGCCCCTGAGTCCCGGCAGGATCCGTTCGAAATCGACATCCTCGACCACCGTGAGATGGAAAAGGCTCCCCATCGATGTCCGGACGACCTTGGGGTTCGTCGCCTCGCAGGAACCGGCGCTGAGGAGCACCGTCCGGAAGCCGAACCAGTCCGCCGTCCGGAGAAGGGCGCCGAGATTGTTCGGATCGCCCACCCGGTAGAGAAGAAGCAACGGTCCCTCCCGATCCGGCAGGCAGGACGGATCCAAAGGCGGCGGCATTGCAGCCACTGCCATTACCCCCTCCGGCGCCGCATCCTGGCTCACACCTTCCCACTCGTGCGCCGAAAGTCGGTAGATCCCGATTCCCGTCGGCGCCCCGCCGAGGAGCGCCTCCCACCGGTCGGCCTTTCCTTCGCAAACGAGCAGGGCCTCCAGCGGCCGGTTGCTCCGCAGGAGCTCCCCGACGACCCTCCTCCCCTCCGCCAGGAAGAGCCTCTCCCGGCGACGGTATTTCTCCATTGTCAGTTTTTTCCACCCCTTCAACTGAAGCATCGAAGGTGTTCTTATCCGATCGCCCATTCCCCTTGCTCCGTTCACACCGGCGGACAACCGTCGTTCGTTCGCGCAGACCATCCAATCCTGATACTGAAGATCATTCTAACAGAAAAGCAGCACAAGGTGGAAGCGCTTTTTTATCTGTGCTTTCTTTATCTGATCCATCACCCGTTTCCTCCCTGTTCGCATTGAATCGGATCTCGTCATCGGTATTCCCTTTGACAGCCGCTCTTCTTTCTGATAGCTGTAACGGAGTTGGGCCAGTCACATCTCGGATAGAGCGGCGCGCCCATCAAGTTGGGGCGGTAACGCCGACATACCTATTGGAAACGGATAGATTGATGAAGGAGGATTAAACATGACGGAAATTGGATTCATCGGTTTGGGAATCATGGGAAAACCCATGGCGGGGCATCTGCTGAAGGCCGGCCATACGGTATATGTGTACGACATCGTGCCGGAGGCCGTTGCGGAGCTGCAGCGGGAGGGAGCGATTCCTTGCGATTCATCAAAAGAGGTTGCAGGGAAGACAGGCATCGTTTTTCTCATTGTACCGGACACGCCGGATGTCGAGGCGGCGCTGTTCGGCAAAAACGGCGTGGCGGAGGGAATCCGGCCGGGTTCGATCGTGGTCGACATGAGCTCGATTTCACCGATCGCAACGAAGGAGTTCGCACGCAAGCTCAAGGAAATGGGTGTGGAAATGCTCGATGCGCCCGTATCCGGCGGTCAGGTGGGCGCACAGAACGCGGCACTGTCGATTATGGTCGGAGGGTCCATCGAGAACTTCGAGCGGATCAAACCGTTCTTCGACATCATGGGGAAGAACATCGTCCATATCGGAGGAAACGGGGACGGTCAGACGTGCAAGGTGGCCAACCAGATCGTCGTAGCCCTCACGATCGAGGCGGTGGCCGAGGCCCTCCTGTTCGCCTCGAAGGCGGGCGCCGATCCCGCGAAGGTTCGAGCGGCGCTCCTCGGCGGATTCGCCCAGAGCCGGATTCTGGAACTGCACGGGGAGAGGATGATCAAGCGGACGTTCCAACCGGGTTTTCGGGTCCGCCTGCATCAGAAGGACCTGAACCTGGCGCTTGAATCGGCGCGCAAGATGGGACTCAGCCTCCCCAACACAGCGACGGCCCAGGAGTTGTTCAACGCCGTGGCCGCGGGAGGAGGAAGCGAACTGGATCACTCCGCGCTGGTCCTGGCCCTCGAGAAGCTCGCCAATCATAACGTAGCCGGATAGAAGAAGGAGTATATCATGATCAATTTCGTACCCAAGGGGATCATCCCCGCGATGGTCACCCCCATCGACGAGACGGGGCGCATCAAAGAAGCCTCCGCTCGAAAGCTCGTCAACCACCTGATCGACGGCGGCGTTCACGGCCTGTTCCCCGTGGGGAGCCAGGGAGAGGCATTTTCCCTCGCTTTCGAGCAGAAAAAAGAGATCATCCGGATCGTTATCGACGAGACCCGGGGCCGCGTCCCCGTCTACGCGGGAACCGGCGCAGTCACTACCCGCGAAACGATCGAAACGACGAAGATGGCACAGGACCTCGGCGTGAGCGCGGTATCTGTCATCACACCCTACTTTATCATCCCCAACCAGAAGGAGCTTATCGAGCACTACACGGCGATCGCGAAGGCATGCCCGGCGCTGCCGATCCTCCTCTACTCCAATCCCGACCGGACCCAGGTGCCCTTCCCGATCTCCACGGTCCTTGAACTGGCCGCCGTCGACAACATCATCGGCATCAAGGACTCCAGCGGCGACATGTCGCTCACCGGTGAATACATCCGCCTCACCCGGGGGATGAATTTCCATGTCCTGATGGGGCGCGACACCCTGATCTACGCCGCGCTCTGTTACGGGGCCGCCGGTTCGATCTGCGCCACCGGAAACGTCGATCCGCGCGTGCCGGTGGAAATCTACGAGGCATTCATCGCCGGGGACCACAAGCGGGCGCTTGACGCCCAGTTCCGGCTGGCGCCGCTCAGGGTCGCCTTCGGCCTCGGCACCTTCCCCGTTGTTGTCAAGGAGGCCCTGACCATGATCGGAATCGACGCCGGTCCCGCGATCCTGCCCATCGGCCCCATGACACCGGAAAATCGGGAGAAGCTGCGGAAAGTGATTTCAGACATGGGCATGCTCAAAAAATGACGACTTTGTAAGAAGTCGTCACCCCGGCGAACCCCGGATCCGGTCCGGGGCGGGCACCGAGGTCCAGTGCTAAGAAAGAATGAGGTGAAACAATGAAAAAGAAGATTCTGATCGTCCAGCCGATCCACGAACGCGGCATGCAGGTGTTCGACGAGGGCTTCGATGTCCGCGTGGCCTCCGATCCATCGGCAGCGACGGTCATCAAAGAGATCAAGGGGGTCGAGGGGGTCGTCGTCCGGATGGCGCCATTTACCCGGGAGATCATCGAGGCGGCGGACGTCTTGAAAGTCATCGGCCGGCACGGGGTGGGCGTGGATACGATCGACATCCAGGCAGCGACAGAAAAGGGGATAGTGGTTGTGAACACGCCGAACGCGAACGCCACGTCCGTCGCCGAGCACACACTGACCGCCATCGGCGCCCTTGCCAAACGTGTCGTCACCTATGACCGTGCGATCCGCGAGGAGCGATGGGAGCTTCGCAACAGCTATGGGGCCGTCGACCTCGACGGCAAGATCCTCGGACTTGTGGGAGTGGGGAGGATCGGTTCGATGGTTGCCCGGCGGGCCGCCGCGGCGTTCAACATGAAGACCATCGCCTTCGATCCCTACGTCACCCTGGAAAAAGCCCGGGAGATGGGCGTCACACTATGCGCTGCAATGGACGATATCTTCATACAGGCGGACGTGGTTTCCCTCCATACCCCGCTGACGCCGGAGACGAGGCGTCTTGTCGACGCCGCGCGATTGCGCCTGATGAAGCCCACCGCCTTTCTGGTCAATTTCTCCCGCGGGGAGGTGATCGATGAAAAGGCGCTCTATGACGCCTTGAAGAGCGGCGTCATCGCCGGGGCGGCCATCGATGTCTACGACCCGGAACCGCCGCTGAAGGACAATCCGCTGTTTGAACTCGACAACATCATCCTTTCCCCGCACAGCGCGGCGCTCACCGAGGAGTGCGTCATCCGGATGGCTACCGGGGCGGCGGAGGGGGTTGTGGACGTTCTTACCGGCCGACGGCCGCAGTTCATTGTCAATCTCGAAGTCTTGAATAAATGAGAGATGAAAATCTATGAGAACATATGAACGCATCACGGCGCTGATCACGTCCGTGGGGGGCGTGTCGATCATGGTTTACGCCTGGCGTACGCTGAATATCGGATCGATCCACAGACCAGACGCCGGTTTTCTGCCGTTTCTTTGCGGGGCGGGCCTGGCCATACTCGGCATCGTCTGGATTCTGGTCCTCCAGTGGACAGAAGCGAAGGAAAGCGAAGGCCATGCAGAGAAGCGCCTGTGGCATCGGCCGCTCTTATCCTTGGCCCTTATGATTCTTTACGGTTGGGCGATGGAAACTGTCGGCTATATCTCCTCTACGCTTGTCTTCATGGTCGCCTGGGAGAAGATCATCGAACACGAGAAGTGGATCAAGACAGCTGTCATCTCCCTGCTCGGGACGTTGGCGATGTACGCCCTTTTCGTCTATTTCCTGAAAGTGCCCGTCCCCCAGGAGCTGTTTTTGAGATAAAGGAGTTTTTTCCATGGATGTCTTCAGCGGCCTGTTTAACGGTTTTGCGATCGCCTTGACGGGAACCAACATCCTTTTCGCATTCCTCGGGGCGGTGATCGGCACGGCCATCGGCGTCCTGCCCGGCCTTGGTCCGGCGGCGACAATCGCCCTGTTGCTGCCGATCACGTATGTCATCGGCTCCCCGGTGACCGCGATCATCATGATGGCGGGCATTTTCTACGGTTCCATGTATGGAGGCTCCACCACCTCCATACTCCTGAACCTCCCCGGTGAGGCGGCCTCCGTCGTCACCTGCATCGATGGTTATCAGATGGCCAAGAAAGGGCGGGCGGGAGCGGCCCTGGGGATCGCCGCCATAGGCTCGTTTATCGCTGGAACTATCGCCGTGGTCGGCCTGACCTTCTTCGCCCCGCCGCTCGCCGAATTCGCACTCGATTTCGGCCCCCCTGAATATTTCGCCCTGACGACCCTGGGACTCCTTCTCGCCGTGACCCTCTCCGGCGGTTCGATCGTCAAGGGGCTGATCATCCTCCTCGTCGGCCTCCTGCTTGCGATGGTGGGCCTCGACCCGATCTCCGGAAAGATCCGCTTTACGTTCGGAAGCGTCGGTCTCCAGGGCGGCTTCGACTTCGTAACGTTGGCGATGGGAGTCTTCGGCCTCGGTGAGATACTCTACAACCTGGAATCCACCATAAAGACGGAAATCGTCACCGCGAAGCTCGGGAAGGTCTTCCCGACACTCAAGGACTGGGCGGATTCCAAGTGGCCTATTTTCCGGGGTTCCGTCATCGGGTTCTTCATCGGGATCATCCCAGGGGGCGGCGCTGTCATCTCGTCGCTCACCTCCTATGCCATCGAAAAGAAGTATTCCAAGCACCCCGAGGAGTTCGGGCAGGGGGCGATCGCGGGGGTCGCTGGACCGGAGTCGGCCAACAACGCCGCATCGAGTTCGTCGTTCATCCCGCTCCTCACCCTGGGCATCCCGGGGAACGCCGCGATCGCCATGATCTTTGCGGCCCTGATGATCCAGGGAATTACGCCGGGACCCTTTCTGGTCACCGAACACCCGGATCTCTTCTGGGGGGTCATTGCATCGATGTACATCGGAAACGCGATGCTCCTCGTCCTGAACCTCCCGATGGTGGGCATCTGGGTGCAGATGCTCCGCGTCCCTTACGGGATCCTCGCCCCCATCATCGTCCTGTTCACGACGATCGGCGTCTACAGCGTCCAGAACCAGGTCTTCGACATCTATTCGATGCTCTTCTTCTCCGCCCTCGGCTACGGGATGCGGAAACTGAACTTCGACCCGGCCCCGCTGCCTCTGGCCTTCGTCCTGGGTCCCATGGTCGAGCGGTCGCTCAGGCAGTCCCTGCTGATCTCGGGCGGGGATCTGACCATTTTCATCACTCGGCCAATCTCGGGAACCCTGGTCGCGATCCTCCTCCTTCTGATTGTGGGTCAGACCGCCTTCTTTATCAGGAAGCGGATGCGCAGATCGTCATCTGTATCCACAGGATAGTAAATGCCAACCCGATTGAAAAAAGTTCAGAGTCCATAGAGGATCAGGTCATGAACAGCAGGGAAAGGGTCGTCGCTGCACTGCAATTTAAGAATCCCGATCGGATACCGGTCGATATGTGGATCCATAGGGCAACCCAACTCAAGTATGGGCAAGGCCTGGATGCCCTGTTGAAGCAGCATCCACTGGATATTGTAAGACTCTTCGGCCCTACGGACCGGAATTTCTATCCCGAGATGTCGGATGTGGGGGATATCAAGGATGCATGGGGCAGTACCTGGCGGATACTTCGTCAAGGCATTAACGGAGAGGTAAAAATACCGGCTATCGAGGATATCGCCAAGGTTCAAGAGTACC
Organism: uncultured Syntrophus sp.; assembly: GCA_964540555.1. GTDB lineage: Bacteria > Desulfobacterota > Syntrophia > Syntrophales > UBA5619 > JAKAFS01. The sequence goes on along the minus strand of CAZINF010000017.1, from coordinate 8,444 downwards.
AAACCCCTCTGGAATGGCTTGCCGGAGAATGGAAAAGACATGACGACATCATTGAGAGGAAAATCGAGGCGGGCCGCAAAAACAACAAATTCATTTACGGGGGGTACATTGAAATCTTCCAGAGGATGCAGTTTATCAGGGGCACGGAGAATTTGCTTTACGATCTTGCCGGTGAGCCTGAAAGCGCTGCCATCCTTAGAGACAAGGTCCTGGAGTACTTTAAGCTATACCTTCAGTACTGGCTGAAAAAGGATGTCGATGCGATCTATTTCTCCGATGATTTCGGGACTCAGAGATCACTGCTGATATCACCGAAGATGTGGAGGGAGATATTTAAACCCGCCTATCAAGAAATCATGAATATTGTAAGAGAGGCCGGAAAATTTATTTTTTATCATACCTGCGGTCACGTTCTTGACTTATATCCGGAATTTATAGGATTGAGGATCGATGCCGTCAATTCTCAGCTCCACTGCATGGGGCTGGAAAATGTGGCCGAAAAATTCTCCGGAAGGATTGCCTTTTGGGGAGAAATGGACAGGCAGAACCTGCTGCCCTTCGGCACGCCTCAGGAGATCTATCGCGCCGCCGGCATCATGAAAGAAAAACTCTTCGTCAATGGTGGAGGGCTGATAGGACACAGCGTCGCAGGAGTTGATGTGCCGTTGGAAAACATCGAAGCGATCTTAACTTGTTGGAACAGGCAATCAGACAACATACAGTCCCAATAAATGATGGAGGTATCTGGCAATGGAAAAACTTGAAAAACGAGGCTTCATGGTCGGCAAAATCATTCTTCTAACAGGGCTCGTCCTTCTTTGCCCCGTACTGCTGAATGCGGCTGATTTTCCGAACAAGCCCATCAGTCTGATCGTTCCTTATGCTGGCGGAGGGTCGACGGACATGGTGGCCAGGGCACTGGCGAAGATCGCTCCCAGACATTTTCCGGTTCCGGTCGTGGTCATCAACGCGGCCGGCGGCGCCGGAATTACCGGCAGAGTACAGGTGGTGAGCGCCAGGCCCGACGGCTACAATCTTCTTTTCGGGTATGGCTCCGGAGAGGACCTTGTGACCCCCCACACCCAGAAGCTGCCTTACGATCAGTTCAAAGATCTTTTGCCGGTATGTCAGATCACGGTCGCTTCTCTGGTGATCGTCGTTCCCTCTTCCAATCCTGCAAAGACTCTCAAGGAATTTGTCGAGTGGGGCAAGAATCAGAAACGGACGATCACAGGCGCGGTCTCCACCAAAGGGGCGTCCGTCGATATCACGATGCAGGCGCTGATGAAAGTGGCCGGCGTCAAGGCGGAAACCATTCCTTTCAGGGGCGGCGCAGAAGCGGTGACCACCGTTCTGGGCGGCCATACGGACTTTGCCGGCGCGGTGCCCGCCGAAGTGTTGTCTCACGTGAAGGCGGGCAGACTGCGGATTCTTGCCGTATGCCTCCCCGAAAGAGACGCCAGCATTCCTGACGTGCCGACCTTCATTGAGCAGGGGTTCAACGTCACGACGATGGGCGCGATCCGGGGGGTCGGCGTGCCGAAGGGCACTCCCGATTCCGTGATCGATACCCTGGAAAAAGCCTTCAAGAAAGTGACCGAGGAACCTGAATTCCATGCCCTGATGAAAGACCTCGCCCATCCGGTGATGTTTCGCGAGCGCAAAACCTTCCTGAAGAACATGCAGGATGGCTTTGACACCTACGGCAGACTGATCGATTCCCTGGGTCTCAAGGGCGAACAAAAATGATTCCCCAGTTTCCGGACAGGTGAGAGAGAACCATTTGGAACAGAGGTCAGCCTCCCTTTTTTAAGAGAACAAGACATGGATGTTCCTTCGACGCTTCAGGACAAGTTGCAGAGGTATCGCGCCTTCTGGATGAACGCTCCGATGGAGCGGCCGTTGATCGGTTTTTCGCTCGGAGGCTGGTTTCCTCTTCAGAGTTACCAGGCGATGACGAGATTCCGCGGCCGAAAGGAAATTGAGGTCGACGAGCTGCGTCCGGAGGATTTTCTTGCCGATTATGATCGCATCGCCGCCCTATGGGATGAGATGGATGACGATCTCATCCGGGCGGTGGCGCCTCTCCCTCCTTTTCCCTGGCTCGAAGCGATGCTGGGATCCCGTATACAGGTTGGCGATGAGGCGATCTGGGCTCTCGAAGGGGGCTTCCAATACACCGATCTGGAAAAACTCGATCTTACCGAAGGCAATCCATGGCGACGCAAATATCTTGAATTTGTTACGGTCCTGAAAGATCACTTCCAAGACCGATGCCCTGTGGGGCAACCGATTCTGCGCGGCGTGTCAGACATGATCGCGGCCCTGCGCGGCTCTTCCCAGATGGTCTTTGATCTTTATGACCATAAGGAACAGTTCCGACATCTGGCCAGACGCTGCACCGACCTTCTCATTGGGCTGGTTGAGGAACAGCAGAGCATCACGGGAGAATTTGCAGGCGGTTACGAAGTGGAGCAATTGGCCCTTTGGGCGCCCGGCAGGATCATTCGAATGCAGGAGGATGGATCAGCCTTTTTTTCGCCGACTCTCTACGCGGAGCACCTTCAGCATGAGGACGCGCGGCAGGCATCATCGTTCCCTTACAGCGTCATCCACCTCCATTCATCGTCCCTTTTTCTGCTGGATGATATTCTGAATGTTGAATCGCTGAAATGCATTCAGATCAATAAAGATGTGGGAGGGGCGGACATCCGGAAGATGCTGCCGCATCTGAAAAAAGTCCAGAACCGTGGGAAAAGACTCCAGATCCGGGGAAAACTCGATCACGACGACCTCAAACTCCTGAGAGGCGAACTTTCGCCGAACGGGCTTTATCTCCAGATCGTCGTAGAGAGCGCTGCCGAGACGAAAGGGTTTCATTCATTCTTTCAGTCGTGGGAGTAAGCAAGACAATACAACAACTGGAAGGATATAAGGAGCGGGAACATGTCCACTTTGGAGAAAATCAAGGAACAGGTGATTGCCGGAAGCGTCAAAAATGTTAAAGAACATACGTATATTGCCGTTGCAGAAGGGCTGGATGTCTCGATCATTCTCAATGACGGCTTGATCGCCGGGATGAACGTCATCGGCGCCCTGTTCAAAAACAATGAAGTGTATGTTCCGGAGGTGTTGATGGCTGCACGGGCCATGCACACCGGTCTCGCCGTTATTAAACCGCTGATTATAAGTGCGGGAATAAAGGAAAAAGGGGTTGTCGCAATCGGCACGGTCAAAGGCGACATGCATGATATCGGCAAAAACCTGGTGATCATGATGTTGGAAGGCGCCGGCTACAAGGTGATCGATCTAGGCATCGACACCCCGGCTGAAAAATTCCTTCAAGTCGTCGAAGAGCAGCGCCCTCAAGTCATCGGGCTATCCGCGCTGCTGACAACCACCATGCCGCAGATGCAGGAAACAGTTGAAAAACTGAAGGAATACGGAGATCGGATCAAAATTGTTGTCGGGGGAGCGCCCATAACAGCAAAGTTTGCCAAGGATATCGGCGCAGACGGGTCCGCCGCCGATGCGGCGAGCGCTGTGGATATGGTATCAGAACTCATTAAGGAGCGTCAAAGACCATGCTGAGGAACTGATGCGGCTGGCCGAGACGGCCGACCGATGCCACACCGCCGGCAAGTTTTTGCTGACCCACACGGACGGCGAAAACAAGGGTCTTTTGACCTACTTCGCGGCCGGCAAGGTCGATATCGCCGACTCCATCTGCCCGGCGCCGATGACATCGCTGACCCTGCGGGAGATTCGGGAAGCCTTCGCTGGCAAGATTACCATCTGGGGCGGCATCCCTTCCGTTTCCGTTCTGGAGAACTCTATGAACGACTATGAATTCGCCGCCTATCTGGATGACCTGTTCGTCCAGATAGGCGCAGGCGACCACCTGATCCTGAGCATCGCCGACACAGCGCCGCCGGGGATGAAGTTTTCCCGCCTGGAGAGAATCGCCAGACTGGCCAGGGAATTCGGTCCTGTCAATCCTTGATTGGGACTGCAATTAAATTGTGTTTTTTATTAAAGCGGTATAATTGGACATGAAGAGAGAGCAGCAATAACCCCTTACCACTTTCAGAAGGAGGTAAAACATGAACCACATGCGTAAAATCACTCTGTTTCTGTCCCTGGCAATGTTCTTTCTGCTGATGGCCGGCGGTCTCTGTTTCGGCGCCGAGAAATACCCGACCAAGCCGATCCAGGTCATCGTGCCCTTTTCGGCGGGGGGCTCCACCGATCTTACCGCCCGCACCGTTGAAAAGTACTGGACGAAGTACAGCCCTCAGCCGATGCTCGTCATCAACAAGCCGGGCGCCGGCGGCGTTCTCGGCGAAGAATTCGTGGTCCGTTCCAAGCCCGACGGCTACACCCTCTATCTCGGGCAGGGCTCCGGCCATGACCTGGTCATGCCGCATCTACAAAAAATGCCCTTCGACCCCCTGAAGGACATCGCCCCGGTCGCGAGGCTTTCGATCCACTCCGTCGTGATCTGCGTGAGCGGTAAATCCCCCATAAAATCGATGAAGGACCTGATTGAATGGGCGAACAAGGGAAACAAGGTCACCGCCGCCGTCTCCACCGCGGCTGGTTCCGTGGATTTGGTCATGAGGGCCATTTCGAAGCGGGCTAACATTCCCATCACCACCGTGCCTTTTGCCGGCGGCGCCGATTCGACCACCGCCCTGGCAGGGGGTCATCTCGCGATCGGCGGCGGACATCCCTCCGAGGTGCTTCCGCACATCAAGGCCGGCCGCTTCCGGCCGATCGGCGTAGCCCTCGACAACCGCGACGCCACATTGCCGAATGTCCCAACCCTCAAAGAGCAGGGCATCAATGTCGCCACCTGGGGCTCGGTGAAGGGCGTCGCCGTCCCGCTCGGCACGCCGCCGGAGATCATCGAATACCTCTCCTCGACCCTCAAAAAGGTATGCGAGGATAAAGACTTCAAGAAGGCCATGGCCTCGATCGGCCAGCCGGTCGATTACCTGAACACGAAGGAGTGGGCCGCCTTCATGCAGCGGGCCTCCAAGGACTACGGCGATTTGATCAAGGAACTGGACATCAAGATCTGATGGCCGTAGAAGAACGTGAAGTTCACCGCCCGCGGAGCGGGGTTTCCCGGCAAGGAAAGGCTCTTTTTTTTCATTGCGCTTCTTATCCTCGCCGACAAGGCGGGGCTTGCGGGTTGCGCTCCCGATCTAGCCAAAAGAGGCGCCCCGGTGATCCGGCGGCGTCTCTTTTGGTGCATTTCGTGCGGAACGCTTCAGCAGAAATTACTATCACCAGAAGGACAGGCAGCGGTCGATCATGATCTTGGTCTGAGCGCCGCTTCGAGGAACACTTTCGTGTTGCCGCTTGGACGGGAACTGGCATTGAAAGCGACTGCCCTCATTTCCTCCCCTTCTTTTTCTTTAGCATTGTCTTGTAATCAAGCGTATCTTTCATGACCGCGATATTCCGCATCAGCTCCCACCAGCCGTTCTTGAATGCGGCATAGTCATGCGCGCCGGTCATGGCGGACGCATAGCGGATCGAGTTGCCATAAAAGAGCCAATGGCGCACCCAGAGCTGTTCGATGGTCTCGTCGAACGGATTTTGCTTGTCTTCAACCCCGCGCTTCCATGCCTCCAGAAGAATCTGCGTCGCGGTCAGGGTCATGGCGTTCGTTTCCCGGATCGTGCTGTCGAGTTTTGCAAAATGACCCTTGGTCCATGTGCTTGTGTGGCAGGAGGCACATACCCCGGTCATCTTCGCCTGGCGCTTGTCCTGCTCGGCCTTGTCGATCAGATAGGAAGATGCGGGTACATTCGTGAATGTCGTCGGCAGCGGCAGTCCATCGGCGTTTTTGATGATGGTGGTGTTCCCCGACTTTGGTTGAGGGTGCGCATAGGGCAGCCCGAAGATGCGCACCCATAGACGATCGCTGAAATTATGCGTGCGCTCTGCAATCACTTCGCCCGACGGTGATGTGATAAGGCTGTTGTGGCAGGCGGCGCAGGTGGGCGCGGTAAAGTCATTGCCAACAACCCACGGCACATTTGAAAAATTCCACGTCTGTTCTTTGGACTTATAGATGTTGCCGTGTTTGCTCGCCTTGTAAACATTATATGCCGGCACATCCGGTTCGAGATGACACTGACCGCAGGTATGCGGCTTGCGCGCGACCTCGATCGAGAAACTATGGCGCGGGTGGCAGGACGAACATGCCCCGATGGAATCGTCGGGGTTCCGGCGGCCGACTCCCTGGTTGGGCCAGTTGGTGAGTTTTGGCACCTCAAGTTCACCCATCGCGGTGTTCACCCTCTGCAATCCCTTGACCTCGACAACCGTGCCGTGGCAGCCCAGACAGGTTTCGTTCAGGGTTTTGTCGGAAGGTTCCCGCGTCGATATCTTGCCTTTATCAAAGGTCTTCAGGCCGGTAATGGTTCTGACGAGCGTATGATAGACCGGATTGTCCATCAGATTTTTGATTGCGTGCGCTTTCTTGGAATTGCCGTACTGCTCGGCCTCAACCGGGTGGCATGTCTTGCAGTCGTTCGGGCTGACGACCACCTGGATTCTGAATCCGTTATGATCGAAAGCATCCTTGTGTCTGTCCAGATTCAGACTGTGGCATTCGTAGCAGCCGACCGAAAATGCCGAAAGAGGGGCCGGAATGGTCTGCGCGGACACGCGGCGCTGCAGCGCTGGCTTCCGGAGAGCATCCGACGGCAGAGTCATTGCATGGCGGCTTTTACGCCAGTCTGCTACGATGCCGGGCGTGAGCTGTTCGTGGCAGCCGATGCAGGCTTCTGTTTCGGGGCTGACAGCCGGACCCTTTGGCGCCGATGGTTCCGCGAATAGTGCCGTGTGCTCTGCCGTAAACAGACAGAGTACAAGAAAAGCCGTTGCGGTTATTCGACGTATCATGCTTCCCTCCCGGATCTGCCGAACACCAAAATCAGGCGCGGGGCCACTGAGCTTGCCCACAAGGCCCCCGTGCTCGTTCCCGTCGCCTGAATTGACTGGTTAGCAGAAGGGTTTTCTTGATATACTTATTTTATCCTCCTCAAACCTCCCGAGGTTCGGTAAGCAATTTTATGCCGTTAAGAATCTCTGTTATTCTTTTTTCTGAAACCTGCCCTATTTTCTCAACCAAATCACTTTTGTTGACTGTGAAAATTTGAGAAATATTGACAACGCTTTTTTTAGGAAGATTTGCTTCACCTTGGTTCAACAGAACATTGCCAGGAGCCTTTGCCCGTTTAAGGTTTGAGGTAAGGGAACAAACTACAATTGTGCTTATTCGGCTGGCATTAAATAAATTGTTTTGAATTACGATATGTGGATGACGATATCCTGGTTCCGAACCCTTGGGTTCAGTAAGGTCAACCCAATATATTTCACCCTGCTTAATTACCATGACTCTTGCTCAATAATATTATTATGTTTGATACGCATGGATTTTGAAATTCCCCTTTCTTCTTCGCTAGGAAAATCCTCATACGCCTCGTTCAACTGAGCAAGCAAAGATTGATTCTCTTGTTTTTTCAGATAGTCCTGCACAGCCAGGGTAAAAACCTTGCTTCGGGAAACATGCAAGTCATCGGCTAATCTACTGACTTTTATAAGTAATTCTTCATTGAGCGATATTGCTGTTTTGACTCCGGGCATAAAACACCTCCAAGCTAATAAACTATCTTCTATGTTTTATTATGCCCATTATTCATACCGATGTCAATACCATTTATAACCATATTGGTATACTTTATTTTTCCACCTGATAATCGGGATAGGGAGGAGCCTTGCAGCTCCTCTCCTCCCACACCACCGTACATACGGATCACGTATACGGCGGTTCGGTGGATTGAATGTTCTCAGTCAACCTGCCAAGCTCGGCAGCCCGAGGGAGTGGAAACAGCACCACGGCAGCGCGATAACCAGCGCCGGGCCCTGACTCAACCTCCACGGACCATGGGCGGACTTGCAGGTGTTCCATGCAAGCTCACGACCCACCCCCCGCTTCCGGAGTTCTCGGTATCCCCCACGCCCCCACTGCTTCCAGACGTATGACCGCAACCTCCGGCGTATCCATTTGTCCAGGTCTTTCAAGGGTGAGAGGACTTCGGAAAAACCGAAGTACGCCTTCCACCCGAGGATGTAGGCCCTCAATTCCTCGATGATCCCGGCAAGGGTCCGCCCGCGGATGCGCCGCGTGATTTCACGGATTCTCGTCTTGAAGCTTTTGAGCGCCTTGTCACTCACCTTGCGCCGGTTGTCCCGGCGACGGGTGAAAGTAAATCCCAGAAACTTGCGGTTCCAGGGACGGTCTACCGCACTTTTAGCGGCGTTGACCTTGAGTCGCAGCCGCTTCTCCAGATACCGGGTTGCCACCCATTCCGCGGATGGAGGACTTCGCCGTCACGTGCCGGCTCGTCCCGGATGTACCACAC
>CAZINF010000016.1:0-38479 GCA_964540555.1 uncultured Syntrophus sp. | reverse complement strand
AGGTTGACCGCCGATTCCGGGACGCGGAACTTCATCCCGATCATGTCGGAGGGTTTATGGACCGCGACCTTACCGAAGGTGCAGTTGCGAAGCCCCCGGAAGACCCATCCGGCGGTCCGGATTCCCGACTTTTCGACTAACCTTTGGTTCAGCTCCTCTCCGATCGGCCCGTTGAGGACCTTGTCCGCATGATCGAGATCCCGGAAAAGGTAAGGGAGAAGTTGCGTGTCCAAAATGGGGTTCCACCCGCCCATCCCGGAGATCATGAAGGCGAGCGCCCCCACCTTGACGGACTCGATCATCTGGCGCGCCGACCCGAGCTGCGATCCGGGATAATGGGTGATCTGAATCTTGCCGTTGGTCGCTTTCTTGATCCGTTCGGCAAACCGGATTCCGGCAATGCCCATGGCGGCGTTGTCGGGATCTTCGGACCCCGATTTGAGGATCAGGGTCTTCTGCCCTTCTCCGGTGTAGGCCTGCGCCTTGTCCCCCCAGACCGACAGGCTGACCAGAAAGAAAGAGCACGCCAAAACGATTCCTATCCAGCTTTTTTTCATCATTTCTTCCCTCCTTTTTGATGGATTTCTCTGGCGAGAGTCATCCTAAAAATGTCCGATTCCCTGGAAACCAGGCCGGGAGTTTCTACCCGATGGTTCCAGCCTTCTTTATTTCCGCGATCTCCGTTTCGGAGTAACCAAGCTCCTCCATGATTTGATCCGTATGCTCGCCCAGATCAGGGGCTTTCATCCGGATCTCCGCGGGTGTCTTGGACAATTTGACGGGACTGTTGAGGACCTTGATCCTGCCATACCGGGGGTGGTCCCATTCTACGAAAAATTCATTGGCCGCAGCCTGTTCGTCCCGGGTTACCTCCAGGGGGGTTTTAACCGGCGACCAGACGAGTTTATTGGCCAAGAGGATCTCGATCCACTCCGCATACGTTTTCGTCCGGAAGATCCCCTCGATGATCGTCACCAGATCGGCGGAGTTCCGGGCGCGGTCGTCGAGGGTCGCAAACCGGGGGTCATTCTCCAGATCAGCCCGTTCGATGGCCCTGCAGAAGGAGGGCCAGTAGTGCTGGGCGTTGGTCATTCCTAACATGACCCATCGGTTGTCTTTTGTGGGATAGACGTTTCGGATCGGGTTTCCCAGGGTTCTGCGTCCGGGACGAAGTGCGTCTTCACCGGTGATGAGGCAGTGGCTGATGTCGAATCCGAGTGCATAGGTCGCCGTGTTGAAGAGGGAAACCTCCACCTCCTGGCCTACCCCTGTCCGTTCCCGGATGAGAAGGGCAGCCATGATCCCGGCAAGCAGGCAGAGGGAACTGATGCTGTCTCCATAGCCTGGACGGGAGATATTGGGGGCGGTGTCGGTTTCGTGCATGAGGTCCATCACCCCGCTCCGCGCCCAAAAAGCCACGGAGTCGTAACCGCCGGCATTTTTCTCCGGCCCCTTGCGACCGTACCCGGTCAGGTTGGCAAAGATGAGTTTTGGGTTCACCCTGGCCAGGGCTTCGTATGTCAGATTGAATTTTTCCAGCTCGTAGGGCCGGAGGTTGTTGAGAAAAACGTCCGCACCGGCAAGGAGTTTATGCAGAATGGATTGTCCTGCGGGAGTTCCGATATTGAGGGCAATCCCTCTTTTGTTTCGGTCCATATGTTCCCAAAGAAAGTTGACTTCAGTGGGCTTCATCCACCCCCCGGCGCCCTCCTTCAATAATGTCCGCATCATGTCTCCGCGGTCGGGCGGCTCGACATGGATGACTTCGGCTCCCCAGCCGGCCATGAGCATTCCGGCCAAGGGCATGGCCGCGGCGCCTCCCACTTCGACGACCTTGATCCCTTCTAATCCTTTGGCCATAGGATGACCTTTCTTTAATGACCTTTCACTGCGTTTAGCGCCGTGGACTTCTCCGCCTCCCGGCGGGCAATGGCCTCGGCGCGCTCCAGAATATAATTGACATGTTTCATATTGGCCACATCGTACATTCGCCCGTCAACGGTCACGGAACCTTTTCCCTGGGCGTACGCCTCGTCGAGGGCCGCCTTCACTTTGCGGGCCATATCCAGATCTTTCTGCGGAGGCGTGAACCCTTCATTGGCGGCATTGACCCAACCCGGATGGATGAGGCTGGCCCCCATGAAACCCATCCATTGGGCATGCCGGCAGGCCTTCAGCATGGCTTCCTCCCCCATCGATATATCGGTAAAATCGACGCCGTTTTGCGCCCCAAGACTGTGGGCCTGCACTTTGGCGGCACGCGCCGCATAGAGAAGTCTGTTCTCGGCATAAAAGTATTGCTCAAAGTTTAACTCGATAAACCGGGGGAAACCCATGCTGACGGAGAGGTCTCCCTGACCGATATTCATGTGGGCGGTGCGCGGGCTGGCCTTCGCGATGCTCTCGATGTTTTCTACTCCCAAGGCTGTCTCGACGATAATGTCAAAATAGATCTTACCGGAGGGCAAGCCTCTTTCCTTTTCCAATTGGGTGACGAGCCGGTCGATGCGCTGAATTTCTTCCGCCGATTCGGGTTTGGGAATCATCACTCCATCCAGACCGGGGACCACTATAGCCCCCAGGTCCTCCTCTTCATATTCCCGGTTGATGCGCACCTGCACATCCGCCCCGCCTTTATTGACGACAGGGATGATATCCTTCACCAACTTCCTGGCGGAGATTTTGTCGGATGGTGCAATAGCGTCTTCGAGGTCCAGGATGATACAGTCCGCCCCTCGGGTCCAGGCCTTGGCCACAAAGTTATCCCTGTTTACCGGGACAAAAAGTTTGGATCTGCGGACCAATTTTAGAAACTGATTCTGCGTATCGGGCATAACGACCTCCAAAATGATAATGATTTAAACCAGAGACATGTGGATGACAGAGATCATAGACCCTGCCGGGTGTCAAGAAAAAATTCCGGCACTATAAAAAAACAGTTGAAATGCTTGTGCAAATAATAAATAATTACGCAAATATCACAAGAAGGAAACGGGTGATGAAAAAGAACGCCGCGAGTGGAATTGACCCCACGACCCTTCTTGTAGGCGACGGGTTGCCGAAACATAGGTATAACGGGTTGGGAAACCTGGAACGCCCGGGACGGGTGGTCGCTGATCACGATCCACTGCCTGCGGCCGAGGGAAACGTCCGCATCCGTTTTCTCGGCAGCGGGGACAACTTCGGCAGCGGTGGACGTTTCCAGACTTGCATCCATGTGGATACGGGAAAGAGTCGTTTCCTGATCGACTGCGGCGCCTCCTCCCTGATCCCGATGAAGCGGGCGGGGATTCGCTCCGATGAGATCGACATCATCCTGATCTCCCATCTCCACGGGGACCATTTCGGCGGCATCCCCTTTTTCATCCTCGACGCCCAACTCATCAGCCGCCGTGAAATCCCGCTCATCATCGCCGGTCCCCCCGGCTTGACACAGCGTGTCCGGGAGGCGATGGAGATCTTCTATCCCGGTTCATCCGGGATCGAGCGAAACTTTGCAATCGAGTATGTAGAGATGATCGAAGGTGTAAACAATCGAGCAGGAGACCTCGCCGTCCTTCCCGTCCGGGTGATCCACGGCAGTGGCGCTCCCTCCTACGCGCTGCGGGTAGAATGTGCCGGAAAGGTCATCGCCTATTCCGGGGACACCGAATGGACCGACGCCCTTCAACAATTGACCGATGGCGCGGACCTCTTCATCTGCGAAAGCTATTGCTTCGAAAAACAGATGAAGAACCACCTCAATTATCGGACATTGATGGCCCACCGGTCCGAACTGAGGTGCAAACGGCTGATCATCACCCATATGGGGGAAGAGACCCTGAGCCATCTGGGGGAAATCGAACTGGAGGTTGCAGAAGACGGGATGGAAGTGATTCTCTGAGGGGAAAACAGGAGGCAACACATGCAAAAGCACAGAAAGATGATCGAGCAATTGCTTCTTGAAACCGGTATTGGGATCAACGGACCCGAGCCTTGGGATATCCGGGTGCACGATGAACGATTTTACGCCCGCATTCTGAAAGACGGAACTCTCGGTCTTGGGGAGTCGTACATGGAAGGCTGGTGGGACTGCCTTCGGATCGACGAATTCATCGCTCGACTGCTCAGGGGAGACCTGGAGGAGAAAATCAGAGGTAATCTCAGGACGCTTCTGTCTTACCTTTCCGACCGGATCTTCAATCGCCAGTCGCCGGCCCGGGCGGATATCATCGCCCGGAGACATTACGATCTCGGGAACGATCTCTTCTTATCCTTTTTAGACCCGCACAACCAGTACAGCTGCGCCTACTTTCAGGGAACGGACGATCTGACGGAAGCCCAGCAGAAAAAGCTCGATCTCATCTGCCGGAAAATCGATCTGCAACCGCAGGATCAGGTCCTGGATATCGGCGCCGGCTGGGGAGGTTTTGCCCGCTATGCCGCCGAGCGTTACGGTTGCTCCGTGACGGCCGTCAACATTTCCGATGAACAGATCCGCTACGCCCGCGACTCCTGTGAAAAACTGCCGGTGAAAATCGTTTGTGAGGATTACCGGAAAATTCGGGGGAGTTTCGACAAGATCGTATCCGTCGGCATGTTTGAGCATGTCGGGAAGAAAAACTACCGGACGTTTATGGAAGTCGCCGACCGCTGCCTGAAAGAGGGGGGCATTTTTCTGCTCCACACTATCGGCGGCAATATTTCCCGGGTGAACTGCGATCCCTGGATGAACCGTTATATTTTCCCCAACGGGATGCTTCCCAGCATGGCCCAGATCGCAAAGGCCGTGGAGAATCTCTTCGTCATCGAGGATATCCACAATCTTGGCCCCCACTATGAAAAGACCCTCCTGGCCTGGAACGACCGCTTTCAAAAAGCATGGACCGGACTGGCCGGACGATATGACCGGATTTTCAAGAGGATGTGGGAATACTACCTACTGTCCTGCGCAGGGACCTTCCGCGCCCGGCATATTCAGGTCTGGCAAATCGTGATGACAAAGGTCGGCGCGGTCCAGCCGTTGTGCAGGTTCGTTTAGGATGAGGCCGACGGATGCATGCCCAGGCCGTTGGGTTGCATTGGATCCTGGTGTAAGGATGCAGGCACATTTTACTTAAAGAAGAAACGGAGGTCAATATGTCGGAGAGTGTGGTAAAGAAATTGTCGTTTCTGGATCGATATCTGACATTGTGGATCTTCTTGGCGATGGCACTGGGCGTGTTGCTGGGTTATTATGCCCCCGGCGTTGGGAACTGGATCGGATCTCTGAGGCCCGAAGGGACGCAGACCAGCATCCCGATCGCCGCGGGATTGATCCTGATGATGTATCCCCCCCTGGCCAAGGTGAAATATGAGGAGCTCGGCGACGCCTTTCGAGACTTCAAGGTGCTGGGGCTGAGCCTTATTCAAAATTGGATCATTGGGCCGATCCTCATGTTCGCGCTGGCGGTCCTGTTTCTGCACAATCAGCCGGAGTTCATGATTGGCTTGATTATGATCGGCCTCGCCCGCTGCATCGCGATGGTCATCGTCTGGAACGATCTGGCCCAGGGCGATACGGAATACTGCGCCGGCCTGGTCGCCTTCAACTCGATCTTCCAGGTCTTTTTTTACAGTGTGTATGCATGGCAGGAAGATCATCGAAAAACCGGGCGACGTCCTGCTCATTGCCGTTCCGCTGTTGATCTACTTCATCGTGATGTTTCTGGTGAGCTTCTGGATGAGCGCGAAGGCGGGGGCCGATTACGGCAAGTCTGCCACGCTCTCCTTCACCGCCGCCAGCAACAATTTCGAGCTGGCCATCGCGGTTGCCGTCGGCGTCTTCGGGATCAATCACGGCGCGGCGTTTGCAGCCGTGATCGGCCCCTTGGTGGAGGTTCCCGTGCTGATCAGCCTGGTCAATGTGGCGCTCCGGTTCAAGAAAAAATACTTTATCCACTGATGTCCGGAGGGTTTGCGCTCATGGAACACAACCACAATCACGAACAGGCGGCGTCGTTGAAAAACCTTATCTTCGCCATGGCAATCAACGGCGGGATCGTCGTCTTCGAGATGGTGTTCGGCTTCTTGATCCAAAGCATGGCGCTCATCTCGGACGCGGTCCACAACCTGAGCGATATTGCTGCCATGATTTTCAGCTACTGGGCGGAAAAGGTCGCACACCGTCCTGCGAATACCGCGAAAACATACGGCTACCGCAAAATCGAGTTTATCGCCGCGTTTGTCAACAGCATCGTCCTTTCCGTCATCATCGCTTTTGTCTTCTGGGAAACCCTCAAGAGACTGGCGTCGCCGCAGGAAATCCCCGGGAAGGAGATGCTCTGGGTTGCCACCGTGGCCTTTATCGGAAACGGGGCGGCCACGCTGCTGCTGCAGAAAATCTCGGTGCGGAACTTCAACATGAGGAGCGCCTGGCTCCATTCGCTTCAGGACGCCCTGTTTTCCCTCGGGGTCATTGTCGGCGCCCTTTTGATTACCTTCTTCGGCTGGCGTTTCGTGGACCCTCTCATCTCGCTCGCCATCTGCATCGTTATCGCCCGTGAAATCACAAAAATCGTCCGGCAGGCGGTCAATTCTCTTCTCGACGCCGTGCCGCCTGGCATCGATTTCACCCAGGTCCGGAACAACCTGCTGGCAATCCCTGACGTTGCGGAGGTCAACGATCTCCACATCTGGCAGACCGGCGCCGATCAGAAGTTGCTGTCCGCCCATCTGCTTTTCAAGGGGGAATCCAGCGAAGCGATTATCCGTTCGGCCCAGGAGATGCTGCTTCACAGATACGGGATCAACCACACGACGATTCAGCTCCTCCCCTTTTCAGCCGGGGAGATGGAACACTGCAGCCACTGCAATTGAGGAAAGAAGGCTTTTCGACGAAGTAAAAAACTGATCCGATATAGGCATACGTGTATAAAAACTTCTTTCAACGACGGATACATATTAGCCGGCTGGATACTTGAACTGGATACAATATATCCGCATCTCAATGCAGTTTCATGACGGTTCTACTGTAGAATTATATAAAGCATAATAATACAAGCTACTTATATTGTTTCTTTTCTTTGGCACATCACTTGCTATATAGCTCCTAAACAATGGACATAATGACCGAGGGTATGATGAAGAAACTGAGAATGAGCCTTGCAGTGTATATCCTGGCGGTGATCGCCGCTGCCCCTGCGATGGCCCACCGAGAAATGAGGGTGGGATACGGAAGCGGACCCGGCAATGTCGAGGATATCGCGGAGAAGAGCGACCTCGGCCTGACGGTCGAGCAGAGGGAAAAGATCAAGACCCTGCGTGAGACGCACCTGAGGGATATCAAACCGCTTCAGGACTGGCTCTATGTCAAAAGCAGGGAATTGAGGGGCCTGTGGCTGGCCGGGACGCCGGACAGGGGGAGCATCCTGGCCCTCCAGAAAGAGGTTCAGGTCCTTCGCAATCAATTGTTGGATAAGCTCACGACATACCGTCTGGAGGCATGGCAGTTTCTGACGCCCGAGCAGCAGGCAAAGGTCCGGCCTTACGACCCCGACCGCGGACCGGGGCGGATGGGCGGTCCCGGTATGAGGGGCGATTACGAACACGGCAGGGGAATGAGGAAATCCATTCCTTCCGGGGCAGGTGTTGCGCCGCGAGAGGGTCGGTAAGATCCTTCGGAAAAGAGCCGGGGCGACAAGAAAGGAGAAGAAGAAAGTGAAGTTGATTTCAGCGGATCATGTCAGCAAGGACTACCAGGCTGGGGAAGTGGCGGTCCACGCTCTGAAGGATGTCAGTTTCGATATTGAAACGGCCTCGTTCGTCTCCTTCGTCGGGCCTTCCGGGAGCGGCAAGACGACGCTCCTCAACCTGATCGGCTGTCTCGACAAGCCGACCGAGGGGGTCCTGACGGTCGCCGAAACCGATGTCTCCGCTCTGAACCGCAAGGCGAGCGCCGTGTTCCGTGGGAAAAACATCGGGTTCATCTTTCAGGATTTCAACCTTATTCCAGTCCTCACTGTCTACGAGAACATCGAATATCCTCTGCTCATGGTGCAGTCCCTGCCGACGGTGGAGCGAAAGGCCCGGGTGGATCGGTTTCTCGAAGGGGTCGAAATGACCGGGCAGAGAGACAAGTATCCCGACCAGATTTCCGGCGGGCAGAAGCAGCGGGTGGCCATCGCCCGGGCGCTGGCGACGAATCCCCGACTCGTCCTGGCCGATGAGCCGACGGCGAACCTCGATTCCGCGACCGCCTACACGGTCATCAACCTGATGAAGAAGTTGCGTGACGAGCTGGGAACGACATTCATATTCTCCACCCACGATCCCAGGATCGTCGGCGAGGCGGAGATCATCTACACGCTGACCGACGGCAGGCTGAGCGGGGCGGACATGAAAAAGGAGGGCGGCCGTGGCTGATCTATTCAAAATCGCAATCAGGAATCTGCTTCGCTACCGCAGGCGGACGCTGCTGACCGCCTCGCTCATCACGATCGGCGTGGTGTTCGTCCTGATCTTCATCTCCGTTTCCGGCTCCTTCAAGGCCATGATGATCGGCCAGATCACCGATTCGATGATCGGCCATCTCCAGGTGCATCGCAAGGGATACGTGGCCTCCATCGACACCCTTCCCCTAAACATGAACCTGCGCCCCAATGCGATGACGAAGGTGGAGGCGGCCCTCGGATCGCTGGGCGAAGTGGAAAGCGCTTCGCCGAGGATCAAGTTCGGCGGCATGTTCAGCAATTTTGCTGAAACGACCAACATCCGCCTCAACGGCGTCTACCCGGAGCGGGAATTCAAGACGGTTCCGCTTCTCCCGTCAAGGATCTCGGAGGGGAAAGCAGCGATCGAAAAGGGGGAGATTATCATCCCAGTCCTCCTCGCCCGGGGCATGGGGGTCAAAGTCGGCGACGCCATCGTCATCGTTGCCACCAATAAGGACGGCTCGGTCAACGGCAAGCAGTTCAAGGTGGCCGGCCTGATGGAAAGCGCCACGGGTCCCGGAGGCCGCGACGGCTACGTCCATATCGAGGATGCCGTCGAGCTCCTTCGCATGCCGGAGATGGAGATCAGCGAAATCGCCGTCCGACTGAAGAATTTCGGCAAACTGAATTCCGTGACCGATCGGCTGGATGCGCTTCTGGCCGGCGAGGTCAACAAAGCGGGGAAGCCGGCGTTCGAGGTCCACAACTGGGAAAAGCTCTCGCCGTTCTACAACATCGCCCGGATGATCGATCTGATGACCTTCTTCATCAAGCTGATGCTGATCGCCATCGTTCTGATCAGCATCATGAACGTCATGATCATGGCCGTCTACGAGCGGATCCGCGAAATCGGGACCATCGCGGCCATCGGGACGCCGCCCCGGAAGATCCTCTCGATGTTTCTCATCGAAGGGCTTTGCCTGGGCGTCCTGGGGGCGATCAGCGGCGGCGTCCTGGGTGTCGTCATCCTGTTGGGGATCAACATGGCCAAAATCACCTTCGACTTCGGCCAGCAAAAAGGGATCATCCTTTCGGCCTCGCTCGTGCCCGCGGACCTCTGGACCGTCTCGGCGATCGTGATCCTGGTCTCCGTCATCGCCAGCCTCCAACCGGCCCTCAGGGCGTCGCGCATGGAGCCGATCGACGCCTTGAGGCATGTGTAGAATGGCCATCTTCCCCACCCGGACGGTCGCCATGAAAAAACATGGTTGAAGACCGGACCCTGAAGAAGCATACATATGAGGACAGTGTAATGATAAAAACCATTAAATCTCCAGCGCGCAGAGGAATCACGATTTTCAAAGGTCTCGTTGCACTTATCGCCATTCTCCTTAGCGCTCCGGCCTTTGCGCTCGACGGCGCCCGGCTCCTCGAGCAGGTGGACCGGGGGCTGAACCCGGAAACCTACGAGATGTCCCGCAAGCTGATCAATGTGGAGCCAAGCGGCGCGAAAAAGGAATTCACCCTGTTTTCCGTGAAGAAGGGCAAGGACAAGATCGCCGCGCTCTTCCTGGCCCCGGCCAGTGAAAAAGGGAGAAGCACGCTGCGGCTGGGGGACAATATGTGGCTCTACATCCCCAACGTCGGGAAACCCATCCGGATCACGAGCCTCCAGTCCGTTGTGGGCGGCGTCTTCAACAACGCCGACATCCTGAGCCTCGACTATTCCACCGAGTACAATGTGGAAAAGCTGGAGGAAGCCGGGGGGGAAATTCTCCTTTACCTCAAGGCGAAGACGAGGGAAGTGGCCTATGACCGCCTCAAGATGTGGGTGGACAAAAAACAGACCCAGCCCGTGAAGATCGAGTGCCTCACCGAGGCAGGCATGCTCATCAAGACCCTGTACTTCAAGGACCGCAAGGATTTCGGCGGAGGAATCGCCCGCCCCTCGGTGATCGAGACGGACAGCCCCCTGTTCAAGGGTTACAAGTCTGTGATGATCTATGCCAAGATCAAGAAGCGGGACTTCAAGGATGAGGTCTTCACCCTGACCTTTATGCCCAACCTGGAGTCGCTGCGATAGATGAAAAGATGCTGTCTGGCAATCGGGACGGTCTTCTGTCTCTTCCTTTCGGTAGTGGGCGCTGCCCAGGACACCTACACGTTCGATCCAGAGGAGATCGATAAGAAACCGTACCATCTGGGGGGCTACGTCGAGTTCAAACCGGTCCTTTTCGGTCTCGACCGTGAAGCCGCCTTTTACAAGCTCCGCTTTTACAACGCGCCTCAGGGACAAACGCTGCCCGAATGGAACGGAAGGGTTCAACTGGAGGGCAGTTACGAAAAGGACATCTTCCGTATCTATGCCAGGACGAACACGGATCTGAGACAGACCTATAGCGGCGGTTCCGAGCGGACTTTATTCCAGGAGGCTTATGGTTCCTTTAAACCATCGCCATCCCTGAAGGTCGAGATGGGGAAAAAGGTGATGCGGTGGGGGAAGGGATACGCCTGGAGTCCCGTGTCGTTTGTGGACCGACCCAAAGACCCCGATGACCCCGAATTGGCCCTGGAGGGGTATATTGTTGCCGCGGCGGACTATATCAAGAGCTTTGACGGCCCCCTGAAAACCTTTTCCTTCACACCGGTTCTCCTGCCTGTTTACGACGGCGTCAACGACGGCTTTGGAAGCAGGGGTAAACTGAACGTCGCAAGCCGCTTCTATTTCCTTCTGTACGACACGGACATCGATTTTCTATTTCTGACGGGTGGAAGCCGATCGGACCGTTATGGGTTTGATTTTTCGCGAAACATCGATGCCAACTTTGAGGTTCATGGGGAATTCGCCTATACCCGGAACCAGCAGAAGAATGTCCTCGACGCCGCCGGCAAATCTCGCCTGGTGGAAGCGGACGTCCGGAGCACTCTTATCGGCATCCGCTATCTGACCACCTTCGATCTGACCGCCATTATCGAATACTACCATAACGGCGCCGGCTTCGGCGGCGATGACATGAAGAACTTTTATGCCTTCGTCAACAGAGGCTATGATCTCTTCAATTCTACGGGGAATGCGTCTGCTCTGGCAAACGCCCAGGCGTTGGCCGAAGGCGCATATAGCCGGTCCAACTCTATGCGGGACTACCTTTACTTGCGCCTGAGCCAGAAGGAGCCTTTCAATATCCTCTATTTGACACCGGCGCTGACATGGATGATGAACCTGGAGGATAAAAGTTACTCCCTGACGCCGGAGTTGCTCTATACCGGGATCACCAACTTGGAGCTGCGATTCCGAACCACTTTCATCGTTGGTGCAAGGAACACGGAATTCGGGGAGAAGCAGAACGACTATCGGATCGAATTCCGGGTCGGATATTACTTTTGAACATCACGTGGTGAGGATATTTGCCGCTTGCCCCGCGTAGACGACCACGTATCGAAGGACAAAACCGCCCAGAAGAACCGATAGGGTTACTGCGCCGGAGATCCGGGGGTTGTGCTCCCACATCGCCTGAAGGTGACGACCGTTCCCGGATAGACTGCAAATCGGGGGGCAGCCATTTATTTCCCAGGGTGCTTACAGCGGCGCAAAACCCGTCACTGTCGGATAAATCTTGCAGTTAAGGTTCACGCTTGACGAACCCGCCATGAATCCCCGAGGTAACCATCATAATTGTGCCTCTTATCAGACAGCCTGTCTAAAATCAGACATGCCAGGAAATCCTCTTTCATTTCATAATCAAGAGATCCTCCGGGCTTGACCTGTGCATGTTTTCACACATCTGTTTCTGCCCTTCCCGGCGCTTTCCCTGCCGGGCGCTATCCTGCTGACATGGCGTTTCCCATCATATATTCCAGACATGCGCCTTCTGCACCTCCCCTCATCAGCTATTGGCATCATCCTTGCTCTATAGCATGGACAGCGTTGCGGCTTTTCAGGTGGAATCGTGGCCGCGGTAAATGAACATTGCAGGAGCGATTGCCATGAGGGTGCTTATTGTCGAGCGGGAAGTCGGGCTTCGGCAATCTCTTGCGGTATTCCTGGAGAAGTTTAAGCGTCATGAGGTGTTTGCCGCTTCCTCTACCAAGGAAGGGATGCTTCTTTTTCAACAAATGGCATTTGATCTTGTACTCTGCGGAGAGCCTCTCGCCGATGGAGACAGTTTGTCCTTGCTTGCGGCGATGAAAGATACAAATCCGGCCATCATCTCCGTGCTTATGACCGTCCGGAGCGACGACGCGTTGGCGCATCAAGCCTTTCGCGCCGGGGTCAGCGGTTGTCTGGTGAAACCTTTCGACCTGGAACAGCTTGAAGCGGTCATCTGTGTAAATAATGATAGTGGAGACCATCAGGGGTCTCCGGAACGTGAACCACAATCCAACAGGAGGTAAAAAATGAAAAAAAGAGTTTTAGTTTGGGTAGTTGCGTTGATGTTTGTTTTGTCCGTGGCCGGCATTGCGCTGGCCCAGGGTACGGCGCCCGCCGCCGCCCCCGCCGCCCCCCCCACCGCGCCCGGTGTTGCAGGGATCGTAAAGAACCTGCTGACCAAGACCAAGGCCGAAATTAAGAAGGTGACCGCCGCCGATGTAAAGGCCGCCATCGACAAGAAGGAGACCGCCATTTACCTCGATGTCCGGGACAAAGAGGAATTTGACGCCGGCCGTCTCCCCGGGGCCATCAATGTTTCCCGTGGCAAACTTGAGTTTCGGATCGCTACGGCAGTTCCCGATCTGAATGCCAAGATCTATGTTTACTGCCTGACCGCCGCCCGGTCGGCATTGGCCACCAAGACGCTGGGCGAATTGGGTTACAAGAATGCCGTCCTGATGGACGCCCCCTTCGAAGAGTGGGTCAAGGCCGGCTACCCCGTAGTGCGGTAAAACCAACGCTGTGGTTTCTATAGTTGTACGAGGCGCAAGGGAATGCCTTCCCTCGCGCCTTGTACGCGAAACCACGAAGACCCTTCCACCCGGGTGATATCCGGTATTGACAGGCGAATATTATGGACAATAAAAGACTTCCCATTTCCCGGCGCCGCTTTTTGCAAGGCGCCGTCTTCTCGGCGGGGGCGCTTTCCATAGGCGCTTCTCTTCCGGGCTTCAAGACCTGGGCCAAGACAAGCGCGCAGGGACCGATCACCCGTGTTCCCACTACCTGCGGCGGATGCGGCAACCGCTGCGCGATCTTCGCCTATGTGAAGAACAACCGGCTCTGGCGGATCGAAGGGAATCCCGAGGCCAACGGGAATAAGGGGCTGGTCTGTCCGAAAGGGCACGGCTACCTTCATGACCTATACAACCCCGACCGTATTCGCACGCCTTTGAAAAGAGTTGACGGTCGTTTTCAACCCATTTCCTGGGAACAGGCCTACCAGGAAATCGGCCAGAAAATAAATATGTTGCTGCTGCTTCATGGTCCCGCCTCGCTCTTTTGGATCAACTTTCCCCAGGCCAACCATGCCTATGCCCTGCGGCTCATGCACGCCCTGGGCAGTCCCCATTACTTCACCCACGGCTCCACCTGCTACACGGCCCGCAATGCCGGCTGGAATTACACCGTAGGGCAGCTTCCTTCCAACGATCTGGTCAATTCCCGCTACATGATGATCATCGGCCGGAATCCGGCGGGCGGGGTGAACCTGGGCCAGGTAGCCGACATCGCCAAAGCCAAAAGCAAAGGCGCCAAGCTCGTCGTGGTGGACCCCCGGCACAGCGAAACGGCCATCCTGGCCGATGAATGGCTCGCGATCAAACCCGGGACGGATTTGGCCCTCCTTTTGGCCATGATCAATGTGCTGATAAAAGAGGGCTTGTATGACCGGGACTTTGTCCGGAAGCACACGGTCGGGTTTTCCGCGCTGGAGGAGCAGATCGTCAACTACCCGCCGGAATGGGCCGAGCAGGTCTGTGAAATTCCCGCCCAGACGATCGTCCGGATCACCCGGGAGATGGCCCGGGAAAAACCGAAGGTTCTCCTGCACCGGGGTTATCATGGCGCCTTCGGTTCCCAATACCTCAACAGTTTTCAAACCGTGAGGGCCCTGGGCATCGCCAACAGCCTCCTGGGAAATATCAACCGGGAGGGAGGGCTCTATTTCCCCGTCTCGATGGAAATGGGTGAACTGCAACCCAAACATCCCGTCCCGGATGGTCCTACGGTCCCCAAGGCAGACGGCACGGGAACGCCGGGAAGATTTCCTTTGGGCGCTTACGGCGACGGCATCGCCCATGCCATCCCTGAATTGGCCCTGCGGGATGAATTGAAAGGGGGATTTGTCTTCCATAACAATCCGCTGCGGACCAACCCCAATCCCCAAAGGGTGATTGCCGGCTACAAAAAACTGGAACTGCTGGTGGTGATCGATACGGTCCTCTCCGAAACCGCCGCCATCGCCCACTATGTACTGCCCGAGTCCTTCTACCTGGAACGGGATGAGGCGGTGGATACGAAACACGCCGGCAAAACGTGTCAGGTCACGATCCAGCAAAAGGTTGTGGAACCCCTCTTCGATACCCGACCGGGCACCCAAATCATCATCGAGCTGGCCCGGCAACTGGGCGTGGGCAGATTTTTTGATTTCCGCCTGGAGGAAGCCAACGAACTCCGGCTCAAGCCGCTGGGAGTTTCGCTGGCCGAGTTGAAGCAAAAAGGACTGGTCACCTTGAGGAAGGCATGGAAAGAGGGACTCGACAAGGTAGATACCGCTTCGGGAAAAATCGAGCTCTATTCTTCCACACTGGAAAAACTGGGATACCCTCCCGTGCCGCGCTGGGAAGAGCCGCTGGTGTCGCCCAGTCCCAAGGATCCCCACTCCTTCCGCCTTCTTCACGGCAAGCAGGCCTGTCACACCCATGCCATGACCGCCAATCAGCCCTATCTGATGGCCATCACCGAGCGATACGGCCTGATGCGGCTCTGGATGAATCGCCGGCGCGGGGAACAACTGGGCTTGAAGGACGGAGATCTGGTACAACTGAAATCCCTCGTGGGAGAGGGCAAGATTCGCGTGAAATTGACCGAAGGACTTCATCCCTCCAGCGTCTGGCTCCCCAGCGGTTACGGGGTATTTTCCCGGCATCTCACCGGGGCGTACGATCTGGGATTGTCCTATAATGATTTTCTTCCCACCATGTTCGACCCGGCGGTGGGTCATGTCATGGCCTCGGAAATCATCGTGGAAGTTAAGAAGGTTTAGGAGGGGGCAAGATGGCAAGATACGGGATGATCATTGACGAGACGAAGTGTGTCGGCTGCTTTGCCTGCCGCGTGGCCTGTCAGAATCAAAACAACCTGCGGGCGAATGAGTCCTACAACCACCTGGAGGAGCGGGAATACGGCGCCTTCCCCCACTATGCCAGGGAGTTCCTGCCCGTCCAGTGCCAGCATTGCGACAATCCGCCCTGTGTCACCGTTTGTCCCACGGGAGCTTCGCAGAAAAGAAAAGACGGCGTGGTTCTGGTCCGGGAAAAGGACTGCATCGGCTGCAAATACTGCATTGCCGCCTGTCCCTACAACGTCCGGATCATAAAAAAGGAAGGCTATATCGAAAAGTGCCGCTTTTGCATTGAATTTGTCGAGGAAGGCGGGAAACCGGCCTGTATGACCACCTGCATGACCGGGGTGAGGGTGTTCGGCGACCTGGACGACCCGAAGAGTGAGATTGCCATGTACCTGACAAAAAATCGGATCAAACTCCGTCAATTCAAGCAGGCCCTGAACACGAAACCGCGGATCTTTTACAAGAAGGGCTAGGATGACCAATCGGGAGAAGGAATATTTTTGCGCCCTCCTTGCGTCCTTCCTGGTCAGGCCGGAGCAGGAAACGATCGAGGAACTGAAGCAGGAGGAGGTGCGCTCCTTCCTGGCGGGGAAAGTCCGGGAATGGACCGGGGATCTTCACCTGCTGCAGGAGTTTTTACCCGAGGAAATGCCGGAGGAGTTCCTGTCCGTATTGCAGAGGGAATATGGCCGTCTTTTCAGTGATTTAGATGGCGAACAGATCGCCCTTGCGGAATCCGTCTATAAACCCTGGACCACGGACAGGCAATGCGGCCTTGCCTTTGCCGGGACCAAGGGGCTGCTCCTGGGAGATTATGCCCTCCATATGCGGGACATGTATCGCCGCTTGTCCCTTACCGTACCGGAGCAATTCCACAGCGCCCCCGATCATTTGGCGCTGGAGCTGGAATTCCTTTCTCTCCTCTATGGCGCCGCCACAGAGGACCAGATTCAGGAATTCATCGCGGACCACCTGGATTGGCTGGGAGATCTGCAAGAGCGGGTGGACCGGTCGGCGCCCCATCCCTTTTATCGCCATGCCATCGACCTCGTCCAACTGTTTTTAACCAATGAAAAGAAAGAAGGAAAGGCACGAAGCTATGAACCGTAGAACCTTCATTGACTCTGTTGGCGCCGCCCTGGCTTGGGGGGGGATTTTTCTCCTCCTGGGGTGCAGTAAAAAAGAGGCGCCCGCCCGGCTGGGAAACCAGCAAAAACTATGGGACTTGGCCATGAGCGGCCAGCCGTTGGAGGCGCCCCTGGAACTGCCCTACGCCAAAGATACGCCGGCCTTTTTTCGGGATGCGTCCCTGGCGAAACAGGACAGTAGCTTTAAAGCAAAAGTTGGCGGTGGGTGAAGCTGAAGACGGATTCGCCGGCGGCGAATCGAAAAAACGGGAATGAATGTTTAAGAATGAGGCGTCGGGGGAGGGGGCTTGTTCCGGAAGCCCAAAGGGATCGGAACCTGTCCCCGGAACCTAACGCAGCGGACTTCTTAGGGGAGTAATTTATGGAAGGACAGGTTTTTCTTTTCTGGAACTGGAGTGTGGCGCTCTACCTCTTTGTCGCCGGGGTCAGCGCGGGCGCCTTCGCCATTTCGGCGCTGACCTATTTTATCGGTGAAGAAAAGTATCAAAAAATTACGCAGGTCGGGGCCTATATCGCCCCCTTCCCGCTGCTCCTGGGGCTGCTCTTCCTCATCTACGATCTGGAACGGCCGGCCCTCTTCTGGAAACTGCTGGTCACTTTCCAGGCTAATTCCGTCATGTCGCTGGGGTCATGGCTGCTCTTGATCTTTTCCTTCCTGAGTCTCCTCTATTTCTACCTCTGGCTCCCGGAACGCTGCGAATTGATGGACCTGATAAAGCGAATTCCCGCAAAATGGGATCGGCTAAAGCTCATCGGGGCCGTCAGAAGAAGTCCTCTCCTCACGCGACTCCGTCGGGAAAACCTGAATGGAATACGGGGCATGGTGGCCCTGGCGGGGCTTATAGTCTCCCTTTTGGTGGGAATTTACACCGGCGTGCTGCTGGGTGTCCTGGTCGCGCGACCCTTCTGGAACAACCCCATGCTTCCCATGCTTTTTCTCGTTTCGGCCTTGAAGACCGGGACGGCCTCGATCTGCCTGGTATCCTGTTTCATCAAGGGCTTCGGGGGGATCAGCCGGGAGGAACTGGAGACAAACAAGTTCCTGGTTCATTCCATCGATTTCGTCCTCATGATCCTCTCCATCATCGCGGTGGTTCTTTTTGTTTTTGGTCTTTACATGTCTCCGCTCAGCTCCGTGGAGGCCGCGGGCCTCATTATGGGCGGCGAATTTACCTTCCTGTTCTGGGGAATTGCGGTGGGACTGGGAATACTCATCCCTCTTTCCCTGGAGGTTTATGAACTGGTGCCCCATTTCATCAAGCATGCGCCTTTGCGAGAGCACAACCCCTGGCTCTCGGGAGCAGTCGCAAGCTCGGTTCTCCTGGGCGGGTTGGTCTTGCGCTATGTGGTGGTCTATGCCGGACAGACCCCCCTATCATCCTGAGAAGGATCGCTGCCGACGAGCTGTCCAGGAAATCAATATTGACCCCTTGTGTTTGTATTCAGGCACAATGTCTGAAAAGAGGCAACAGCGAAGGGGTAAGCGAATGCCGGAAGGGGGCAATAAAGTTCACTCAGGCGCTTGCGGTTAAACGACCTCCTGTGACGCCTTTATCCCGTATTTTTCCATCCGGTAGAGGAGAGCCGAACGGGTGATCCCGAGGAAACTGGCCGCCTGCACCTTATTGCCCTTCTTAATACTCAAGGCCTCTCGGATGTAGTTCTTTTCTACTTCGTCCAGGATGATACCCTGCGGAGAAATGGACGGCCAGCGGCACATCCCTTCCCGATCGCCTGCCTTCCGACTCAAGGAAGAAAGGTGCGTCTCGAGTATCGTGTCCCCTTTTTCCAAAAGGACGATCCTTTCCGCCGTATTTCTGATCTCCCGGATATTCCCCGGCCAGGGATAAGCGAGCAGTTGATCTTCCGCCGCCGGGGCGATTCTCACAAACTCCTTATTGAACTGCCTATTGAATCTTTCGACGAAAAAACGGAAGAGCGGCAAAATGTCCTCTTTGCGGTCGCGCAAGGGAGGGATGTATACCTTAACCACATTGAGTCTGAAGAAAAGGTCGGCCCGGAAAGCGCCCTTCTGCACCTCCGCATCGAGATCCTTGTTGGTGGCGGCAACAATTCTCACATCGGCCCTCTTTTTTTCCACACCGCCGACTTTAAAATATTCCTTCTCCTCAAGAGTCCTCAAAACCTTCACCTGGGCAGCGGATGGGAGTTCCAGCACCTCGTCGAGAAAAAGGGTGCCGCCCCGGGCGGCCTCCACCTTGCCGACCTTTCCTTTCTCAGAGGCGCCTGTAAAGGCGCCTTTTTCGTACCCGAATAGTTCGCTTTCAAAAAGATCCTTCGGGATGGCGCCGCAGTTGAGAGGGATGAAGGGAAAGGCGGAACGGGGGCTCAAATAATGGATATATTCGGCAAAAAGCTCCTTTCCGGTTCCCGTCTCTCCTTCGAGCAGAACGGTGGTATCCGACCCCTCGGCAACCTTTGCGGCGAGATCGAGGGCATCCTTAATTTGCCGGCTGACGGCGATGATGGCGCCGGAGCGGAACTTTTCCCGATATTGCTCCCGGAGCCATTCCACCTCCCTTTTCATCCGGATACGTTCGAGACCCTTTTGCACCAGAGTCTCCAACTGTTCCAGATCGAACGGTTTGACCAGAAAATCAAAGGCGCCCATCTTCATCGAGGATACGGCGAGCTCGATGGACCCCTGCGCGGTCATAATGATGACTATGGCGTCCGTATCTTTTTCCCTGATCAGACGCAGGACTTCATCACCGTTCATTCCGGGCAACCAGTGATCCAGAAGGATAAGATCTGGACTTTCCTTCCTAAATAACTCGATTCCCTCCTCTCCGCTCTGGGCCGTGATGACGTCATAGCCGGTGACTTTCAGGGCAATTTCGAGAGAATTCCTGAGAACGGGCTCATCGTCAATGACGAGTATCTTAAATCTCATAGCCTCTTCGACTCCTGTCTATTCATGCACCGACGGCCGGGAAGCGGATGGTGAAGAGCGAACCTTTCCCCTCTTCACTGGTTGCATCGATCAGCGCTCCATGATTTTCAAGTAATTTCATAGTGATTGACAGACCAAGCCCCGTACCCCTGGATTTGGTGGTAAAGAACGGGTCAAATATTCGCTTCAGATGCGCCGCGGATATCCCCACCCCGGTATCCTTGATCTCAATCCCCGCCCCCCCGCCGTCCGTTAAAAAAGTCCGCACCGTCAGTGCGCCGCCCTTATCCATGGCATGAATGGCGTTGAGCATGATGTTGATCAGCACCTGCTGAATCTGGTGCCGGTTAATTTTGACCCGCGGCAGCTCCTCGCCCCGTTCAAAGGAGGTGATGATGTTCGCGCTTTTCAATTGAACGCTCAATACATCCAGGCTCTTTTCCACGATGGGGTTGATCGCTTCCTTTTTATATTCGGCCGCCCTCGGCTTGGCGTAGTCCAGCATGTCGTCCACGATCTTTTGAATCTTTTCAATCCCATCGAGCGTGCTTTCCAGGATCTGCTTCTCCATGGCAGGGAAGTCCTTCTTCCTGGCAAGGACCTGGGTATTGATTTTAATCCCCGACAAGGGATTGCGAATTTCGT
This sequence comes from uncultured Syntrophus sp., assembly GCA_964540555.1. Lineage (GTDB taxonomy): Bacteria > Desulfobacterota > Syntrophia > Syntrophales > UBA5619 > JAKAFS01. The sequence continues at coordinate 18,102 of CAZINF010000016.1, read as the reverse complement.
GTGCCACTCCCGCGATCATTTCACCCATGCTGGAGAGTCTCTCCGACAGCAGCAACTTTTCTTCCGCCTTCTTCATCGAGGTAATGTCCTTGCAGATCCTTGATGCGCCGACAATCTGTCCCGACGCGTCCTTGAGCGGGGAAAGGGTCACGCTGACAGTGATCTCACGGCCTCCTTTGGTCTGTCTTTTTGCCTCCACATTGGAAATCACTTCTCCTTTCCAAACCTGCGCCATCAATCCATGAAACCGCTTCTCCTCTTTTTCTTTCAGGGTTTCGTCCGGAGGGAGAAGAAAATCCAACGGCTTCCTGCCGAGGGTCTCTTCCTTCCGATAGCCATAGATCTTCTCGGCCCCTTCATTCCAGTAAATGATCTTCCCTTCCAGATCCACCACCGATATGGCGTCTCCCGCTTTCTCGATGATGGATTCGAGGAAATTCCTGGCCTCGATCAACTCTTTTTGAAGCCTCACCTTCTCAACCATCAGGTTGTAACCTTCGATTGCCCGGTTTACAACAAAGGGAAAGGCCTTGGCGCATTCCGCGGAACGGTTGATGTAGTCGAAGACCCCCTCCTGCATGGCCTGGATGGACATCTGGGGATCTCCCTTGGCCGTGACAAAGATCGTGGGAACGCCTATCCCCGTCTTATTGAACCGCCTGAGCCATTCAAGGCCCTCGCCGTCCGGCAGGGAGTGGTCTAAAAGCAGAATGTCAAATTTGTGTCTCTGGAGTTTTTTCAGGCAGTCGGCGCCGGAAGAAACCACTTCAACCTGATACCGATCACCCGCCTGCAGGAGAGAGGCTTTTACCATTTCTATGAAAGCATGATCCTGTTCCGCTACCAATATCCGCATGACCCGCCTCATAACGCTACCCCGTTCAAATGAGCATCTCGAGAGCATTGCACAACTTGGAAATCATGTCCCGGAAGCACGCATTGGAGATTTGGGGGAGGGGGCTGATTTGAAATCTGTCCCCTTGCCCCCTGCTCCCGCAGCGCAGCGCCCGCAAAGACGACTGTTTGAGCGCTTCAGCGCGAGTTTCGTCTTTGCAGCGAAGCGAGGAGGTGCAGGGTCGAAAAAATGCCCAGCGTGCGCAGGGAGCATGATTTTCAAGCTCTCATCTCGTAATAACCCTTCCCCTGGCAGGCGAGGCACCGGTCACCCTGGCTGGCGGGATAGGCCTCATCGCATTTGGAGCAAATCTCGATCGTTCCCTTCTTGATTTTTCCATGGTACCGGACAACCCGCACGGGAGCATAGGAGAGCACATTTCTTCCCGCCTTCTCGATGCTTTTCAAAAGGAGGTCGAGGGGGAGATCCTTCTTCGGCGCCAATCGCATGTACCAGTTGTAAATATCGGGAAAACGTCTGCCCTTCTCGATATCGAGCCAGACCCTGATGCCCTCCAGGGTCTTCTTGTTGTAAAGTGTCAGGGCGAATTTGTCCCAATCGACAACCTTCATCCATCCGTTACCGTAAGTGCAGGGCGTAAAGAGCTGAACGGCATCGGGAAGGCAGTGGATGGTCTCCACGATCGCATCCGCCTCCACAAATGGGCCGATATGCTCCTTCGCCAGATCCACCATGTAGCCGCCAATGACCACACCGGGAGCCGGCCATCCGTGGAAGCGTTGTATCGTGGTCAAGAAATCATCGAATGACTTGCCGCAGACAGTCGGCGGGTTCCCCATGAAGTGTCCCTCCTATGTCAATTTCCAGGCGATGCCGGGAGAAATTTATCCTCCGGGGGCCGGCGCCGTTTGCCGGCGGCCAGGCGGATCGACTCTGTCGGACAGACCTCGATGCAGACTCCGCAGGCGAAGCAGTCGGGGATTGTCCTGTCCTGCTTCAGGATTGCCCCCATGACCGTCGAAGGACAGGCCTTTTCGCAGGAGCGGCAGCCGATGCAGGTCTCATAGTTCACGATGATCTTAAAGAGGCTGACTTTCTCCAGAACCCAGCCGACGAGTCCGAACGGGCAGAAAAACTGACACCAGGGACGGTAAACGAACAGCGCGGCGATCAGAATCAATCCAACGAAGATCCCGCCCACGAAGCCGATTGCCGCCGGTTTGTAGACTTTGAAAGGATCGATCGGCTCGATCAGGTCGGTCGCCCAGGCAAAAGCGGCCAGGGTAAAGATCAGGAAAAAAGCAATCCGGATCGCATTGGACCAGAGGAACGGCGGGTGGTATTGCTTCAGGATAGCTTTTGTATCGCGGTTGTTCCGGTTCAGACGGAAGATCAGGTCCTGGAGCGTTCCTAATTGGCATCCCCATGAACAGATGAATTTGTTGGCGATAAAGACAAGTAGAAGAAAAATGGTCAGTGCGATCATCCGGGGCGGGAAGATCACGCCTTTGGCCCCGTAAAGAGCGATCGCGTCCTTTACCGTGCCCATCGGGCTGGGGTCCGATCCGAGCAGGATTCCGAAGACTGCAATGGCGGTCAGATAGAACGCCTTACGGAGGCCGGGGGTGATCTTTTTCCGGCGCATCAGGACAAAGACAGTACTCAGAAAGAGCAGCCATAGAGCGAACTTGAGCGGGATCTTCACCCAGTTCTTCGATTCATATTCCGCTTCCAATGTTCTGGATCGGTCGATCCTATCCGAGATTTCAGCTCTGGAGAGGTTCAATGCATCCAGATTTCTTTCCTTGTCATCCTTGCTCTGTAACAGAAATGCCTTCTCCAGAACGGCGTTCGGCAGTTCATTTTCCCGGCCGAATTCAGCGATGGTCATGCCGTCGCGAAACACCAGCGGGGGGGAATCCCCTGTTTTCTCGGATTTTCCCTGCCACAGGCTTGAGGCAGCGAGGGAAAGCAGAATAACGGCAATGACGAGTGTGAAGAAGGCCAGCCATACTCGTGATGTATTTCTTTCCTCAGTCATTTGTCGACCTCCTGGGGTAACTTAGGATTTGCACTCTGCGCTGCTTCCGTTTTGTCTATTTTCGCCACCCCGGCGGTGTCCGCACCCGGAGAAAAAGGTGGCTCACCGGACTCTCCTGCTAAAGTGTTGTCTACCATGATTTTTTCTGTTTCCGCAATAAACGATTCGTCTATCGACTGGACCGGTGGCGGGGAGGCCGGTGCATCGGCGCCGGACAGCCATAGGGGATGCCTGTGTCTCGCATAGTCGAGGCGGACCGCCCCGGTGAAGATCCCGCGGACCATCGGCCGGTTCGGTTTGAGGATGATGGCGCCGATATGACCCGCGAAGGCCAGGATAAAAAGGACAAAGAAGATATTGTGCAGCCAGGTAGACCAAAAGACAAGCGTATGGGAGAGGTCCGGGGCGTAGACATTCTTGTACGTCTTGACCAGGCCTGTGAGGATGATCACGGCGATGATGGCGGCCATACCCAGATAGGCGAGCCGCTGTTCCGGAAGATACTTGTCGAACGGCGGTTCCTCGCCCTTGCCGAAGAAGGTCTTGATGACGGCGATAGAGGCCTTGAGATCGCCTTTTTGGGGGATCAATCCCCGGTCTTGCAGGAGACCATGGTAGAACAGGTGGAAGAATGCCGCAACGATAAAGACCACGGAGGCGATATAGTGGATGGTAAGAGAGGCGATAAAGTCGCCGGACCAGGCAAAACCGGGGATGGCCGTGATCTTATAGCGGGCGGCGACCGGGAGCTCGAACAGGCCCGACAAAAGGAGGACCAGGCCGGAGAGGGCAAGCGCCCAGTGTTCGGTCAATTCCAGGAGGCCGTGGCGGACGATACGGTTTCTTTCTTCATTGACGGATACGGACATGGTTAGTTCTCCTTTCTCAAGCGATCTTTTCTTTTGGAGACGAAGGCGAAGGCGCCTGCCACGCCGGCGGCAATGCCGATGGCCGGGGCGGCGAGCACGGCCTTGCCCATTGTATCCGTACCGGCCATCTGCCGCTTGACCGCCCCGAGACCCGGTTCCCCGGGCCCCTTCCGGATCACGCCATCGAGGCGATCGAAAGGTACGGGAGAAACATACAGGGTGCTTGTTCCACCGTTTTCCGTCTTGCCGTACAGATAACCGCCGATCTTCTTTGTCAACTCTTCAGCCTTTGCGAAGATCTCCTTCCGGGGGCCGATGGTCATCGCCTTTTGCGGGCAGGCCTCGATACAGGCGGGGGTCTTTCCTTCTTTCAACAGGTCGCTGCAGAGATCGCATTTCACCATGACGCCGTTTCCCATGAACGTCGGGAGAACCTTGAGATAGACGCCGATCCCCGATTGCCGCTGGGGAATCTCCCAGGGACAGACCGTTTTGCACTTGGCGCCCCCGAAACAGACATCCTGATCGATAACGACGGCCCCGTTCTTTAATTTGTGATTGGCGGCAAACGGGCAGAGCGTCGCACAGGCCGGATTGTCGCAGTGCATGCATCTTCTCGGAATAAAGAGAGTTTTTTTGTCGTCGCCGATATCCGCCTCCGCTTTCTGAACGAAGATGAGATTGTAGGGGGTCAACCGGTTGCTGACCTCCTTCTTCTTTGACCAGTCTTCGATCTTGCGGGTGGGGTAGGGAAGGGGGATCGGGTCGACAGGCTCCGGAAGCCGGCCTGTTTTGATTTTCTTGCACGTGGAAACACAGGCGGGTGCGGCCCGATCCACACAACCATTGCACAGGGTCAGATCGATGAGGGTGGCCAGCTTTCCCTCACCGGCCTCAGCCGTGCGCGGGACATTCAGCGCTCCCGCTGTTCCGATCACTGCAGCGGCAGTCACGGACTTCAGGAACCGACGGCGGTTCATGTCTATTTTTGTTTTCATCAGTTCTCTCCTTTTTCTCTCAGGCCATGTCGATGTACCGGGCAAGCGCCTTCTTGAATTCAGTCTTTTTCTTCTCCCGATCCACGTCCGGTTTATTGGCTGCGTCCGCCAGGCACTGATCGAGATAGATGCGGACGATCTCCGTGCCCGCTTTTTTCATTGCTGCGGTGACCGCAGAGACCTGGGTCAGGATGTCGAGACAGGGGGCCTCGTTCTCCACCATTTTTTCGAGGCCGCGAATCTGACCTTCGATTCTCCGGAGGCGGTTGATGATTTTTTTTAGATCTTTTTCTTTCATAAATACCTCATGGGGTATAATACCCACCAGGGGTATGAATGTCAAGGAGAAATTTTGCACGGAATCTGTCAGGATTCGTGGCATCCGTGCTCGTGCAGGTCGCAGGCGGTTCCTGAATCCTTTAGGCCTCCCGCAAGCCAACCTTCGGCGACGGCCTTGACGTCGCCCGAGCACCCCCTCAACACATTGATCCCGCAACCGTTCAATACGTTCACGGCCCCCTGTCCCATGTTGCCGGCCAGCATCATCCGGACGCCCATCTGCGCAAGAGTCTGGGCGATGTCAGATTTGCAGCCGCAATTTGCCGGAGAAGAAACCGCTTCCTCCGAAATGATTGCATTGTTTTCATTGACTGTGAATACCGTGAAGTACTCACAGTGGCCGAAGTGCTCGTCTACTTGACTCTGACGCGATGGCAAAGCAATTTTCATGATGTTCTTCCTTTCAAAACAGTTTGATTTTACGCATGCTCTCTGCAATGCGGGCAACTCATATCATTGCGTTTGCCGCAGTCAGGGCTGAATTCCCGTCGGCAACGCGGACACCGGACCGGTATTCCCGCTTTCATGGAAACGGAACCGCCCTCGATCCTCAAGACCCTCCCGTTGACGAGGGTATCGGCGACCTTCCGGCGCGCCGCCTTGATGATCCTGCCGAAGGTTTGCCGCGAAATGTTCATCCGGGAGGCCGCCTGCTCCTGGTACAACCCTTCCAGGTCGGCCAGGCGTATCGCCTCGTACTCATCGAGGGTTAAAAGCACGACCTCGAAAGACGAAGGCGTCGCTCCCTCCGGCTGGAAACAGGTTTGACCCGGCATGACGCCGATTTGTCGGCAGCACTTCGGTCTCGGCATTATATCCCTCCATGAGATTGATAATAAGCATATGCCCATTATCTGTCAAGGTCGAACATCTGCCGCATTTTGGGTTTTGAAATAGCTCATGCTCAAATGGTTATTTTGCTGCTTTTCTACTTGACGGGGTGTGATGGATCGATTAAGATAGTAATCAATTACTATCTTGAAGGACGGTTTGTCATGGAGAGCAACCCAAAGCAACTTCCGGCGGATGAGCGCCGCGCGGTCACGGTGGCGGCGGTGATCGAACTGGCCGCCGAACAGAATCCGAGCGAGATCACCACGGCGGCGATTGCCAAACGCATGGGTCTGACCCAGGGCGCGTTGTTCCGCCATTTTCCAAGCAAGGCTGCGATCTGGGAGGCCGTGATGGTGTGGGCGACCGAGCGAGTGCTGGCGCGGGTCAATAAGGCTTCACAGACGGCCGAATCGCCGCTCGCGGCGCTGGAGGCAGTGTTCATGACCCATATTGATTTCGTCGTCCAACACCCCGGCGTGCCGCGACTGTTGATCGGCGAATTGCAGCGGGCCGGGGACACGCCGGCCAAGCAGACGGCGCGTACGCTGATCACCCGCTACGCCGAGCTCCTGAGCGCTCTCATCGATAAAGGCAAGGCGCAAGGCGAACTGTCGGCAGAGGTCGATACCGCGGCAGCGGCGACTCTCTTCATCGGCGTCATCCAGGGGCTGGTCATGCAGTCGCTGCTGGCCGGAAGCGCTGCGCCGATACGCAACGCTCCGGGGGCCTTCGCGATCTACCGCCGCGGCATCAGGAGGGTGCAATGAAATTTCTTACCGTGAATCGCCGAATGTTGGCGCTGCTGGCGGTCATCGTACCGCTTGTAGCCCTGTTGATTTATGTGGCGCTGCGGGCCGGGCCGCTGGCGCCGATTCCCGTGACCGTGACCACGGTCGAAAGCCGCTCCATCGCACCGGCCCTGTTCGGCGTCGGCACGGTCGAGGCACGGTACACCTACCGGATCGGACCAACGGTTGCCGGCCGGATCAAGAGGGTAGACGTACAAGTGGGTGACCGGATCCGGGCGGGGCAGTTACTGGGTGAAATGGACCCTGTTGACCTCGACGACCGCATCGCCGCGCAGGATGCCGCGCTCAGGCGAGCCGAGTCTGTGGCGCTGGCCGCCGAAGCCCAGGTCCGGGAGGCGTTGGCGCGCAAGAGCTATGCCGAAAATCAGGCAAGCCGCTATGAACAATTGCTGCAGGCGCGATCCACGAGCGAGGAGACGGTGGAGGGCAAGCGTCAGGAGCGTCAGGTGACCGAGGCAGGTTTCGCCGCTGCCCGCGCCAATCTCGATGCCGCGCGACAGGAGTTGGCGCGCATCCACGCCGACCGCGGGGGGCTGATCCAGCAGCGCGCCAATCTGCGCTTGATCGCGCCGGTCCGCGGCCTGGTGGCTGCGCGCAACGCCGATCCCGGCACCACCGTGGTCGCCGGGCAGTCGGTGGTGGAGGTGATCGACCCGGCGAGTCTGTGGATCAATGTGCGCTTTGATCAACTGCGCGTATCGGGTCTGCGCGCCGGACTTCCGGTTCACATCGTGCTGCGCTCGCAAGAAGGGATTCGATTTGCGGGGCGCGTGCTCCGCGTGGAGCCGACGGCCGATGCGGTGACCGAGGAAACCCTGGCCAAGGTAACGTTCGATGCATTGCCGGAAAGGCTGCCTTCCATCGGCGAATTGGCCGAGGTCACTGTCGCGATGGCCGCGTTGCCGGCGGCGCCGGTCGTGCCGAACGCCAGTGTGCAGCGGGTCGCCGGCCGTCTTGGCGTCTGGCTGATCGAAGACGACAAACTGCGCTTCACGCCGGTCAAGGCGGGTGCGACCGACCTCGACGGGCGGGTGCAGATCCTCGACGGGCTCAAGGCGGGCGAGCGCGTGGTGGTCTACAGCCAGCGCGCGCTTGGTCCCCGCAGCCGTATCAAGGTCGTCGAACGGCTGGAAGAGGTTTCGCCATGATCAGTCTTGCTGGGCGCGACATCCTGCACGCCTGGGGAAAGTTTGTCTTTACCGGGGTGGGGCTGGGGCTGTTGATCGGCGTAACGCTGACGATGGCCGGCGTATACCGCGGCATGGTGGACGACGCAAAAGTGCTGCTCGATAACAGCGGCGCCGACCTATGGGTTGTGCAAAAGGACACCCTCGGCCCCTATGCCGAGCCATCCAGCCTATATGACGACATCTATCGCGCCATTCTTGGAATGCCCGGCGTGGATCGGGCGGCCAATGTCACGTATCTGACCATGCAGGTGCGACAGGGCGAGCGCGACGTGCGCGCCATGGTGGTCGGCGTCGTGCCCGGCGGCCCCGGCGAACCCGGGCAGCCCGGCTATCTCATCGCCGGGCGGCAAATCACGCGCAGCCACTATGAAGCCGTGGCCGACATCGCGACGGGGTTCAAACTCGGCGAGCGCATCCAGATACGCCGCAACCATTACGCGGTGGTCGGGTTGACCCGGCGCATGGTCTCCTCCGGCGGCGACCCGATGGTATTCATCCCGCTGAAAGACGCGCAGGAGGCTCAGTTCCTCAAGGACAACGACGCCATTGCCCAGCAGCGCCGCCGAACTGCCCAGAACCCGGCCTTTAATCGTCCGGGGATACCCGGTCTGCTCGATGCGGTGATTGCCTCGCAAAGCGTCAACCTTTACATTAATGCGGTGCTGGTGCAGGTCAAGCCCGGCTTTCTCCCGGACGAGGTGGCCGAACCGATCCGGCGCTGGAAGCGCTTGCAGGTTTATACCCGCGCGCAGATGGAAGAGATCCTGATCGGCAAGCTGATCGCCACTGCGGCCAAACAGATCGGCATGTTTTTGGTGATTCTCGCCATCGTCAGCGCCGCCATCGTCGCCTTCATCATCTATACGCTGACCCTCGGCAAAATCCGCGAGATCGCGGTGCTCAAACTGATCGGCACCAGGAACAGCACCATCGCCGGGATGATCCTGCAGCAGGCGCTGGGCTTGGGCATGATCGGCTTCGTGGTGGGCAAGATCGCCGCCACCTTCTGGGCGCCGATTTTTCCCAAGTATGTCCTGCTCGAACCGGGCGATGCGCTGCTCGGCTTCGGCGGAGTTATGGCGATCTGCGCTCTGGCAAGTATCCTTGCTATTCGCGCCGCGCTCAAGGTAGACCCGGCGGAGGCGATCGGTGGCTGACATGCTTGGAAAAGGCATCCGCATCGAGGGATTGCACAAACGCTACGGAAAGGGCGACACGGCCGTCGATGCGCTCAAGGGGGTGGATATGCAGGTCGCCCCCGGCGAGGCCGTCGGGCTGATCGGTCCTTCGGGCTCCGGCAAGAGCACCCTGCTCAAATGCCTTGGCGCCGTGATCGAGCCCACGGCCGGGCGTATGACGCTGGGAGAAGAAGTGATCTACGACGACGGCTGGAAGATGCCCGATCTGCGCGCACTGCGCCGCGACAGGATCGGTTTTGTGTTCCAGGCGCCGTACCTGATCCCGTTCCTCGATGTCACCGACAACGTGGCGCTGCTGCCCATGCTGGCCGGCAGCCCCAATGGAGAATCCCGGAAGCGCGCGATGGAATTGCTTGAAGCGCTGGACGTTGCGCATCGCGCCAAAGCCATGCCGTCGCAACTCTCCGGCGGCGAACAACAGCGCGTCTCTATCGCCCGGGCGCTGGTCAACCGACCGCCGGTGATCCTCGCCGATGAGCCCACCGCGCCGCTGGACAGCGAGCGGGCATTGGCCGTGATTCGCATCCTCAATCACATGGCCCGCCAATACGAGACCGCCATCATCGTTGTGACGCACGACGAAAAGATCATCCCGACCTTCAAGCGCATCTACCACATCCGCGACGGAAAAACCCAGGAGGAAGCCGGCGAGGGGCGGGCGTTTGAATGAGAACCATGCAGTCACTTTTAAAACCGATCAAGGTCAAGGGAGCGAATTTTATGAGAATGGAGCCGTCAATGAAAACACGTTGTCGCACACTCTCAACGCGTGCATTGCTTCAACCGGTCTTGCTGGCCTTGTGTGCAGGGATACTGGCCGGCTGCGGCGTCGGTCCTGATTTCAAACGACCCGAACCGCCGCAGGTTGCAGGCTATACCGCCACGGTCCTGCCTGCGCAAACCGCTTCGGCCCCTGTCAGCCTGGGCGGCGCTCAACGCTTTGTCGCCGGCAGGGCAATTCCCGCGGCCTGGTGGCAGGAACTTGGCTCGACCAGGCTCAACGAGCTGATCGACCAGGCGCTGAAAGCCAGCCCCACGCTGGAAGCAGCGATTGCCGCGCTTCGTCAGGCGCAGCAGACCTACGAGGCACAGGCCGGCGCAACTTTGTATCCGCAGGCGACCGCCAAGCTCGGCGGACAGCGATCTAGCGCCAATAGCGCCGCCTCCGGCCAAGAAGGGGGAGAACGCACGTTTAATCTGTACAACGCCGGCGTGGGGGTGAGCTACAGCCTGGATCTGTTCGGCGGCAACCGCCGCGCCCTCGAAGCGCTCGCCGCGCAGGCGGATTACCAGCGCTACCAGTTCGAAGGCGCGCGACTGACGCTGGCGGCCAATGTGGTCACAACGGTCATCGTTCAAGCGCAACTGGCCGCGCAGATCCAGGCCAGCGAGACGATTCTGGCGTCGCAGGAGGAACAACTCGCCATCACGCGACGGCGTCTTACGCTCGGCGCAGCCTCCCAAAACGACATCCTGGCGCTGCAAATCCAGTCGGAGCAGACCCGCGCCAGCATTCCACCGCTGCGCAACAGGCTGGAGCAGACGAACCATCTGCTGGCCGTGCTCATCGGCAGACCGCCGGGGAGCGGGGTCATGCCGCAATTCGCCCTGGCCGATTTCAAGCTGCCGACCGAATTGCCTCTTCGCGTGCCGTCAGAGCTGGCGCGGCGACGACCGGACATTCAAGCTTCTGAAGCGTTGCTGCACGCCGCCAACGCCCAATACGGCGCGGCCGTGTCCAAACAGTACCCGCGGATTACCCTTAGCGCCGATCTCGGATTTCAAGCGCTCACCGCCGCCACCCTGTTCGGCAGCGGCTCGCTGGTGTGGGGGCTTGCGGGACAACTGGCGCAACCTCTTTTCAACATGGGCCTTCGCGCCGAAGCGCGTGCCGCCGAATCGGGATTCGACGCCGCTGCGGCCAACTATCGCCAGACCGTTCTGCAGGCGCTGCGCAACGTGGCCGATGTGCTGCGCGCGCTCGACAACGACGCACAGACCTTGGCGGCGCAAGCCGCCGCCGACGCATCAGCGCAAGAGTCGCTGCAGCTGATGCTGCAGCAGTATGCCCTGGGCGCGGCCAGCTATTTACAACTGCTTATCGCGCAGCAGCAGGCGCAGCAAACCGCCATCAACCTGATCGCGGCCCAGGCCCAGCGCCTGGCCGACACCGTCGCGTTGTACCAAAGCATGGGGGGCGGATGGTCGCACGACGAAGCGATCGTTGGGCCAAACACGGCACCCGGCGCATTGTGAAACTCCGTAAAGGGCGATGTGCCGAGAAGGATTGTGGTGGCGCGGCTGTCTAAGAATGTTATGATGTTCCATCGAGAGGTCACGCGATGATACGGGCCAAAGTGATGATGGTCACACGGAAAGGGTTCATTTTCAGGTGAGACGACCCGGAGCGGATACCCTGCTGCTGATGGGCGGCGTCCTTGTGACCGCCTTCCTGCTTTGGTTTGCGGTGAACAGCCAGCAGAACGCTCAGCCTGTGGCCCGGGCCATGTTGCAGGGATTGGCCCTCTCCCTGGGGCAGTCGATCGATTATATGGCTGCCCGTGATCCCTCCTTTAAAACATTGGCGGATTTTCGGTATCGCGACATCGCCTATTTTGCCCTGATAGATCGTTCCGGCAGGATACGCTTTCATCAGAATCCCGAGCTGGTGGGCGAATTAGTGGAGGATAACCGTTACCTTCCCGCCTTCTCTACCGCCGAGCCTGTCGAGAACCGGGTCCGGTTGGGCACGGGGGAGGAGGTCTACGAGTGCCACCTGCCCTTACACCTGCCTGGAGAGATCATGGTCTTAAGGTTGGCGCTGCATACATGGCAGGCCGATCAGATCATCGGCCGGGCCCGCATCGGTTCGACTATCCTGTTGACGGTGACGGCGGGTGCCTGGGCACTGGGTTTTCTTCTGTTCCGATTGCACAAACGAGATGCAAGGCAGCGTGAGCAGATGGCCCGGCGGGAACAGTTGGCCCGGCTGGGTGAATTGGGAGCTGTCCTGGCCCACGAGGTGCGGACGCCCCTGGCCGGCATCAAGGGGTACGCCCAGTTGCTCGGGGAGCGGATAACCGATGAGCGTTCCCAACGGTTTGCCGGATTGATTGCGCAGGAAGCGGTCCGGCTGGAGGGTTTGGTAAACGATCTGCTCGACTACGCCCGCCGGGATGATCCAAACGACGGATCTGTTCTTCTCGATGAAGAATTGCTCTACGATGCCTGGAATATGATGGCGGGGCGTACGGAGGATCAGCCGGTAAAACTGGAGTTGTCGATAACCTCCGGGGTGCGCGTGGCCTGTCGCCCGGAGAGACTGCGGCAACTCTTGATCAATCTGTTCAGCAACGCCCTGCAGGCGACCCCGTCGGGAGGGACAGTCCGGATAGCGATAACGGAGGGGCGGCAGATGGTCGCGCTGAAGGTTCGAGACAGCGGCGCCGGTTTTACGGAAGAGGCGCTTCAGAGGGTGTTTGATCCCTTTTACACAACCCGTCCCCGCGGCAGCGGCCTGGGGCTGGCGGTCTGCCGCAAGATCGCCGAGGGGTGCGGAGGCGGGATCAGCGCCGCCAACGCCGACGAGGGCGGGGCGGTGATTACCGTCCTGCTGCAGCGTTATCGCGAGAGGAAGCGATCATGACGGAACAGGTGACGATACTTGTTATTGAGGATGACCCGACCTTCCGGTCGTTTTTGGTTGCGATCCTGGAGGGCGAAGGGTACGGCATCGTTGAGGAGGAGGACGGCAAGCAGGCTCTGCTGGCCCTGCGTCGCCGTTCGTTTGACCTGGTCCTTTCGGACCTTCGGTTGCCGGGCATGGAGGGACTGGATCTGTTCAGGGCAGCCAAAACCGAAGGGATCGCCCCGCCGTTTATCCTCCTGACCGCTTTCGGTACGGTGGAAGAGGCCGTATCGGCGCTCAAGGAAGGCGTAACCGATTTTCTCACCAAGCCGCTGAAAGACCCGGATACTCTCCGGACTTTGGTGCGACGGACACTCGAGAACCGTCGTCGGGACCTGACGCTGTCTGTGTTGCTTGAGCGGGAGTCGGCCGGTCTTCCGCCGGAAGAAGTGTTGTTTGCGGGAGCGGCGATGGCGGAGGCGCATCGTCTGATCGGGAATGTGGCGGACACAACCGCCTCGGTCCTGATCAGCGGTGAATCCGGCACCGGCAAGGAGCTGGCGGCTCGGATGATCCATCTTGCAAGCCGACGCCGCAATGCCGCCTTTGTCGCCGTAAACTGTGCGGCAATCCCTGAAAATCTGATGGAGAGCGAACTGTTCGGTCATGAGAAGGGGGCCTTTACCGGCGCCACGCAGGCGCGTCCCGGTAAATTTGAGCTGGCCGCCGGCGGCACCCTGTTTCTGGACGAGATCGGCGAGCTGCCCCTGGCGTTGCAGACAAAACTATTGCGCGTCTTGCAGGAAAGGACCTTTGAACGCCTGGGTGGTCGCCGGGAGATCCGTGCCGATGTACGGATTGTCGCGGCAACAAATAAGGACCTGGCGGTCGAAATCCGTGAAAGACGCTTCCGGGAAGACCTGTACTACCGCTTGAACGTCTTTCCGATCCATCTGCCTCCCCTGCGGGAGAGGCGCGACGGGCTGCCGATCCTTACCGAGTACCTGGCATTGCGGGCGGCTCAACAGATCGGCAGGGCGGTTTCTGTTGTCGAACCGGAGGTGCATGCCGCTTTCGCCGACTATAACTGGCCGGGCAACATCCGGGAGCTGCAGAATGTGATCGAACGGGCCGTGATACTCGGCAGCGGTAGGATAACCCTGAACGATCTGCCGGAGCTTATCCGTCGACCGGTCAAACCAATATCGGTCACAGCCGACGGCAGCCTGCAGGATCTGGAACGGGCAGCGATTCTGGAGGCGCTGGCACAGTGCAAAGGTAACCGCCGTCTGGCGGCGGAGCGACTGGGAATCTCGAAACGCACGCTGCAGTACCGGCTCAAGGGGTATGGCTTGATAGACGGGTGATAGGCGGTGCAGAATCGGCGCCGCATGGTGCAACATCTGCATCTCTGCCGCCCGGCGCATCCGGGACTCTTTATGTTAATCCGTGTGATAACGATAAGATGCGATTGAACATGGGTTTGGCACGGTATCTGCTTTATCCTGTGGCAACGGGAACAATTCCCGAATACAACCACAAGGAGATACGAAGATGAAAGCAAAAAGCATGATGGTGATGGCAGTAGTGGCGGCGACTGTTCTGGTCGTTGGGGGCGAGTCCTTTGCCCGTGGAGGGGTCGCAGGCGCCGGCGGCGGCAGGGGACAGGGTGTTCAGACGATGACCCAGTCTACGAATCAGGTCCGGCCGGTGGGTTCCCAGCGCCGTGACGGGACGTTCCTGAGCACCGGAACGACTGCAAACGGCTCTACTACTCGGCCCAGCAATGGGCGCGGGCCGATGGATGGCACAGGGATAAACCATCCCCAAACCACGACTCCGTAGACTCCGAAACAGAGGCGCTCTGAAATGAGAGGCGTCCGGAGTTATTTTTACATTAATATATCTGAATTATGACGAAGGAGATTTGAAATGAATGTTTCGAAATGGTTGAAGATGGGATTCACGATGGCGGTGGTGAGTTTGTGCGTTGTCAGCATTGCCTCTGCAGGCGATCAGATCCGGAAAAAGGATCGCAAAAAGGACGGGACCTGCGTGAGTTGAGACAATCTTAGTGTGTCATGATGATCGTGAAAACGAGCAGCTTTTGTATCTTGATTGCAGCATCGGCCCTTCTGCTCCTGTTGGGGGGAACGGCCGATGCCTTCTGGGGGTTTGGCGACTCCAGGCAACAGGATAATAGCGGTCTGGATCTGGAACGAGGGTATGACCGCAACACGGTCGTGAAGATCAGCGGCCCTGTTGCGGTCCCCCCTCGCCAGCTTGCGAGCGGACTTGTGGCCTTCGAACTGAATCTCCCGGATAAACAGATAGTCGTGGTCCTTGGGCCTGCCTGGTATCTGCAGGATGACAGCCTGGATTGGAAGATTGGGGACCAGGTGACCGTCCGAGGTTCGCTTGCCCAGGGGAAGGATGGACGAACCTACCTGCTGTCAGAGCGGATCAGCGTCCTGGGCAGAGTAACCATCGAGCTGCGCGATGAAAACGGAAACCCCTCCTGGTCCGGCGGGCTTCGTGGAGGGCAGCAGGGCGGAGGTTCCGGGGGGCAGGTTCCGCGTGGCGGCGGCGTGGGGGGACGCCGCGGGCGATGAAACCATCCTGAACAATGCAGTTAAAATGTTTTGTCGATGATAACCGGAAAGGAATGATGAGCATGAATCTAAGTATACGAAACAAAGTCTGGATGCTTTTCTGTTTGGCGCTGTTTGCGCACTCGACGCAGGTCTTTGCGCGCGACGGCGAGCCTCGTCTCGACAGCGCTGCATCAGCCGTTGTCGGTATAGGGTTTGAGGTCTCGCACGGCGATTACGGCGTAAGAGCAGATGCTACACTGGTCACGTTGCCGCTGTCTGTTTTTTTGTATCCGGTAAACAAACTGGACATCACCCTTGAGGTCCCTCTTCTTTACCTGTCCAGCAAATCTGGCAGCGGGGTGATTGTGACCCACTCCGGCGGCGCCGGACGGGGTCGATCTGCCAATAGTACAAGGATGGCAGCGACCGCCGCGACGACGGTGCAGGAGTCCGGCGTCGGGGATATCAACATGACCGCAGGCTGGACCCTGTTGACCGATGGGGAGGGGACCCCCAAAATTCGTCCCACCTTCTACGCGAAGGCGCCTTCAGGAGACCTGGACCGCGGTTTGGGGACGGGCACCGTGGAGGTGGGACCCGGACTTTCGGTCTCCAAGTGGCTGGATAACGTCCAACTGTTCGGCGAAGGGGCTTATATCTTTCAGAATAGCAAATCCGACTATCAAGGCCGCAATTATATCACCTATCTTGGCGGGGTGGGTGTCCAGGCGACGGACCGGTTGTTCGTCTCCGTCTTGGCGAAAGGCTCGTCTGCGCGCTCCGACGGCGCGGAGGCCCAGGCCGAAGGACGGCTCAAGCTAAACTATATGCATTCACGTCGGATCTCGTGGGAAATCTACGGGTCTGCCGGCTTTACCGACGCAAGCCCCGATTACGGCGGCGGAATGAGCATAA
Organism: uncultured Syntrophus sp.; assembly: GCA_964540555.1. Classification (GTDB taxonomy): domain Bacteria; phylum Desulfobacterota; class Syntrophia; order Syntrophales; family UBA5619; genus JAKAFS01. The sequence goes on along the minus strand of CAZINF010000016.1, from coordinate 1,830 downwards.
TATACCAGTTTTGATTCCAAATTATTCAGGAATTCCAAATTATTCATTGACATCGTACGCCGCATTTCCCATAATATCACCACAATAAAGCGATATGATCCTTGTCGGAGCCGTTCGGGCGGCCAGAATAACCTTCTGGTTCCGGTCGGTCATTTTTCAACTCGTTAACCAAGGAGGTGAAAAATCATGGACATCCTTCGGAAAAAGACATGGTCTCCCTACACTGCCGGCGTGCTGGCCGGCCTTCTGCTGGTCCTGTCCGTTTTCCTCACAGGGAAATACTTCGGCGCCTCGACCACCTTCGTCCGCGCGGCAGGCTTCGTCGAGCAGTCCGTCGCACCGGGAAAAGTGGCCGGGATGGAGTACTTCCTCAAGGAAAAGGTGAAGGTCGACTGGCAGTTCCTGTTCGTCGTCGGGGTGCTCTTCGGCGCCTTGGCGTCGGCCTGGCTCTCGGGGGAGAAGCGGGCGGTGGCCGTGCCGCCTATGTGGGAGGGCCGCTTCGGGGCGTCGCGCGTTCGCCGATGGGTCGCGGCCTTTTTGGGCGGGATAGTCCTGATGTTCGGGGCGCGTCTCGCCGATGGGTGACCGAGCGGTCATGGCCTGAGCGGTCTGGCTCAGGTAGCCGTGAGCGGTTACGTATCCTTGATCTGCTTTTTCCTGGCCGGAATGATCATGGCCAGGATCCTGTACAGAGGAGGGAATGGCCATGAATGAACTGCTGACCGGCGCCGTCACGGGAATCATCTTCGGATTCCTCATGCAGAAGGCCCAGGTGATCCGGTATGACCGGCAACTGGCCGCCCTTCGCCTCCAGGATATGACCATCGTCAAATTCATGCTCTCCACGATCCTGGTGGCCATGGTGGGCATCTACCTGCTGTACGATCTGGGTCTCGTCAAGCTTTCCGTTAAGCCGCTGATCCTGGGGGGGAACGTGCTGGGCGGCCTCATCTTCGGGCTCGGCTGGGGCATCGTGGGATATTGCCCCGCCACGGCCATGGGGGCTCTGGGGGAGGGACGCTACGACAGCGCCTTTGGCCTGGTGGGGATGATCCTCGGGGCGGGGCTCTACGCCGAGGCGTATCCCCTGATGAAAAAAACGGTCCTGACCTGGGGGGATTTCGGGAAGATCACCCTGCCTGCCGCTTTGGGGATCAACCACTGGATCGTGATCGTCATCCTCGTTGCGCTCTTCATCGGACTCTTCCGCTGGTTCGAGAAGAGGGGGCTCTAATCTTCCGCCCCGTGCCATTTACCCATCCACTTTTGATTTGAAATGGACGTGCAGGGTCTCGGGAATGCTGATCAGCAGGGGTAGCCGGATAAGCAGGTCGATGCCCACAAAGAAGATGAAGATGTACTGCGGTCCGATTTTGTCCCAGATGATCCCCGCGAAGAGAGCCAAAACAGCGCTTGTCACCATCTTGAAAAACCGGGTGATGCCGATCCATCTCCCCATCTGTTCGGGAGGCACCATCTCTCTTTCTATAGCGGCCCCGATCGGCGCACCGATGAAGTAGAACCCCTGCAGGATGCCGGCGATGACCACGAAGAAAGGCGACGGCGCCAGAATCAGCATCAGGTTGGAAAGCCAAAAGAGCGGGATGGTGATGTAAAGAACCCTCTTTCTGCCAACCCGGTCCGCCAGCCGGCCCAAGGGAATGGCAAAGATGATGGATGCCAGCGCCGACCCGGTCACCATCGCCCCCAGGATGAATTCATTTCCCCCCTTGATCTGGTGGGCGAATACATCTGTTATGCCGCTAGCGGCATAAGAGAGATAATGCCGACCTCCGGATTATGCCGCGTTGATGTGTTGACCGGCGTGGC
>CAZINF010000015.1:0-38928 GCA_964540555.1 uncultured Syntrophus sp. | reverse complement strand
CAGTCGCGATTGATCAGGTGACCCTTCAGCTTTGCCTTCGCCATATGCCTTCCTGCTCTGTGGAGAACCAAAATTTCATCATGATCGTTTACTCCAGGAAAGTATAGAGAGAGCGATCCCCCGTGTCAAGCAGATTGAAGATCTCCGCAGCAAGCTGCGGAGAATCTTTAATCCTTATTGGAACAAAACCTTTCGTTTTCGATCGCTTACCCCGCGGCATGCCGCGGGGAGTGCGCTCGCAGCGGATTCAGGGTTCCCCGGGGAGGTTGCCTCTCCGTGTTGATTTCCATCGGATCAGCCGCCGCCCGCTGCCTTCCGGGCCATTTCCTTTTTCTGTTCCAATGCATCGATCTTGGCGCTTCTTGCCAGAACCTGTTTCGCTTTTTCATAATGCGGATAATCGATCATTTTCCCATCCAGCGCCGCCGAGGCCCTCCCTGCCGCCAGGCTTCGCTCAAATGCATCGATGAGCTTCCGGGAATAGTCGATCGCTTCTTCGGTGGGGGAAAAACACCGATTTAAAATCTCCACATTCCCCGGATGAATGCAGCTCGATCCGAGAAATCCGTGTTTGTAGGAAAGAATGGCCATTTTTTCGAAGGCGACGTTATCGCTGAAACCGGCCATGCTGCCGACCAGGTTCAACGGCAGTTTGTCGTAAGCCCGGGCGACAAAGACGATCCGCATTCTGGGGATCAGCCATGCGTTGTACGTGTCCTCTGTCAGCTCCATTCCGGTATTTGTGGCAAAATCCTCGGTGCCGAGGGAGAGTGAATCAATGCGATCGCTGGCGCCGGTAATTTCCTGCACATTAAGATATCCTTTCAGTGTTTCCGCGATCACCGAGATTTTCACATGCCCGGGAGGGATGCCCCTCTTTTGTTCCAAATCGGTGAGAAGCCTATCGAGGTCTCTCACCTGATCACCCGTCTCCACCTTCGGGAAAAAAATGCCGTCCAATCCCGGCCAGACGGAGGCTTCAACATCGCCCGCCAGCAATTCTTCCGTATGATTGACCCTCACCAAAACATCGCTTCCGCCTCTCCCCACAACGGGGATAGACTCTTTAAGGACGGCCCTGGTCGCCACTTTCTCGGACGCGGGAACGCTGTCCTCCAGGTCAAGAACGACGGCATCGGCGTTTCGCATATGGGCTTTTTCAACGTATTTTTTCTCATTGGCCGGCATGATTAATCTCGAGCGTCGAATGAGGTTCTGTGCATAGTCAAATCCCATTTTTCGTTCCTCCCGGCTGCTTTCTATTATTAACTTTGGGGGGTTCTTTATCTGAAGCGACGTGAAAAGGCAAATGAATTCATCTACCGGATGAATCTATTTGACATAAGGTAGTTGCACATGTATACCGATTCTGCACTGACGGGGCGCGCAACCCGCGATTCCTGCCTTCCAGGCGCGGATTAAGGGTCGCGGAAAAACGGAATTCTGTCTTACCGGGGGGCCCCGCCTTGTGTGAGGGGTGCTTCACATGCGGTCTGCGACACCCCGATCCGTGCGTTCCGATGGAGCGCGGGCGCCTTCAAGGGTAGATCTGTAAAAATCAATCACTCAGTGGAGAGGGCTCTGCGCCAGTCGCTTACCCGAAACACAAAGAATCGGCAAAGAGGAGACAGGGTTATGACAAAGGCGTTGGAAGGGATAAAGGTGGTGGAGATCGGGGCGGCGGTCGCCATGCCGATCGCCGGGATGCTCATGGGGAGCTGGGGGGCGGACGTCGTCCATGTGGAAGCCCCGGGCGAAGGCGATATGCAGCGGTACTCGATCCATCGCCTCGGAGCGTGGACGCAGTACAGCGAGATCAATTACCTCTGGGAGCACGTGGACAGAAACAAGAAAAGCATCTGCGTCAACCTGGCCAGCCCCGAAGGGCAGGAGATTATCCTCAAACTCTGCGCCCAGGCCGATGTGTTTCTGAACAATCTGCGGCCCTATGAAATGGGCAAGTTCAATCTGACCTATGAAAATGTGTCGAAGCGAAATCCAAAGCTCATCTATGCCAATCTGACGGGTTATGGTCTCAGGGGACCCGAGAAAAACTCAGGCGGCTTCGACTCGGTGGCCTTCTGGGCCAGGAGCGGCGTCATGGAGATGATGCACGATCCGGACACGGCGCCGAACATCTCACGGGGCGCCTACGGTGACAGCATCACTTCCTTGAGTCTGCTGGCAGGCGTGATGACGGCGCTCTTCACTAGGGAGCGCACCGGGATCGGCCAGCAGGTGGAGGTCTCCCTCTACAACACCGCTACCTGGGTCCTGGGCTTCGATATCGCCGGGTGCCTGGTCACCGGAAAGGACGCCCCGCGGCCCCAGCGGAAATCGATGGCAAATCCTATCCGGAACCACTATCCCACCAAGGACAACCGCTGGATCATGCTGGGAATGACCAACGCACAGACCTATTGGCCGGAATTCTGCAAGGCGATCAACCGGCCGGAGCTGGAGAACGATCCCAGGTTTGTCGATTTCAACGCGCGGCAAAAACACTGCGTCGAACTCGTCAGGATCATCGAGGAACTCTTCAGAAGCAAAACCTACGCCGAATGGCTTGAACATCTGCGCCAGTTCAAGCTGGTGTGGTCGCCGGTCGTTACACCACTGGAAGTGACCCAGGACGAGCAGGCGATCGCCAACGATTTTTTCGGCGAGTTGCATCTTCCGGAACAAGGAACGATCAAGGTGCTCAACAACCCCATAAAACTGTCCGGGACCCCCGCCGACATTCAGGGCCGGGCGCCGGAGCTGGGTGAGCACACGGACGAGCTGCTGGCAAAGCTGGGATATGGCCCCGAAGAGGTTAAGAGGATGAAGGAGGCGGGTGTCATCGGATAGGATCCGTAAAGGGCGTCACGGGAGTTCGGTAAAGCCGTCTATTTTTAACATCGGGGGACTGCTGTTGGAGAATCTTTAATGAACACTCCGACCCTTGTCGCGGACAGACTGACCACCTTTACCGAGGCCGTCCTTTCGGCTGTCGGCCTTCCCGCCGCCGATGCCCATCTCGTTGCCGACAGCCTGGTTCGTGCGGATCTGTGGGGCCATCAATCCCACGGCCTTATGCGTCTGAGCTGGTATGTGGCGCGTATCCGTGCAGGCGTCGTGCATGCGGTGACACAGCGCGAACTGGTCGTGGATGCCGGCGCCGTGGCCGTCCTGGACGGCAGGGACGGCGTCGGCCAGGTCATCGCCTCACGGGCCGCTCATGAAGCGATCCGACGCGCTAAGGTCCACGGGATCGGCGCTGTGGCTGTTCGGAACTCGAACCACTTCGGCACGGCGGCCTACTTCACCCGCCTTGCGACGCCGGAGGGGTGCATCGGGCTGCTGGTTTAAAACATCAAAGAATTCATTGCGCATGCCAAGACCAATCCCGGAAAGCTCATGTTTGGATCAGGCGGCGCGGGAACGTCGACCCATCTGGCGACTGAATTGTTCAAGAGTGTCGCGCGATTGACATCCGCAAGCCCATGTGATGACCGCAGGGCCAATTCAACCCAGCAAAGGAGACAACAATGGTTATCGATCCGCATTCGCACATCCTGCCCCGGACATTCATCGAAGAGGTGCGGGCCGGGAAATTCGGTCCCGACCTTTTTATAGAACAAGGAAACAAATGGGAGCTACTGATGACCCGCAACCGTGTCTTCGGCCGCGAGCGGGTGCATCGGAACCCCCTTCCTTCCCGGGTCTATGATATCGAACTGCGTCTGAAAGACATGGAAGCCACCGGTGTGGACCGGCAGATCCTCTCCGTAGTGCCCCCGTGCATGTACTACGGCCTGGACGCGGGACTTAGCAAGGAGATTGCGGCTTCATTCAACGATAGCCTTGCCGGGCTTGCCCGGACCTATCCGGAGCAGTTCTCCTGCATGGCAACAGCCGCGCTACAGGATCCGCAGGCGGCGGCGAAGGAGTTGGATCGCGCCGCGACTCTGGGGCACTTTGGCGTGCAGATAGGTTCCAATGTAGCCGGAAGGAACCTGGACGATCCGGCCCTCAATCCCTTCTGGGAGAGGGTGGTTTCGCTGGATTTCCCCGTGCTGATCCACCCGATCGATGTTCTGGGCCTGGACGACCGCTTGAAGGACTATTATCTCATGAACCTCATCGGCAACCCTCTTGACACTTCCATTGCCGTTGCCAGCCTGATCTTTGGCGGGGTGCTGGACCGGTTTCCGACATTGAAGGTCCTGCTGAGCCACACGGGAGGTTACACCCCCTGGATCCGCGGACGCTGGCAGCACGGCTACCACGAGCGGGAAGAACCCAAAAGCAGGGGGGCGCAGCCCCCGGACACCTACCTCGGGAGATTCCACTACGACACGATCATCCACAATGCCGATTGTCTCGAGTTTGCATGGAAGACCCTGGGGGCGGACAAGCTCTTCTTCGGCACCGACTATCCGTTTGACATGGGATACGCTGGTGTCGCGAGGGAGATTCCGGGTTTCAACCGCCTGCCGGCGGCCGACCAGGAAAAAATCCTCGCCGGCAACATGCGACGGCTTTACCGGCTCTGAGCCAACGACTCAGCATAGCGTCACAGATCCACGTCATTTATAAAGACAGGATCCCGACCTTCCTGCAGCACATACAATCGGGCAAGGTGAGGGCGCTGACGGGCCTGAAAAAGCAGCAGATGCTGGGACTTCCCGGCGTGCCGACCGGCAAGGAGGGAGGCATCGATCATGATGTGGCCTGCACCTGATAGGGCGTGCTGATGACGGGCGGTGGAGAGCTTGGCGACTGCGGGCTATGTTCGGGGCGGCAACACATGATGGGCAAGGAAAAGGGAGAGGAGTTCTAGACCCAAGGGGAACGATCTGTTGTTGTGATATAATTGGATTTGGGGTATATCCGCCTTTAATGAATACAAAGGGAGGATTTACTATGGCTTCGGAAGAAAAAGTGTCTCTTACGGTCATCCTGCATCATGACCAGTCGAAAAATCTGGATCAGATCATGGAATACACTAAGCAGACTGGTTTCTACCGCGATTTTCCACCGGAGGGAACCGAATTGGTCTCCTGGTTTGTGGCCATGTCTTTCGGTTTCATTATCCAGGTGAAGGTGGAGCCGTCAAAACTGCGTAACCTCAACCGCTTCATAGAACAAAAGGCATGGGGAGCTTTCCGCTATGAAATCTATCCCGCGTATGACTTTCAACCGATTGCGGAAAAGGTGAAGAAAGAGCATTCATAATTCGGCAATTCGTTTGACCACATCAGTGCAAGCGATAGCCGAACCTCCATGTCCTTTCGTTTCCCCCCGGGGCTTGGTACTGGCTAATGAAATCAAAACATGATTATCGATTGAAATGGTTGCCCAAGGGTATGATATCTCCGCTTGTAAAGGTCAATCCAGGACAGCGATGGCTTCAATCTCGAGCAGCCAATCCGGGTCAACCAGGCGAGAGACCTGTACCGTCGTACTGGCCACGGGCTCCAGGAAGACTTCACCGCGAAGCCTCCTGATCGTCTCCCGGTGGGCATCCAGGTCCGTGGAATAGATGTTCAGTTTCACGACATGATGGAATCCTGCCCCGACGGACTCCAGACATTTCCGGAGGTTCTGAAAAAAAGGTTCATCCGGTTCATGCGTACATTGGGGTTGATCATCTGTTGAATTGAGCCTTGGGAGACTTCACCTACCTAGCCAATGACACTTGATGTCGAATTGAGGTGCGGATTACCGATAATAATCAAGTTCCTGCAAGTTGAAAACCTTTTTCCCGAAATAATCTCAAACAGGTATCTGCGACGGCGTTGTCGTAAAAGATACCTCTGTTCTTCTCGATTTCATTCAGAGCTGCATCAATGCCCAAGCCGGGACGATAGGGCCTGTGTGAGGCCATGGCTTCCACCACGTCGGAAACGGCAAGGATGCGGGCCTCGATGCAAATTTCTTCCCCCTTCAGGTTTCTTGGATAACCCGAGCCATCCATCCGCTCATGGTGCTGGTAGACAATCTCCGCCAGAGGCCAGGGTGATTCCACATCCTTCAGCATCTCGTACCCTTTCCGGGCATGCTCCTTGATCAGTGAAAACTCGATGTCAGACAGTTTGTTCGGCTTGGACAATATCTCCGCAGGGATGGATAGTTTACCGATGTCATGGATGGAACCGGCTATCCGGATGGCGTCTATTTTCTCCTGTGGCAATTCCATCTCGGTGCCAATGGCGCGGGCAAGATCCGCAGACCGGGTCTGGTGGCCGGCGGTATAGGGATCTCTTGTCTCCACAGTAGATGTCAAGACCTGGATAGTCGTGCCCACCGCCTTCCTGAGACTTTCGAGAGTGTCTTGGAGTTGTTTCTCCTGATGCTTGCGCTCGGTGATGTCACGGGCCACAGCCTGAAAGGCGACCACCTTGCCGTCCTTGAAAATCAGTCGGGTGTTTTGTCCTAACCAGATCTCGCGGCCATCTTTCACAATAACGGGATATTCGGAGTATGTATTCTCAATCCCCTTCACGAATTGACGGCCGAAGAATTTCAAGGCTTCCTCGTACATGTCCGGTCGGATCATTGTTGCATAATGCTTTCCGATAAGATCCTTTTCCTCGTACCCCATAACGCGGAGTGCCGCCGGATTGACAAAGGTCAAGTGTCCGGTGTCGTCCAATTCGAAGATGAGTTCGCTCGCATTTTCCACCAAGGTCCGATACCGTTCCTCGCTGTCCAGCAAAGCCTTCTCTACGAGGCGGCGCTTCTTTTCTTCCTTTATGATAAATGAGGCTTTCAACCCATAGAAAGAAAATAAAACCCCGCCCAGCAGCAGCAGACCAATAACCAAGATAAGCTTGTTCCTGTAATTCTCAAGTGAAGCGATGATTTCATCTTCAGACGAGCAGACCACAACAGACCAGAAAGTGTTCCCGAGTTTGATGGGCATGAAAACGGCGTGTTTCTTGCCGAGATCCACCTTGTCCCCGAGAATTTTATCTTCGATATAGATGGCAGAACCTTGATGACCCTTAAGCATATCCTTTACCATGGCCAGCTTGGAGGGGGAATCCTTGCTCATTTCCAAGATCGATTCCCCTGTGTGCCCGGGGACAGGACAGTAAAGTTTTATCCCATCCCGGCTGGTCATCCACGCATAGCCCGTTTTCCCTATTTTAATGTCTTCGATGTATCGCTTCGACAGAGCTTGGAAATTAATAGTGACTGCTATCGTGCCCTGGTAGATCCTGTTCCTGAAAACAGGCACATGAATGGCAACGGTATCATATCCCTGTACAGCAAAAAATACGTCACTGATCACGGGTTTATGGGTGCGCATAATCTCGCGGACATGGTCCTGTTGAGAAATATTCCTTCCTATAATCTCGCGGACATGGTCCTGTTGAGAAATATTCCTTCCTATGACGTCGGGGTTGAACGGATAAGTATAGACAATCCGGCCTTCTGCATCAACACGGGTAATCGCCCTGATCTTGTCCTGATTTGCGTTGTACAGGAGTTCAATGTTCCATTTGGCTGTCTCATCCATATCGATGATCAGTGTTGATTCAGACAGAGAGGTCAGGATGCTCATCCAGTAGTTAAAAAAGTCTTCTATCCCGCGTGCGGCATGCCTGGCGTGAAGCAACTGCTCGTTATTAAGGTCCACAATGGCGCCCTGTTTGATCTGGTTATAGAAGGAACTAAAGAGCCAGGAACAAAAACCAATAACAACAATAAAAAAAAGAAGTATGTATCTCTTTTTCATCGCAACCTCTCAAGGCCTTGTGGACCTTCCGTCTAAGTCTCGATAGAGGCGATTATTACCGATAGTAACCTCGCATAATTCCCCAAATCCGTCAATCATTGAGTTCAAGGAAGGATGCTGGCCTCCTCAGAAGCAGAAAATCAACTGTCCTGCGCTTGCATCTTCTGGTTATAAGCTGCGCAAGAAGCGTCAGCCTTCCAGCCTATAACCCTTCTCATTGAAGAGCCTCAAGCAGGCGGCCACGACCCCAGGGTCGTACATAGAGCCGCTATGGGATGATATCTTGTCCAAAGTTTCAGTTAAAGGAAAGGCATTCCGGTAGCTCCTGTGGGTGGTCAAATCTTCCATGGCAGCGGCTACCGCCAAGACCCGGGCCTCGATGAGGATCTCTTCCCCCTTGATCCCCAGGGGAAATCCCGATCCATCATGACATTCACGATGCTGGAGGATGATATCTTGAGATTCTTAAACGTAATCATCCGCTTTTCCCATTGTGATGGCTTCTTGTTGGTTAATGCTACTCACGGATTTCATCTGAGGTTGACTTGTCATTTGAAATCAGATTCCTCTATGGTGTTGATATCCATAAATTACGTCATTTGAAAACCCTTTTCCCGAAATAATCGTAAACAAACATCTGCGACGGTGTTGTCGTAAAAGATTCCTCTATTCTTCTCGATTTCATTTAGAGCTGCATCGATGCCCAAGCCAGGACGATAGGGTCTGTGTGAAGCCATGGCTTCCACTACGTCGGCAACAGCAAGAATGCGGGCCTCGATTAGAATTTCTTCTCCTTTCAGATTTCTTGGATAACCGGAACCATCCATGCGTTCATGGTGCTGACGGACAATCTCTGCCAGAGGCCAGGGTGATTCCACGTCTTTCAGCATCTCGAATCCTTTATGGGCATGCTCCTTAATCAGGGAAAACTCGATCTCCGACAGCTTCGTCGGCTTCGACAATATCTCCGCGGGTATGGAGAGTTTCCCGATGTCATGGATGGAACCGGCTATGCGGATGGCGTCTATTATCTCATGTGGTAATCCCATCTCTGTGGCAATGGCACGGGCAAGGTCTGCCGACCGGGTCTGGTGACCAGAAGTATAGGGATCTCTGGTCTCCACTGCGGTGACCATGACCTGTATAGTTGCGCCAACTGCCTTCCTGAGACTTTCGAGGGTTTCCTTCAGGCTTTCCTCAGCCTTTTTGCGCTCGGTAATGTCGCGGATGATACCGGTGTAAAAGTGGCCATCGAGGATCTTGCATTGCGACAGAGATAGTTCCAGTGGGAATTCACTGCCGTCCTTGCGCAGACCGTCCAGTTCCACGGTTTTCCCAATCACGCGGCTCTCGCCGCCCGCTTGCACCCGCTTTAGGCCGTCGCGATGTCTTTCGCGGAATTGGTGGGGCACTACAAGGACCGGCGACTGTCCGAGGACTTCGGCTTCCGGGTAGCCAAACATTCTCTCGGCACTCAGGTTCCATCCCATGATCGCCCCGTCGCTGTTGACCGTGATAATGGCGTCGTTGGCCGATTGGGCCACCGCCCGGTATCTCGCTTCGCTCTCCTGCAGCGCCTCCTCCGCCTTCTTACGCTCGCTGATGTCCCTGAAGACGAGCACCGTGCCGGGTGTTTCCCCGTCGTCATCTCTAATGGGCGCCATACTGTCGGAGATGGGTATCACGGTTCCGTCTTTGGCGACAAGCAGACGGTCTTCCAGCAGATTGATTATCAGCCCCTGGGTAATTACCTTTTCCACCAGATGTTTTCCCAGGCCGCCCAGTTCTTCATCCTTTATATTGAGAACTTCCGTTAGTTTTTTCCCAAGGGCGTCTTCCTGTTTCCATCCCGTAAGTTTTTCGGCCATTTGATTCATGAAGGTTATCCGCCCTTTCGTGTCAGAGGCAATCACCCCATCGCCCACACTCCTGAGAACAGCGGCCAGCCAGAGTTCCGTCTTTCTTATTTTGGCTTCCGCCTGACTTTTATACAGGGCTATCTCGATGGCTATGTGCAGTTCCCTGTCGTTAAAGGGTTTGGTGATATAACCATAAGGCGTTGTTATTTTGGCCCGCTGCAAAATATCTTCGTCGTCATAGGCGGTAAGGTAGACTATGGGTATCTTGAAAAGCGTTTTGATCTGTTCGGCGGCCCTTATGCCGTCCATATCCCCTTTTAACACGATATCCATCAGTATCAGGTCCGGTCGGGTTTCGTCTGCCTTTTGAACGGCCTCTTCTCCTGAAGACGCGATTGCACAGACAAAATAGCCCATCTGTTCGACGCTCTTCTTGAGGTCCCGGGCGACTATGGTTTCATCTTCCACAATCAGTATTTTTGCTTTCGACATTATATTCCCCCTCCTGTTTTCAGCGTTATCACGTACCTTGTCCCGCCGTTTCTAACCATTTCAATGGCGCCGTCAAGCTGTGCAACGAGCATATTTACCAGTTGCAGCCCCAGCGTTTCTGTGTTGCGAAAATCCATGCCTTCCGGGAAACCAGCCCCATTATCTTCAAAGATGATTCTGACGCCATTTTCATCCTGTCTCATCTCTATTCGGATTTCACCCCTCCTGCCGTCCGGAAAGGCATGCTTTAATGCGTTGGAGACGAGTTCATTGATAATAAGACCGCATGGTATGGCAGTGTCTATGGAAAGCATGACATCTTCCGCATTTATCATCAAAGAAATTGCTTCCGGGTTTGTATTGTAGGAGCGGAACAACTGCCTGGCCGTCTCCCGGATATATTCTCCAAAGTTTATATCGGCAAAGTTTTCGGATTTGTACAGCATGGAATGAACGGCGGCCATCGCCCTGATGCGGTCCTGGCTTTCCCGGAAGATTTCCTCTATCCTTTCATCCCCGCTATACTTGGTACTCAACCTGAGCAGGCTGGCAATGATTTGCAGATTGTTCTTCACCCGGTGGTGTATTTCTTTCAGAAGCAACGCTTTCTCCCTGTTGGCGTGGATCAAATCCGTAGTCTGCTGCTTCCGTTCGGTGATGTCCTGCCCTTGGGCGATAGTGGCGACAAGGGTCGCCCCGTCTGTGGTGTAAATATTCGCAGAATTCCAGAGCGCGGTCCTGATCCCTCCATCCTTGCGAAGTATCGGAATTTCAACCGACTCCCAGTACGCACCGATCAACGTGCTTTTAATTTGTACAAGCGATTCCGCCCGGCTCGAATCAGGGAATAGAATTTGCAGATTTTTGCCGATAACCTCTTCCGCCATATACCCCGTAAGGCGTTCAAAGGCGCGGTTGAACCGGGTAATTTTAAACCCTTGATCCCAGACAATAATAGGGGCGTTCGCGTAGCCGAACAGGTTCTCCAGATAGTCGCGCGTCTCCCGAAGCTCCTCCATCGCCCGCTTGCGCTCGACAAGCTCCTGCTGAACGCTTTCGTACAGTTGCACGTTTCGCACCGCCTGACCCAGCATCTGGCCGAGGGCTTCCAGCAGTCGCATCTCTTCCGGCGTAAAGGTTCGGGGGTGACGCATTCCGAGGTTCAGCGCGCCGATCATTTTGTCGGAGGAGGTGAGCGGCGCGCTCGCCAAGACTTGAAACCCTTCCCGGACGATGACCGGGACCAACCGCTCCAAGGGATAGTCCGACACGTTGAGAACAATAACTTTTCCGTCGGCGGCTGCGCGGCCGGATATGCCTTCACCAAAATTGATCTTCTGAGCATCCCGGAAGAATTCGTTGGAGAGGCCGCAATGCGCGCGCATCGTCATTGTCCTGCCGTCCGGTTCCAGGAGGTAGATGCTGGCCGCGTCGACACGGAGAGCCGCAATGGTCGCCTCCACGGTGTTGTTTAGTCTCTCATGCAGATTCAGGGTATGTGTAGAGGCGCGGCTGATCTTGTATAGCACGTCCAGTTCCTGAATGCGGTGACGGAGGTCCCTCTCCGCCTGTTTCCGCTCGGTGATGTCCTGCCCCTGGGCAATAGTGGCAATAAGGGTTGCCCCGTCTTTGTCGTGGATGTTCGCCGAGTTCCAAAGTGCCAGCCGCGTATTCCCATCCTTGCGAAGAATCGGTATTTCCACCGACTCCCAGTATTCACCGCTCAAGGTGCGTGCGATCAGGGAAAGAGATTCTTCCCGGCTGCCCTCGGGGAAGAGCATCTGAAGTTCCCGGCCGATGACCTCCCCGGCGGCGTAACCTGTCAGGCGCTCGAAGGCGCGGTTGAACCGGTTGATCCGGAACTCCGGGCTCCAGACGATGATCGGCGCATTGGCGTAGTTGAACAGGTTCTCCAGATAGTCGCGCGTCTCCCGCAGCTCCTCCGTAAGCTTCTGCCGGTCATGTAAACGCCTCACTTCCATCTCGCCGTCCACTCTCCGACGGTAGTTCCTGTATGCGGAGTAAAAAGCAAGGCCCAGGACAAACGTCGTGATGCCGAGGATAATGAGGGTCTCCCTGAAATGTGTCTGTACGAAAGCCGTCACTTCGTCCAACGGCGCATTCACCACGACGATCCACGAGGCGTTCGCAAAGGACATCGACGTAAAGGCCGCGGTCTTCTTTTTTTCTCCTTTGATCTGGTATTCCGTAACGCCTTCCGCTTTCCCCGGCATCTTCTCCACGTAATCGAAGGAAGCGTGGCATTGATTGCATGTCTCATCTTTTTCCCGGATGTTTCTCATCACCATCTCCCGGTGCTCGGACTGCAGCAAAAGCGTTCCGTCCCGATTCATGATCCATAAGCCGTGCATTTTCATCAGCGGAGTGAATAAGACGGACCGCTCGGCCAGCATTTTCTCCAGATCAACCCTACACAGGATAACGCCGGCGAATTTCCCGCCAGGTTTTTGCTGACCGCCGTGGGCGGATTCCCGATACAAGGGCGTGACAAGGAAAATACGGGGATGGGGAGGAGTAGGGCTTCCTGCCGTCATGGGTCTGCGCTGTCCGTCTGCCTTCTCATACCCCATCCGGACCGACCCCTTATTTCCCGGGGCCTTTGCCCAGGAGAAGAAGTCCGCTTGGGAATGATTTGCTCCCCTGGCGCCCGCGGTCGTGGAATAGGCGACGGTTCCTTTCTCGTCGAGAAGAGATATCTCAGTGACGTGAATCATCTTCAAGCGTTCGAAGTGCGACTGGATATCGGACGCTATCTTCTCCTTGTCAAGGTCCTGCAGGGAGGCAAGAGAGGAAAGCCACCGGAGGTCCTGAAAACGGGAACGGGAGTACGATTCGATTTGCCTGGCGACCTGCTGGGCAATCAGGAGTTGATTCTCGTTAAATTGGGAGATGACTTTTTCCTTGCTTGTCTGATGGAGGTGAAAAGTGAGGAAGAAGACGGCCATCAAGGCTACTGCCATCAGTACGATAGTGGTCAGATTTTTTCTCATGAGTGTACTCTCGATGCAATGGGTTAACTATAGACGGACATCTGATAGCACTTTACCTTCCAATACTATGGAAACAATGGCCGAATTGACACTGCCGCTAAATTCGTGCCACGGATTCAGCGATAAAGTCAATCTCATTTTGGCCGTTACCTTAAAACCTCCCCCTTTGGTAACATTTGTTTATGAGGCAACTGGCCCTCAGATGCTGTTCCCCATCTAAAATCATCAACTTTTCCTGATCCATACTGATTACTGATAAACAGGAAGGATCATGCATAAAATCCACTTCCTGATTTTTCAATAGTCATCCGACTGATGAGTCACTCCCCCCTACAATGCATTACCCTCAACGTAATATGAAAAGTGAAGATAACGAGTTGGAATAACTGAGCGACTCCAAGAAAGATCCTCCCAAACAAAATCAGGGCATGCTCATGGTCTGACGAAATCTGTCCCCGTTTCCCGGCGAGAGTTTACCATGGATTTCGGAGTGCAACCGCGGAACTATTCTGACTTTTCAACCTCGGTCTGATAGTAATACCGGGCTGCTCCTGTTTTTCTGTCACCGCCCGGCGGACCTCCTCAACGTTCTCCAGCAGGAGATTTACGATTCGAGGGTCATGGATGCCGTGAATGGCCTGGTCTTGAAGGATAGTCCTAATGTTTTCCATCGTCATCCCCTTGCGATACGGACGATCTTCGGCCAGCGCCGTAAATATGTCGGAAACGGCCATAATCCGCGCCCCGAGGTTCATTTCGTGGGCCTTACGCCGAAAAGGATATCCCTTGCCGTCCAGCCTCTCGTGGTGATAAGCGCCCCATTCGGCAATCATTTGAAGTCCTCTGATGGTGCTCAGGACGGAGAAGGTGAAATAGGTATGCTGTTTCATCACGGCCATTTCCGCATGCGTCAACCCGCCGGTTTTTCCAGGATCGCGTTCGGAACAACCAGTTTTCCGAGATCGTGAAGCATCCCCGCCGCCTTCATCAGCCTCACCTCGGTTTCGGACATGCTTGACATCTCGGCTAGGAGCATGGCGCACCGAGCAACACCCGAGGAATGAGTGGCGGTAAAGGGAGATTTGAAATCGACAACCATGCCGACCAGTTTGGCGAAGATCACAATGCTGTCGATGTCGATTTCAATGGTCTGAAGCGGACCATAGTTCAGGAGCAATGAATACAGGCGGGGTGAGGTAAGGTCCAGCCAGAATTCCTCCCGTTGGGAAACTTCAAGGAACAGGTCGACGACCTCATTGCAGATCTGCTTACCGGCAAGTTCCTGAATCTGACCGCAGATCGCCTCGTTCTGATGCAAGATATATACACTTCGGTCGATCTGTCGTTCCAGGTAATCCGCGAGAAAGAGCAATTGCGAATCGAATACTTCGGGAGAATTCCGCAGCTCCTCCCACATCATCCAATTCCTGTGTGGTATCGCACCAGGTCAGCGCACGATTCAAGCCATGGATGGGATTTGAAAAGATTCCTCCCCCGGATACAATGCAGTTCGACTACCAAAGTTTCGTTATCGTGAAGGGATTTCTTATCCTCGATCGACAATGCTCCGATGTCGTGAAGCAGGCCGGCAAGAAAAACACACTCGATCCTCTTCTCCTCCAGCTTCGCCCGTTTCCCCAATTCCCAGGCGATGAAAGCGGTGCGCTGCTGATGCATGGCAAGTGAAAAATATGCCAGATCCAACGCATCGGACAGAGAGAGAATCAGATTCCCTAGGTTCACCGATATTTTCGGATACATAATGCCGCCTTTAGATTACGTATTCCCGATCACACTACGGTTGTCCGCCATCAAGCTGCTAACCGCACTTTTACCCTAACCTGAGTTGAACCAGCATGCCTTCAATCAACTGGATATGTTTGTACTCCTCATCCTTGAGCTTCTCAATCAGCTCTCTGACGAAATCGATCTGACAACGTGCGGACATTTTAGTGTAGAAGTCATGCGCTTTCTTTTCCTGGACCAACGCTGCATTTAGAATATCGTCGGGCATTTTCAATCCTGTATAGTCTTCCATGCCTTTATACCTCCACTCGTGATTCTACCGTCCATAAAAATTGAAAAAAGATCTTTTAGAAAGAACTATATCACTTTCTGGTTTCTCAATTCCGTTATCCGCTCCGGTGTATAATTAAGGAGTCCCGTGAGAATCTCTTCGTTATGTTCCCCCAGGTACGGAGGGCGCTTGAAGACCTCCTGCTCGATCTCGGACATTTTGATGGGATTTCCCAGGATTTTCAGTTTTTTGTTGTTTTCGTATTCTACCTCAACCACCATGTTGCGGCTCAATGTCTGAGGATCTGCCAGCGCCTTATCGATCGTGTTGATCGGGGCAATCGGGATTCTTTTCTCCAATAATTCCAGCCACTCCTCTCCCGTCTTTTCGAGAAAGGCCTTTTCCAGGATCAAATAGAGTTCCTCCTTGTTCTTGAGACGATTCTCCCGGGAATTGAATTTCTGATCACTGCTCATCGCCGGTTTTCCAATAGCGTCGCACAATTCGGCAAATATGCTTTCCGTATTGGCGTCGATGACGATCGCAAACGTCTTGGTCTGGAATGCCCTGATGGGGTGGGCTGAAACATGACCCGAGCCGACCGGTCGCGCAATCTCTTTTCCCACAAGATAGAACTGGGCCCGGTAGGTGAGCAGCGAAGTCTGAGCGTCTACCAGACTGATGTCAATCTGCTGGCCCCGCCCGGTCTGTTCCCTTTGATACAATGCGGCCAAAATCCCCTGGGAAGCAAACAATCCGCCGGTCAAGTCACCCATGGGCGCGCCCATTCTCACCGGCATTTGGCCGGGTTCTCCGGTATAGCTCATGATCCCGCCTCTTGCCTGGATCACCAGATCGAAGGCGGGTCGATCTTTGAAAGGACCTGTTTGACCGTATCCGGAGATGGAACAGCAGATAATGCGCGGGTTCATCTTCTTTAGCGCATCGAAATCCATACCCAATTTTCTCACGACCCCTGGTCTGAAATTGTCGATCACCACATCGGATGCCTTTGCCAAATTGTAAAATATTTTCTTCCCCTCTTCGCTTTTCAAATCGAGGGTCATGCTTTTCTTGTTTCGATTCATCGCAATAAAATAGGCGGATTGATCCTCAAAGAAATGGGGGGGCATCTCTCGCGAGGATTCGCCGATCCCCGGCTTCTCGATCTTGATCACCTCCGCCCCCAAATCTCCTAAAATCAATGTACAATAGGGACCGGCCATAATAAGCGTCAAATCAAGGATCCGTATATTCGATAATGGTAAGCTCATCTATTGATAGTCCTCCTTTTGAAGGCTTGAGTCGATAAGCGAGCGCTCTTTGATATCTGACATATAGGATGAACCATTTAGTGTGTCAAGAGCAATGGCTGACAGACAAGACAAACCCTTCAATCTCCTTGACAGGGGCTGCAGAATAGACTATGGATCGCTCGCTCCATAGGGAGAAATTTCGCACAGGAAGGTAGGGGTCGGAAGCGACCGCCAGGCTGATGATCGATAGATGATACTCGAGCCCAATCGCATCCGGAGTTCCGGTTCTTATCGTCTTGTCCCGGTCTTTGCCGTCGGCGCCGTTGTTCTGCTCTCTGTTATATTCTTCTGGGACCGGGCGGCCCGCGCGATTAACGTCGACACCGGTCATCTCCCTCCGATCGAGGTCTATTTCAGCCCGCAAAACGGCAGCACCGCGGCCATCGTACGGGAGATCGATCGGGCCCGGTCGGAGATCCTCGTCCAGGCTTACTCCTTCACCTCCGCCCCGATTGCCCACGCCCTGCTCAAGGCACAGAGGCGAGGGATCAAGGTGGAAGTGATCCTCGACAAGAGTCAGAAGAACCAGAGATACTCGTCTTTCACCTTTCTCATGAACGCCCGCATCCCTACCTACATCGACGCCGAGCATGCCATCTTTACGCAACTTGGAAATCATGTCCCGGAAGCACGCATTGGAGATTTTTCTGGGCCCCCTGCCCCCGCAGTGTAGCTCCCGCAAAGACGACTGTCTGAGCGCTTCAGCGCGAGTTTCGTCTTTGCAGCGAAGCGAGGCGGTGCAGGGTCGAAAAATGTCCAGCGCGCTGAGGGAGCTTGATTTTCAAAGCTCTCTGTAGCAAAATTCTGTTTCAGAACTTGGAGATTTCGTCATGCGGTGATGTATCCCGGCGACATCGATGAAAGAAAAAGTCGAAAAAAACGGATTGATCCTTGACGCTCCCAAGTTTCGCCGAATTGCCTCACGTAAAATGTTATCGAAGGAGGGTTGAAAACGGGTACATACCCCACGGGCCGGTAATTCACGCTTTTTGCCTTTTGTTTCTATCCGTCCGTTTGCAAAACTGTCCGAGATCGATCCCGTATTTCCGTACGCGGTATGAGAGAATCCGCTTGGTCGTTCCCAGCTGCATCGCGGCTTTGCTCTGGTTGCCGCGGGTTTGCTGCAGGGCGGAAACGATGATTTGTCTCTCGAAGTCGGCGATTGTAATCTTGAAAAGATCCTCGTCGGCCCCCAATTCACTTGTCTTCATATCCTTACCCTCACAATACATGTTGAGAGATCAGGGAGATTCCGCCAGCCAGCCTCCCTCGCCCTTCTGTAAATCTCTGTAAATCCCTTCTGCCTACCCTGTCGAGAGGAAAGGCGACGAGAAGGCGCCCTTTCCCATCAGCAGCACCCTCTCGTCGCTTGGGCGCGACGAGCGCCCACTACTACTTCCCCGCACCATTGCCGGGTAACCCCCCCTTGATGGTGCGGATATTTCTCTTCACCGGTGCGACCTGTACTAGCCCACGGCCTTGGGGCCTGTCTCACCGGTTCGCACCTGGATGCACTCCTCCAGCGGGACGACGAAGATCTTGCCGTCGCCGATTTTTCCCGTCCGGGCGCCTTTGATGATCGCCTCGACGGTCGGCTTAACGAAATCGTCGTTGACCGCGATCTCGAAGCGGACCTTGTCCAGGAGGTTGACCTCGGTGAAGGCGCCTCGATAGGACTCGGTATACCCGCCCTGTGCGCCGCAGCCGATGACATTGGAGACGGTCATCTTTCCCACCTTGGCATTGACGAGGGCCTGTTTGACGTCGGTCAGTTTTTCAGGTTTTACGATAGCTATGATCAGTTTCACGTTGTATACTCCTTTCATTGTAATGGGCTCTGTGAAGCGGGATCACTTCGTCAGGAACCCCTGGAAGTCGGGATAGGCCTTGGTGCCGTGTTCGCCGAGATCCAATCCGGCGATCTCTTCTTCAACCGACACCCTGAGCCCCATGACCAGCTTGATCCCGTACCACACGGCGAAAGCGACGACGAAGGTGAAAACCCCGACCGTCACGACGCCCGCTGCCTGTGCGGCGAGAAGCTTGAATCCGCCGCCGAAGAAAAGACCGTTTCCGGTCGCCGTCCCCGTGATTTTGTCCTGGGCGAACAGGCCTACCGCCAGGGTGCCGAAAATGCCGTTGACCAGGTGGACCGAGAGCGCCCCCACCGGATCGTCGAGCTTCAGTTTGTCGAACATCAGGACGGCAAAGACCACGAGCACACCGGCGATGAGGCCGATGACGGCCGACGACCCGACACTCACGAAGGCGCAGGGCGCCGTGACGGCCACCAGTCCTGCGAGCGCGCCGTTGATGATCATGGAGAGGTCAGGCTTCTTCTGGATCAGCCACGACACCAGGGTCGAGCTGAGGATGGCCATCGCGGCCGCGGTGTTGGTAGTGACGGCGATGTGCGCGATGGCGCTTCCGTCGCCCACGCCCATCGTTGATCCGGGGTTGAATCCGAACCACCCGAACCACAGGACGAGTCCTCCGAGGGTCGCCATGGACATGCTGTGACCGAAAATCGGGTTGACGGAGCTGTCGGCGCGGTACTTGCCGGTGCGGGATCCGAGCAGAATAACGCCGGCGAGCGCCGACCAGCCGCCGACCGAGTGGACGACCGTAGATCCGGCAAAGTCAAACATGCCCAGGGAGGCGAGGAATCCGCCGCCCCAGATCCAGTGGCCCGTGATCGGGTACATGATCCCCACCAGGACAAAGGAAAAGAAGATGAAGGAGTGGAACTTGATCCGTTCCGCCACGGCGCCCGAAACGATGGTGGCGGCCGTACCGGCGAAGACCAACTGGAAGAAGAACTTTGCCCAGAGCGGCACGCCGGTCCAGTTGAGGGCGGCGTAGACGCCCTTGTATGCGTCGCCCACCGCCGGGCTATTGTCGGCCCCGCCGGCAAAGAAGAGACCCTCAAGCCCCACGAAGGGGTTGCCGTTTCCGAACATGAGCCCCCAGCCGATGACCCAGAACGACGCCGAGGCGATGGCAAAGACGATGAAGTTTTTTGCCAGGATGTTGGTCGCGTTCTTGGCCCGGCACAATCCCGACTCCACCATCGCGAAGCCCAGGTTCATGAAAAAGACGAGAAACGCGGTGAACAGCACCCATGCCGTATCTACCCCCACCTGCATGGAGCTTTTCAGGTCGTCCAGCGATTTTTGCGTGACAACTGGAGCCGGCGCTGTCGACACATTATGGCCCATTGCAGTAGGCACGGCGACGGCGGGCGCCGCTTGGCCTGGCGCAGGTTCCTCCGCGAAGACCGGTATGCCTGCTGCAAAAAACAGACACATGATCATTATACTTATTAACCTTTTCATCTTCAAACCTCCTTTTGCTGCTGTTGCCCGGCTTTCCCGGGCAACAGTCAAGCTAAATTAAAAGTCAATATCCAATTGGATGGTTGCCGTCGGTTTGTAGGAACGCTCGTTGAAGATATCATAACCGAAAATGACGCTGACATTGGGGGCAAACTTCCAGGCGAATGCGGCGCTCAGAGCGCCATAGCCGTTTTTGCCCCCCTGGTAATCGACGGCAAGCCACAATTTATCCGATATCTCCGAGATGGTCCTGTCCCAGGCAAGCAGAACGCCATGGTTGTCTTTATTCCCGTTAATATCCGCCAGGAGCTTGTCGTTACCTGTGTAATATCCGGCAGATAAACGTCCCAGATTTCCGATCGTCTTTGCGGCTATGGCATAAACGATGTTGTGATCGGAAAAATCCTTTTTCGTGCCGAAATCGTACCCGCCGATTGCAATTGCCGGCGAATACTTGAACAGGGCATCCTCCGGCACGCCGATCTTGGCGTTGAAGAGCAGTGGATAGGTATGATTACCGCCGATATCCCGGTAATCGAGACCTATTTCCATCTGGAACTTTTCCCAGGGGAGAATGCCCACAGTCAAACCCAGGTTGGTTACCGTCGGTTCCATGACCCCATCCTGACCTGCGGTTTTGATGTACGTGTCGGCGCCGAAATGGACCTTCTTATAGGGCTGGATATCCGTGGAAGGTATCCAGATATGGGTTGAAGGGGTTGCGTAGGCGACGCCACAAATCATAACTGCGAACATGAGCAAAACGAGTGTAAACAACTTCCTGAAACCTGGATTCTTTTTCATAACCTTTCCTCCCTGTTCTGCGATTAGCGATTCTGTTTGTTTAATTAAACGAGACGCACCCTCCAGCGTCGATTCCGTTTGACCCTCTATAGGGCAAGGATGGTGCCAACTTGGCAAATGAGTTGTATGTTCGCGAATAAATTGATTTTTATTTTTGTATTTCAAATCGCTTGGTGAGAAGATTGTTGACACGAATTTGTATCGTTTGCTGAAAGCACTACAAAAATGTAGTCAGATCCGGAGGACGGGAAGTGGGAGAAGACAAACCTTTTGCAGTTTCATTCTCATTGCTCCTTCCCCCACCTGTCTCAATGTGTGAAGCTCCCCGCCCACGGGGCGGGGCTTGCGGCTTGCGCTCCCGGTCACGAAGCCTTTTGCGTGGCTGAGGGGCGAGGATTCGAACCTCAATAGACAGGTCCAGAGCCTGTCGTCTTACCGTTAGACGACCCCTCAGTGCACAAATAAAAAAAGGCCCCGGCGAACTCTTGATTCGCCGGGGCCTGATTTTCTTATCTCACAAATGAAACTTAGAAATACCCAATCCCAAACGAATTATAGATTCGCTTCTGCTGCTGCTGACGCTGCAGGATTTGAATATTCTCAAGTCTTAACATCATGGCTGTACTATGACCCCAATAAAGGTATTGTCAATAGATAAAAAACTGTATTTCGCTTCCCGGCAGTCCTTCCGGATAACCAGCCAAATCAAATTCGATGATCGTCCCTGATGATCACCCTGCTTCCCCCGTGGATGCTTGTATTCCAGTTCCTGGGGGCCTTGATCGATTTCAGCCGGTCGAGCTCGCCGATAGCCTTGAGCCTCTGATAGATGAGCTGCCAGGCGCAGGGCCGATCGGCCCGCACCTCGCACCGGTCTTCCCGCGAGCCGCTGCAAGGGCCGTTCAGCATGTGCTTTGCACACCGGGTGATGGGGCAGATGCCTCCGTACTCATGGAGCACGCATTTACCGCAGGCGACGCATTTTTCGGTCCAGGTAGCCCGCTCTTCAAGGATGCCGATGAACACCGTGTCGAGTCCCGCATAGACCGGCTTGTCGTACCGCTCGGCAATCGCCTGGACCCCGGCGCCGCATCCCAGCGAAAGGACGACGTCGTTTCTCTTGATCGCATCGGCCGCCTTTTCGATGAAGACGTTGTCGCACTGCCGTTCGATCGTCAGCTCTTCAACCTCGAAAGCAAGGTTCTTCAGCCTCGATGCGATGCGCAGCGCCGATGCATTGATGCTGACTTCGCGCTCCCCTCCGGCGAGGCAGACCGTGACGCAGGTGCCGCAGCCCAGCATGAGGATCTTCTTTCGGCCTTTCAGTATATCGACGAGTTCGGGGATCTTCTTTCTCTGTGCGACTATCATTGTCTAATCTCCGCGGTCTTTGATGGGTTCATGCTCTTTAACGGGTTTGGCCCGATGTTTTTCAGGGTGGCAAGCATCTCATTGACGTGATCGACAAACGGCCTGGCCTGTGCCGCCGATATGTTGATCATGCGGATGCGCTCCTCCTCAAGCCCGCTCTCGGATAGGAGTTTCCGGGTATAGCCGACCCTGCCTCTGGCCAGAAGATTCCCCTCCGTAAAATGGCAGCCGCCCTCCAGGCATCCCGCGACAAGGATTCCGTCGGCGCCCCTTTCGAAGGCCTTCATAAAAAACTCCACTTCCAGCCTTCCTGTACAGGGGGTCCTGACAATGCGCACATTCGGAGGGTATTGCAGTCTCATGGAACCTGCCAGGTCCGCGGCGGAATAGGAGCAGTACTGGCAACAGAATGCAATCAGCAGGGGTTTAAAACTCTCATCGGTCATAGAATGCCTCACTCTATTTTCAAATACTCTCGACAGTCATATGGTGCTCCAATAGATTCTCCAGCATTGCACTGAACTGCCTGGACTCGAAATGGTTGAGCTGGATGGCGCAGGCCGGACATTCCGAAGCGCAAATGCCGCAACCCATGCATTTGGCCGCCGTAATCTCCCCTTTGCTGTCCGCGTTCGCAAAAGGTGCGCCGTAGGGGCAGACGTGAACACAGGTCATGCAGGAGATACACTTGTCCTGGTTGACCTCCGAAACCTGGGCGCCGACATCCAGATGCGTCTTGGAGAGGACCGTTGCCGCCCTTGATGCGGCAGCCCGGGCCTGGGAAATATTTTCATCGATCATCTTCGGCGAATGGGCCAGGCCGCACAGGTAGATGCCTTCGGTGGCAAAATCTACGGGGCGCAGCTTCACGTGCGCCTCCAGGAAGAACCCGTCTGAATTGAGCTGCAGTTTGAGCATGTCCGACAACTGCCGATTGCCGGCCGGCGCAGCGATCCCGGTGCTCAGGACGACATGGTCGGCTTCGATCTCCACCCGGTCGTTGACGTCGGGGCTGTCGACCGCAACGAGAAGGACGTTCTCCCCGGAGACAACCGGAGGTTTCGCTTCATTATACCGGACAAAGACGATGCCGGCGTCGCGGGCCATCCGATAGTACTTCTCCCTAAAACCGTAGGTCCTCATGTCGCGGTAGAGGATGTATATATTGGCGTCGGGATTTCGCTTCTTGATGGCCAGGGCATTCTTCACCGCCATGGAGCAGCAGATGCGGCTGCAGTAGGGCCTCTCATCGTTGCGAGAACCCGCGCACTGGATCATGACGATGTTTTTTGCGCCGCCGTCAAAGCGGTCCTTGTGGAGCCGCTTTTCCAGCTCGATTTGGGTCAGGACGTTTTCCGCCTCCCCGTAGAGGAATTCACCGGTTTTCACCGGTTCCGCCCCGGTAGCCGCGATGATGGCGCCGCAAGAGATGTCGGTCTTGGTGATCCCGCCCCGGCCGTCGCCCTTTCCCCGCTCGGAGACGGTCACCGTGAATTTTCCGATATGACCGCTGACCTTGGTCACCTCACTATTGAGATAAACGGTGATGTTCCGGTGATTTTGCGTTCGGTATAACATATTGGCCGTAAAGAAGTAGGGATCGTCGCCTTCCAGCACGGAATGGACGTTTAATATCTGCCCGCCCAAAACGCCCGATTTTTCGACGAGAGCGACTTTGAAGCCCTGATCCGCCAGGGAAATGGCTGCGGTCATGCCACTCAATCCTCCCCCGATGACCAGACCATCCTGGTTGATGGCCAGGGATTCTCCGAAAAGGGGCTTCAGGAGCCTCGCCCGGGCAATGGACATCCTCACGAGTTCGATCGCCTTCTGTGTGGCCGCGTCCGGCGCGGAAGAGTGGACCCATGAACATTGATCCCGGATGTTGGCCAGCTCGAACAGGTAGGGGTTCAATCCGGCCTCGCGCAGGGTTTCGCGGAAGAGAGGTTCGTGGGTCCGGGGTGTGCAGGAGGCGACCACCACACGGTTCAGCCGGAGTTCCTCGATCCGCTTCTTGATCTCGGAAAGACTCGCATCCGAACAGGTGTACATGGTGTGCGAGGCGACGACCACGTGGGGGTCCTGGGAAATGGCCGCGGTCACCTTTTCCACATCCACCGTGCCCGCGATGTTGATCCCGCAGTGGCAGACGAAAACGCCGATCCGGGGTGTGTCGTCGCCCACATCGTGCTCCAGGGGATAGGTCTTCTTCGTGATGAGGGTGTTGCGCGCAGAAGCCAGAAGCTCCATGGACATGGAGGCGGCGGCGCTGGCCTGGGTCACGGTCTCGGGGATGTCCTTGGGTTCCTGGAAGACACCCGCCACGAAAACGCCGGGCCGTGACGTTTCGAGCGGGGTAAACCGGCTCGTTTTACAGAAACCGAACTCGTTGAGCTCGATCCCCAATTGTGCCATGTCCTCCGAGATCTCGGGTTTGGGATCCAAACCGACGGCCAGGACGACAAGGTCGAAATCGCGCTCCACGGTCTTGAAAGTCTCATCCGTATAGCGCAGCCGGACGTCCAGCGAGCCCGGAACCTGGAGGACGCGGGAGGGCATGCTCTTGATGTACTCGATATTCTCCTTGCTTCGGGCCCGTTCGTAGTACTGGTCGAAGTCTTTGCCGAAGGCCCGGATGTCCATGTTGAAGATCGTGGCCTTCAGGCCCGCGGTGTGTTCGCTGGCGACAAGCGCCTGTTTGGTTGTCGCCATGCAGCAGATGGAGGAGCAGTAGGGATTGCCGGATTTGGCATCCCGGGAACCGGCGCACTGTATCCAGGCGATCCTTTTTGCTTCCCTGCCGTCATCCCGGCGGACGACATGACCGGCGAAGGGACCTGCTGCCGACAGCATCCGCTCGAACTGGACGCTCGTCAGGACGTTCCGGTATCGGTTGAACCCGTATTCTCCTTTGCGTTTGGCGTCGAACTCCTCGAAGCCCGGCGCCAGGATGACGGACCCGACATCCAGGGTGATGGTTTCTTCCGCCATGGCATGGTCGACTGCCTTCTTGTCGCAGGCGGTCACGCAGGCCATACATTCGGAACAGAGGGCGCAGTTCAGGCAGCGTTCGGCCTCCGCCACCGCTTCCTCCTCGGAAAATCCGGCTTCGATCTCCCGGAAATCGGCCGTCCGCTCGCTTGCCGGAAGCACCGCCGCCTCGGCCCGCGCTCTCTTTTCGACGTCCTTCGTGGAGGGAAGGAGCTCGTCTGCCAGGGGTTTCAACGTGTCGGTAAATCGTTCCGCCCGGAGGTCCCTTCCGCTGAGGTAGCGGTGGATCGAATCGGCGGCCCTTTTGCCCGCGGCCACGGCCTGGATGACGCTCCCCGGTCCGGTCGCGTTTTCGCCGCCAGCAAAGATCCCCGTGACCGAAGTCTCCAGCGTCACGGGATCGGCAATGAAACATCCCCGTGTGGTACCCACGTCGCAGTGCTTGAGCAGGTCGGGGTTCACGGCCTGGCCGATCGCCACGATGATCTGGTCGGCGTCGATGGTTTTCAGGTGTTTTTCATCGTAGAGGGGGCTGAAGCGGCCGTTCTCGTCGAACACGCGGGTGCATTCCTTGAGTTCGATACCGGTGATGGCGCCGTCGCCGATGATGCGATTCGGCCCCCAGCCGTTCGTGATCGCAATGCCCTCGGCAAGCGTGGCTTCGATCTCCTCCCTGTAGGCGGGCATCTCGCTGCGCTTTTCCAGGGCCACCATCTCGACCTGCTTGGCCCCGAGCCGGAGGGCCGTTCGCGCCACATCCACGGCGACGTTCCCGCCCCCGATGACCAGGACTCGCCTGCCGACAGGGGGTTTGTCGTCGCTGCTTCCGGCCTGCCGCAGGAACTCCACGCCGAAATCGACGCCGGACATCTCTTCGCCGGGAACACCCAGTTTCCGGCTCAGGTGGGCACCGGCGCTGAGGAAGACGGCGGCGTATTCCTTCCGCAGTTCCTCAATCGTTTTATCCTTGCCGATGCGGCAGTTCAGGACGATCTTGACGCCTCTTCGCCGGATGAGCTCCACCTCGTACGCCAGGACGTCCTTGGGAAGGCGATATGCCGGGATCCCCCAGAGGAGCATACCGCCTGCATTGCCGGAGGCCTCGTAGACGGTCACCGCGAACCCGCGGTCGGCCAGGTCGCCCGACGCCGTGAGTCCCGCCGGTCCCGCGCCGACGACGGCGATCTTCGGGGCATCGGCCGGAGGTGATTTCTCCTCGGGCAAGGCCAGTTCGCCCGCCTTTACCATCCGGATCTCCTGGTCAACGGCGAACCTTTTGAGCTGCCGGATGGCGAGCGGTGCATCCGCGTCGGCGCGGGTGCAGGCGCTCTCGCAGGGGGCGGGACAGACCCGGCCGCAGATCGCGGCCAGGGGGTTTCTCTCCCGGATGAGGTCCGCCGCCTTCACGTACTCCTTCTTTTTGACGAGCTGGATGTACCCCTGGACGTTGATATTGGCCGGACACTCCATCTTGCATGGGGAATGGCCCAATTTCAGGATCCGGGGCTTGTTGGGGATCGCCTGGGCGGAATATTTCTGGATGACTTTCCTTTTCCCCAGATCGCGGTTGTATCGGTCGTCGATTTCGACCGGGCAGGCCTTGGTGCAGTCGCCGCAATCGTTGCAGATCTTCTCATCGATGTAGCGGGGGGACTTCCTTACAGTGGCCTTGAAATTCCCTGGCGTCCCTTCCAGCTTCTCGAGCTTGGCGAGGGTCAGGATTTCGATATTGAGGTTGCGGGCGCACTCGACGAGCTTCGGGGAGACGATACAGGTCGCGCAATCACCGGTGGGAAAGGTTTTATCCAGATGGGCCATCATCCCGCCGATAGAGGCCGAACTCTCGACCAGATACACCTTGAAACCGGAATTGGCCAGGTCGAGGGAAGCCTGGACACCGGCGATGCCCCCTCCCTGAACGAGTACGGCACCAATCTTTTTCTTCTGCTTACCTTTTTCCATGATTCATGACCTTACCGATGACCGGACACGATCCATCGCCGCTTTGGGCGAAACGATCAGCTTGTCGAGCCCGAGCGCATCCTCCGACAGACCCAGACACACTCCCATGAGCTGCGAAATGTAGATGATCGGCATACCGTAGCGCCTGCCGGTGGCCTTGAAGATGTCGTCCTGCCGCATATCCAGGTTGATCTGGCACATGGGGCAGGCCACGGCCAGACACTCGGCCCCGGAATCCTTAGCCATGGCGAGGATCGATTCGGAGAGCTTGACGACGAGGTCCGACCGGGTGAGCGTGAGCGATCCGCCGCAGCATTCGACCTTGTGCGGCCAGTCGAGCCCGACGCCTCCCATGGCATCGATAAGCCGGTCCAGGTAGACGGGGTTCTCCGGGTCGTCGAGCCCTGCGACCTCCGGTGGGCGCACCATGAGGCATCCATAGTAGGAGGCTACCTTCATTCCTCCGAGAGAGTGGGTAAGTGCCTTTTTGAAGGCGGTGAGCCCGATATCCTCGATCACGATTTCCACAAAATGGCGCACCCGGACGGTGCCGTCGTAGTCCTGCTCCAGGGCGGCCGCAATGGTTTCCCGTTTTTTGGGGTTTGTGGCGATTTCATGGTTGGCAATCTTCATCCGGCTATAGCAGGAGGCGCAACTGACCGCCATGTCGAGCCCCATCTCCTTCACCTTCGCAAGATTGGCGGCGGCAAGCGACAGGGAGAGGTCGTGATCGACCTGGTGGGCCATGGTGGTGCCACAGCAGGTCCAGGCCTTGGGTTCCTCAAATTCGATCCCCAGCGCGCGGGCCACGGCAAGGGTAGACCGGTACAGGTCGCGGGCCGTCGATTCCGCCGAACACCCCGGGAAATAGGCATATTTCATGTCGGCTTTTTCCTTGTTTTTTCCAGGTTATTGAATATCCGCTTCACCGTTTTCCTGTCGGCGCCGTGGGGGGGCAGGAGGGCGATCTTCCCTTTTTTCAGGATCGTGGGGAGTTTATCCAGATCCTTTCCGTAGGAGGACGTGCCTGTTTTATACAGGGCCATGGCCCCCAGGTCGTAGGTCCGCCCGAATCGCTTGATGGTTCCCAGAAGGAGCTTGTTCATCAGGGGTATATCCCCCTCCGGCTTCGCGGCCCCTTTCGCTTCGGCCATCACGCGCAGGGCGTCCATAACCTCGGCCATGTTGATCTCCATGGGGCAGCGGCTGAAACAGGTGGCGCAGGAGGCGCAGGTCCAGATGATCTCGCTGTCCAGTAGTTCCTCCCCGGCGCCCAACTGCAATCTTTTTATGATTTCCGAGGGGGAGGACGAAGTAAAGCCCGCGACGGGACAACCGTTCGTGCACTTCCTGCATTGCAGACAGGCATTGATGTCGATCCCTGATAGGGCTTTGACCCGATCGATGATTCCCCGGCCGGCGGTCGCTCGTTTGATTGTTATTGGCATAGGGTCTCTCTACGCTTCCGGAATGTCGGGAATATCCGGGCGTTCAGGACGCCGGAAGCCCGTATCGATCTGGCCGGCGACGCCGGCTTCGCTGAGCGGCTCTTCTTCCAGGAACTCTTCCTCGAGCAGGTCATCTTCGAGCTCTTCGGCAACCTTCCCCGCGACGAAGGGCACGACCTTGCGGTAGACGTCCTGCGGGCGTTGTCTCTTGCCGTCCACTGTCAACAGGTCCTGGATAGCGACCTCGAAGAGCCGCTCGTTCTCCTCCAGGTAGGGCAGGATGAGCTCCCAGTCTTTTTTCGTGAGCGGCGCAATCATTCCGCCGTTGAGCTGCTGCTCCACCAGGGTCTTTCCGGGGTCCCGGACATAGATGGCCCCGCCCGAGGCCAGGGAAAAGATGTTGCTGCCCGGATAGGGGTCGTCCATCAGGATAAGAGCGCCGTTGTCGTCGAATCTCGCGCCGTTCAGGACGACGAACCCGCCGCCGTTGTGGGGATCGCCCGCCATGAAGGACTCGCCCAGAAAATCGAGGCAGGTGCCGTTGATGACCACCCGGGGTTTCCCGACGGAGTTGATCAGCGGCCGCCCCGCCGCGTTCCCCATGACGTAGATCACCCCGCCCTTGGCGCCGTAAAGGAAGGTCTGACCGACGTCGCCGTATATGACCATTTTCCCCCGCTTGATGATCTGCCCCAGCTGGTCCTGGGCATTGCCGTGGACCGCGATCGTCATCCCGTCGATTCCGGAAGCCAGATAGTCGCCCGAACTGCCGTAGACATCGACACTCACGTCGTCGGTCTCTGGTCCGAGGCCGTTTCCGATGTAGCGCTGGCCGATGCAGCCGAAGGAGATGAACCGGCGCCAGCCCTTCATGTAAGCATCCATCACGAGGGAGGCATCGCTCTTTTCCCCTTCGGGGGGGAAGCCGAGGGCGTCGATCACCAGGGTCGTTTCATTCGGGAGCGGGGCGCGCAAGGCGCCGCGGGACACAAAGTCGATGAGACGATACTCGATGCCCGGGTCGTCCTGGCCGCCGTCGAGACGCGGCAGACCTTTCAGAAGCCTGTCAAACTCGCCCCTCAGAATATGCAGGAGGTGGCTTCGCTTTTTCGTGCCTGTTGGGTAGCGGAGATCGTTGAGCATCGTCAATGCCCTGATCGCGATCCCGATCGTGTTCGTGTTTTTGGCGTTATCGGTAACGATGCGGCAGGCAGCGCGCATATCGTCGTAACCCCAGGCGGCGATATGGTCGCGAAGATATCGGTATAGACCCGCGGCGTCGTTTTGCGCCAGTTCCTTGATCTTCGCTTCGGTATCGCGGCCAAGATCCCGCTTTAAATAGATATCCGATGCAAAATCGTAGGGTTCGGCGCCCTTGGGCAGCGAAACCGGATTGCCGAACTTGTCGGTGCAGGCCATTCGCAGCCGTCCGGTTTCATCCGGCATAAGGTTGAAGATAAAGGCGCCCCCGTCGGTATGGCTTCCCCCTCGGGCGTTCCAGTAACGGTCGGCTACGGGGCAGATGCGGATGTCGTCCTTGGAGAGGCTGAGAAGCGTCGCGTCGATCGCCTGTTTCTCCGAGGCGATGAGCCCGACCTGCACTTCCCCGTCGCAGAAGGCGAAGACCTGGGGACGGAGCATGGCCGTGTCCGTGATGCCCAGGAGCTGGAACTCTTTCTCGGTCACGTTGTTCCGGGCGATGATAAAAAACCAGGGCCCGTCCGGGGAGCCGTGGATATGGGTGGCCTGTATGGCCCGGTAGAGTTGCTTCTTCGCTTCCGGAAGGCGGTCGAAGTCCAGCTCGGAGGTCGGCGCCAAGGCCTCGATGATCTGTTCGAGGGAATAATGGTAGGTCCGGCTCAATAGGTCGAATAAGAGGACCGAGACCTCGGTGTCCGTGAGAAACTGCGGCCGGATGTGCCGCTGCAGCAGATGTTCGCAGACGGAATGGTAATTGGCAAAATCCCCGTTGTGGACGAGGGCGATATTGATCCCGGTGAAGGGGTGGGCGCCGGCGGGATGCCAGACGCGCCCCTTGGTCGGGAACCGCTGATGGGCGATCCAGACATGGGCCGATAGGTCCCGGACCTTGTAGTAATCGACGATCGCCTCGGCGAATCCGACCACCTTCAAGATCATGATGTTCCGGCCGTGGGAAAGAACAAAGGCCCGCTTGTCGCCGACGGCGGAGTAGAACATCTCGTTGAGCTTGAAGCTGTTCTGGTTGACGTACTCGTCTTCGGCCTCCCGGCGGTCGAGATCCTGGAGCTTATGTTCGGTGATGAAGCAGTCAAGAACGTCGGCCTTGACACGCACGAAATAGCGACACACGTCGGGCGGCTTCACCTCCAGGCCCGGGATCGTCTTCCAGTCGTCGACAGTATCGAGCATCCGGGAGGCGGCGATATCGAAATGGGGTTTGATGAAACGGCCCTCCACGTCATCCTTGACGCCGGGCTCCAGGAAGGTGACATGGAGCATGTAATGGTCTTCCAAGATTTCCCGGCTGACGCCCAGCTGCTCCGGGACGAACCCGACTGCGGCGATCCCGCCGCCTTTCCCGTTTCCCCGGTTGTGCATCTGCTTGGAAGGCTCGT
The DNA here is from genome assembly GCA_964540555.1 of uncultured Syntrophus sp. Taxonomy (GTDB): domain Bacteria; phylum Desulfobacterota; class Syntrophia; order Syntrophales; family UBA5619; genus JAKAFS01. The sequence continues at coordinate 7,996 of CAZINF010000015.1, read as the reverse complement.
AGATGTGCTTGCCCGGAACGGGCTCGGTGCAGCAGAACCCGACGACGCCGCACCCACCTTCTTCCTCGCCCTTTCTGACGGAGGCAGGTAGATCGAATTGGTCGATCAATCTCTTCTTCGAGTCTAAAAGCCTTTGTATCAGTCCGTTATTCACGATTTATGCCCCGCAACATCATTGGTATAATCAAGATGCATCAGCAGATCAGAACGCCCCCTGAGCGCGGATACGCTTCTGAGACCCAAGCGCTGGAGGATACCGACGAGTTCGTTTCGCCAGGCGTTGTACATATTGATGATCCTCTGGGCCCCCCATTCGAGGTCGATCTTGGGCGCGAGCAGCTTGTCGGTCGTCGCGATGCGGCGGGGACAGCCGCGGCCCGTCGAACAGCGCGAGCACCGGACGCATCCCAGAGCCACCAGTTCCGCCGTGCCGACGACGCAGCCGTCGGCGCCGAGGGCGATCGCCTTGGCGATATCGTAGGGATTCCGGATACCGCCGCTCGCCATCAGGGTCACCCGATCCCGGGCGCCTTCATCCACGAGAAAGTTATGCACCTTGGAGATGGCGTATTCGATCGGCATGGCGATATTTTTCTTGGCGATGTCCGGCGCAGCGCCTGTGCCGCCGTAACCGCCGTCCAGATGGATGATATGCGTCCCCGCCGAATAGCTTCCCACTGCGACCATGTCCACGTCGTTGGGGGTCGACACCTTCGTTGAGATCAGCGCCCGCCGGTTGATGTGCTTGACCCAATCGATGTGCTTCATATGGTCTTCGATGGAGTAGACGCTGTGGAACGGAAAGGGGGAGAACAGGGATATCCCGACGACCGTCTCGCGCATCTTGGCGACGGCCTCGGTGTTCTTGTCCCCCAGCAGATGCCCCCCCAGGCCCGGCTTTGCCCCCTGAGCGTATTTGAATTCCACGATGCGAACGCGCTGGATCGTCTCTTCGCGGACGCCGAAAAGGCCCGTCGCCACCTGTGTGATCATGTGGTCGTCGTAAGGCCGCATCCGTTCCATGAAGCCGCCTTCACCCGTACAGGTGAAGGTGTTCCAGGCCACTGCCGCACGGGCCTTCGATAGCTGAGTCGTATTGCTGACGGATCCGAAGGACATGCCCCCACCGTACCACGGCACATCGATCCTGATCCGAGGGCGGCCGTCGCTGCGGCGATTCAGCTCCAGGCCTGTATCAATCTCATCTTTCTGAAGCTCGACGGGCGGTTTTTTCGGAAATTTGAACCGGATGCGGTCGAAGCCGCCGCCCGACTCGCCCGTCTCGAATTCATAACCGTAATCCGCGGGCGGAACCTCGCCCCTTTCCGCCATCTTCCAGGTGGCAAGGATCATTGCGGCGGGCCACCGGTAATCGCCAAGAACCTTCATCATGGGGTTTTCCCGGATGCGCAGGGCGCCCCGGGGACAGGCCGTGATGCAGTAGCAGCCCTTTTCTTCGCATTTCGGCCCGAAGCAGAGGTGGCTCTTGGGAAGGGCAAAGTATTTATAACCGGGCTTTATGACATGCACACCCTGGGGGCAGAGGGCAACGCACCGGCCGCAGGCCACACATTTCTCCTCATTCCGCAGGATGATATATTTGGAGATCTCATTGCGGTATCGGGGCAAAGCGGGCCGAATGGCTCGCTCCTGCCGGAATTGCGGCGTACGCGTCTTTAGCGTTTTCTCCGGAATGATGCCGTCAAGCCTGCAATCGGCTTCCAAAAATTCTGCCAAAAGCTTCCTCCTCGAGCTGCTCGAAAAACATGGCCCGTCCTACATCTCCCCGCAGGCGCCGGGCGTCGCGCATCCCCATGGCGCCCATCAGTTCGATCAACTGGTCGTGCCAGGCGCTGATCAGATTCGTCATTCTCCCCACGCCATAGTCAAAACCGATCTCCTGAATCCGGGCGGGACAGGCCACTCCCGCTTCGCAGCGCCGGCACAGATGGCATTCAAGCCCCACCAGGAGGGGCAGTTCGATCGAGACCAGATCGGCGCCGCAGAGAACCTCCTTTGCCAGATGCTCGGGGAGGGCGATGCCGCCGCCGGCGATGAGGGTGACGTTGTCTCGTTTACCGCTTTCGATCAGGGCTCTGTGGATCTTGCGGGTCATGTCCTTGATGAACAGGGGACTCTCCGCTCCGATCTGCCGGCCATTCATATCGGCGACGATATGGATCGCCTCTATGTCGCTTTTGGCAAGCTCGACGGCCCGCTTGATCCCCTCTGCCGTCAGTTCCACCCTCACCGAAACGATAATCCCGGGATGGATCTGCTTCAGTTCCCGGATCCGGCGCTTCACGTCCCGATCATCCTCTATTTCCGCAAGCGGGGTCTGTTTTAATACGTCTCCGGGAACCATCTCGGCACCGGACGCGAAATAAAAGGCGATATGGGGCAGGACCTTTTCGGCGTCCTTCTCGAAGAGGGGCCATTTCTGCGAATCCATGACGGCGATGAGATCGGTCTTCACTGCCGTCTCTGCGATCACGGCATCGAGCTTCGGGAGGGAATAGTTCTCCGGAATCCTGTTGATGATCAAGGGCATCGGAATGGACAGGATCGGAGAGAGGGGCGAAACCACCTCATCCCCGCTCGTGGCGAGGAAGGCGGGTTTTTGCCCGATATCGACGGCAGAGCTGATATACTCGCGCCCGTGGATGCCGTCGCGGGTCGGCCGCACGATTTCCGACATATCGGTCCACATGGAGTCAAATCCTTCACCGCTGAATTTCCCGCGGTAACCCGCCCCGGAAACGGGAATCTTCGCCGTCTCCGCCTGGGTCCAGGTGGTTTGAATGATCTCGGGCGTCCAATAGCTGTTGCCGAGTTTTTCGTATTCGGGATTAATGGAGAGGCACAAAAGATTCTTGGTGCAATCCTGGACGCAGGAAAAGCAGCCCATGCAGTCGAAGAAAAGGGCGTCCACGTTCTCGATATTCCGGATATACTTTATCTCATCCCGGTGCCGGTCATAGACGCAGGCCTTCTTGACGCAATTATGGCACCGGGCGCAGTCTTCACGCCAATCGACGATGCCGTACTTGCCGATGCGGGGCCGTCGGGGAGGAACAGGTTTTGTTGCAATGTGATATTTTTCTGGCATATAATCAGCTTTCCATATGCTATCGTTTACCGGATAATCCGGCGGCGGACAGAATCACCGGCAATGTTGCTTCTTTCCCGCCCGAAAGAAGGTGTATCCCTCGCAAGCCGCTCATGTTTTTCAGTTTATCGATCGTCTCGACGCAAATCGCCAGCCCCTCTTTCTTCTGGGCCTCCCGATCTCCGGCGGACTTCAATCGTTCCATGACGGGAGTGGGTATCTGGAACTCCGTATACTTCTTTGCAAGCGCTTCCGCTTCTTCGACGCTTTCCAGGGGGAAAACCCCTGCCAAAATCGCCGTCCTGCCGGTTATGCCGGCCTGCTTTGCCGCATCGAGCCAAAGCCCGAATTCCCCAACGTCAAACACGGCATGGGTCTGGATAAAATCCGCTCCGGTTTCGACCTTCTGCATCAGCCTGAGGATGCCCAGATCCATGGGTTTCAGGCAGGGGTTGGCGACGGCGCCGGCGGTCACCGGAAAAGGGCCGTTTATCCGCTCGCCGTTCAGGAGTTCTCCCCGGTCGCGCATCTTCGTGACGAGGGCGACCAACTGCGTGGAATCGAGATCATAGACGTTCGCCGACTCGGGGTTGTCCGTCAAAGTCTGATGGTAACCCGAAAGACAGAGGATGTTCCTGATCCCCAGGGCTGCCGCGCCCAGCAGGTCGGATTGGATGGCGATCCGGTTTCTGTCACGGGTGACGACCTGGTAGATCGGTTCAATCCCCGCCCTGGCGAGGATAATGGAGGCCGCCAGACTGGACATGGCAACGCCGAACGGGTTATCCGCAACATTGACCGCCGACGGGACTCTCGCCAGCGCTTCCATGACCGCCTCGATCGCCGCCCCTCCGGTTTCCGCCTTGGGGAGGTATTCGGCCGTAACGATGAAATCTCCGCTCTTCAACTGGTCATGAAATAGCTTTTCGTTTTTCACTATGCTCACCGAACCGTTATGGTTTACCCGTATCAGGGCAAGGATACACTCATGACACCGTTCATTCACATGGTCCGCAACCTATGCCGGCAGGCTGCGAATTTTTTCACAAAACGCCGCCAACTTCTCGACGATTTCCCCGATTCCCATGCCATTCATATGCAGAACCGTGACGCGATCAGAGCCCAGTCCCGCCTCTTCGAGAAGGCGATTCGCCTCTTCCGCTCTCTTGGGCGCCCGTAAGTTGCCTTCCAGATAATGGCATTCATTTTTCGGGCAGGTGACCAGGGCAAGACCGTCCGCCCCCGTCTCGAAGGCCTTCAATAGATAAAGTAGGTCTGCTTTGCCGGAACAGGGAAGGCTGATGACAGTGTATTCAACGCCTTCCTCTTCGCGTGCAATCCGGTCAAATTCGGTTCCGTCGAAACAGTTTGAACAATAAAAAATAGACAATTTTATTTTCTTACGGTCGCTAACGGTCATTTTTTCTCCGGCCTTACCATTCTTCAGGGCAAAGATTTCATGTCTCACCCAGGAACTCGCCATCATCGTGTCACTGACTGGCGATTTGACGGGTCCCGACGGGCACCCAATTGCCGCCCGGTATTTCGGAGCGGGCCCTGCTTTTCTCTCAATATATAAACACTGTCCGGCGTTGTGTCACAAATTTGTCCAGCATGACATTTCACTCGGATGAGATCCACTTTTATCTCAATATTATCGAGTAGGTAAGCAGTATTCTCGCGGCAATCGGCAACTCATTGCGGGTATGGCTACCATGAGCGATTCGGTATTGTCAACAATAAAAAACCCGTTCGGTATTGTAGCACAAAATTGTCCGGTATGAATGCTTCATTCGTAAATGCCGGAGGAGACGAATAGAGAGGCTATAGGAGATCCGGAAAATGCGATTTCAAACAATGTATATCGGATGGACGGAGTTTTATAGCACAAATTTGTCCGGTATGATGTTTCCTTGGGGGGTGCTTACTGAGACAGACGGAGAGTCTACAGGAGATCCCAAGGAGGCGATTTAAAGAGATGTATATTGGCTGGAAGATCACTTAACCAGATGATGTGAGTTCCGTCAGCCTGTCCCCGAAGGACATCTCCCATATCTCGTCCTCTATCCGCTTGCGCTCGCTGATGTCCTCTACCACGACGATGCAACGCCCAGGTTCTTCCCCCGGTCTCCGGATCGGCGATACTGTTAGATTCACCCAGATGATCATTCCGTCCTTCGAAATGTATCTTTTCTCCAGGCTGTACTGCTCGATCTTTCCGGCCAGCAGCAGAGCCGTTTTTTCCTCATGCAAATAAAGATCATCCGGATGTGTCATAGCCTGGAAGGCGGTGACCAGCAGCTCCTCCTCAGACCGGCCGGTAATTTCGCAAAGCCGTCGATTCGCCGTGAGGAATCGGCCCGTGGCCATTTCGATCTCGGCCACTCCCACCGCTGTCTTCGTAAATATGGCGTGGAACCGCTTCTTGCTATTGCTCAATGCCTCCTCAGCTCGCCTTCGGTCGGTGATATTGCGCATAATGCCGCGAAATCCTATGGGATGACCGTATATGTTTCTTATGAGAGAAGCAGTGAACTCAATAGATAGTTTTGTGCCATTTTTTCTAATAATTTCATGATCGAATCCTTTTGAAGGTTCCCCTGTCATGAACATCTTTTTGAATTCCTGGTACTGTTTTTGGCCGTTCTCCTTATCGGTGTATTGACGGTTATTCATGCCCATCAATTCAGCTCGGGAATATCCGAGCATTCGGCAAACCGAGTCGTTAAAGAATGTAAAGTTTCCGGCAAGATCAACCTCGAAATAGCCATCCTCGGCGCCCGCAAGAATTGTGCAATACCGGGCCTCGTTCTCACGCAGCGCCACCATCGCCTTTTTGCGCTCTGATAACGATTGTTCCAGGTCCCTGATTCTCCGCGTTAAGGCGGAGATCTCTTCGTTCAGTTCCGGATTTGTCTTTGCATGTTCGATCATTCCGTGCCACCTCTGCCATGACAAGCGTAATGGTTCGAAAGAAAAACGGACGATTGTCTCGCTGTGTTAATCGTGACTAGGAAAGGTTTCACGGTCTTTCCTCTTCCCACTCCACCGGGCATGCGTTTTCCTACACAGCGGTTCAAGTCACCTTAGCTAATGCCTCATATTGATCAAAGAGGCTCGGAAACCCGTATTCGAACCCTCGTTTGGTGCAATTAGCCATTGGAAAGGTCGCCTCTTGAGGGATCAAAGCACCGAGTGATTTGTGTTATAGAATCTTACTAATCTGCTTTTTCTTACATTACATATTACGGTATTGTCAAGACTCATACAAAATATGGCGTGCAGTATACGCCGCAAACTCACAAAACGTAAACCCGGATGTATGAGGTAAGTGTCAAATTGATATTGAGTTGAGAAGACCTGTTTCTTCTTCTGTCTCAGAACACACGCCCCTCAAAACAGAATTTTCCGAACGTCTTCGGGGGCGGAAGCGGATAAGCGCCGGTGTAACAGGCAAGGCAGAAGTTTTTCCGGGGTATCCCCGTGGCCTCCACCATCCCTTCGATGGAGAGGTAATGCAGGCTGTCCAGGCCGATGAAGGCGGCGATTTCCGCCTCGTCCGCCTTTTCGGCGGCGATGAGTTCCCCCCGCATCGAAAAATCGATTCCGTAAGGACAGGGATGGCGCGTCGGCGGACAACTCACGACCATGTGAAGCTCCTTGACGCCGCAGTCGCGAAGATGGCGGACGCGATTTCGACTGGTTGTCCCCCGGATGATGGAATCCTCCACGATGACGATCTTCTTGCCGACAATGAGCGGCTTTACGGGATTAAGCTTGACCCTGACACCGAAATCCCGCATCGCCTGGCTCGGCTGGATGAAGGTCCGCCCCACGTAGTGGTTGCGGATCATCCCCATCTCGAAAGGGATCCGGCTTTCCTCTGCGTAGCCGAGGGCCGCGTAATTCCCCGAATCGGGGAACGGCATGACGAGATCCACGTCCGGTCGGCATTCCCTGGCGAGGTTGTGGCCCAATCTTTTGCGGCAGAGATAGACGTTCTCCCCGAAAATCTGGCTGTCGGGTCTGGCGAAATAGATAAGCTCGAAGATGCAGTGGCAGGGCTTCTCTTCCGGGAAGGGCATGACGCTGTGCAGCCCCGCCTCGTCGATGATGATGATCTCGCCGGGCCGGACGTCCCTGACGTATTTGGCCCCCACGAGATCGAAGGCGCAGGTCTCCGAGGCCACCACCCATCCGCCGTTGAGCTGGCCGAGGGCGAGCGGCCGGAAACCCCGGGGATCGCGGACGGCGATGATGCGGTTCCGGGTCATCATGACGATGCTGTAGGCGCCCTGCACGCGTGCGAGGGCTTTTGTCAGGGCCTCCTCCAGCCCCACTTTCAGGTGGGGGGCCATGAGGTGGATAATGACTTCGCTATCCATCGTGGACTGAAAAATCGAACCCCGTTCCTCGAGCTCCGTCCGCAGCTCCTGGGCGTTGATCAGGTTTCCATTGTGGGCGAGGGCGTAGTACTCATCGGCATGATGGACCAAAAAAGGCTGGGCGTTGGAGAGGACCGAGGAACCGGTGGTGGAATAACGGACATGGCCGATCGCCAGGCGACCGGGGAGTTTAACGAGGATCTCCTCCCTGAAGACCTCCGATGCGAGTCCCATCCCCTTGTGCGCCCAGACCTGACATCCGTCGGCCGTGGCGATTCCCGCGCTTTCTTGTCCCCGGTGCTGGAGGGCGAACAGGCCGAAGAAGGCCACCCGCGCCGCCTCTTCATGGCCGTACACCGCAAAGACCCCGCATTCCTCGTGCGGTTTGCCTTCGTAAAAATCCTCGTGCATGGTCATTTCCTCCTTAACCCCGCTCCTTTCCGCTGGTTAAATAGTTATTCCTTTCAAAGTCAACAGTAGAGATTGACATTTTTCATGTCAA
>CAZINF010000014.1:0-39121 GCA_964540555.1 uncultured Syntrophus sp. | reverse complement strand
GGATGCGACACTGTTCGTTCATGAAGGTGTCCGGATTGAAAAAGATCCTTCTGTTTTGAATCAACCTTCCGAAAACAAAGAGATGAAAATCATCCGGGAACGTCTGGCTCACGGCCTAAAACGAGCGCCGCGGCATTGGCAGGAGGTCGCTGCCCGCATTAGAGGGGTTTCCGAGGAGACCACCACAGGGGTTCACCGCCTTTATCAGATGGCAAAAGCGGGAGAACTCCTGTTCCCGGCGATGAATGTAAACGATTCGGTCACCAAGTCCAAGTTCGATAACCTTTATGGCTGCCGGGAATCCCTCGCCGACGGGATAAAACGGGCCACGGACATCATGATAGCCGGTAAGGCGGTGGTGATCTGCGGGTACGGCGATGTCGGCAAGGGGTGCGCCCAATCCATGCGGGGATTCGGCGCACGCGTCACCATCGTCGAAATTGATCCGATCTGCGCCCTGCAGGCGGCCATGGAAGGGTATGAAGTGACGACCCTCGATGACTGCACAGCGAAAGGGGACATCTTTATCACGGCGACAGGCTGCTGTGATGTCATTACCGGAATGCATATGGAAAAGATGAAAAATGAAGCAATTGTCTGCAATATCGGACATTTTGATAGTGAAGTCGACATGCATTACCTGGAAAATACACCCGGTTGTGTCAAGCGGATCATCAAGCCTCAGGTCGATAAATGGACTCTCAAATCCGGAAAGGCCATCATCATCCTGGCCGAAGGGCGTCTGGTGAATCTCGGCTGCGCGACCGGTCACGCCAGTTTTGTGATGAGCAACAGCTTTACCAACCAGTGCCTCGCTCAGCTCGACCTTGCTGCGAAATCACGTAAACCAGGTGTCTACACCCTGCCGAAAAAACTCGATGAAGAGGTCGCACATCTTCATCTCAAGCGTCTGGGGGCAAAGCTTTCCCGGCTCACAAAGAAACAGGCGGACTACCTCAATGTACCCGCAGACGGACCCTTCAAGCCGGACTATTACCGTTATTAACCGGAATGGATAAAAAAATTATCATCGATTTTGCCTTGCCTCTCACCGCGGCTATTTTTTTAACCGCCGTCTTGCATCTGACAAATGCCGATATAGAGGTTGAAAAATGGTTCTATTCTCCTGTATCCGGCTGGTTTCTGGGTAAAGAAAACCCGTGGTATTTGCTCTATGAGTACGGGAACATCCCGGCCTTGCTTTTATCCATCGGCGGTCTTGTTGCCTTTGTATTGAGTTTTTTTCGGAGAAAATTCGTTTCTTATAGAAAAATCGGCCTTTTTCTGGTCACTTTCATGGTACTGGGACCGGGGTTGCTCGTGAATACTGTATTTAAGGATCACTGGGGCAGGCCTCGTCCCATCGATACAGTGAACTTTGGCGGAACAGAGGTGTTTCGTCATGCCTGGGATAAAGGGCAGCCCGGGCAGGGTAAGTCGTTTCCTTCGGGGCATGCTGCGGTGGGTTTTTTTTTATTTTCACCCTTTTTCCTTCTAAGAAAGACATCCAGAGGGTGGGCGGCGTTTTTTCTCTGTTTGGGAATCTCTTACGGGATTTTGATGGGCACGGGAAGAATGATTCAGGGGGGGCATTTTCCCACGGATGTCCTCTGGTCAGGCGTATTTACATACCTTACAGGGCTGATCCTTTATTATGTCTTTGGGTTTAATCGGTAAAACCGATCTCTGGTTTTAGGTTTTTAGACGCAAAAACAGCCAGAGCGAAGCGATACCGAAGAAGATATTTCCGAACCAGGCGGCGATAAGCGGGGGGAGGGCGCTTGATCGGCCGAGCGACATCCCGAAGGCGTAGACCAGCCAATAAGAGAATCCGATGACCAGCCCAACCCCGATGCCCTGTGCGATGCCTCCGCTCCGCTCGGACCTCAGTGAGAAGGAAATGCCGATCACGGCAAGAATGATGCTGACCAACGGGAAGGCGATTTTTCCGTGAAGATCGACGACGTATCGTGTCGCATCGTACCCTTCCGAGCGAAGTTTTCCGATGTATCGCTTCAACTCAAAGTAACCCATGGTCTCGACATCTTTCTGAACCACCTTGAAATCTTCAGGCTTTTCCGGAAGATCGATAACTTGCTGGGTGATTTTCTCAAGGGTGGGAAATTCACCGGCCGGAAACCTGGTGATCAGTATGTTGTGGAATAGCCAACGCTCCTCTTTCCACTCGCCCCATTCCGCATCGAGGCGCATATTCAATTTCATTTCGTGGTCCAGGTAATAGATGGCGATCCCGCGGAGCCTGTTGCTTTGGGCATCAAACAGCTTGATATTGTAAATGCCTTTCTGGCCCCGGTACCATATCTGATCCTGTTTGAACGTTCCCAACGACCGCCGCTTTTGCACTTCTATCAAACGGATATGCTCGGACCGTTCATTGGTATAGGGGGTGATCCACTCGTTGAGCAGAAAGACCAGCAGGCATGTCGATGCGGCAATGGTCAAGATGGGAAGAGATGCCCGGTAAAGGCTGATGCCGTTGGCCTTCATTGCCACGATCTCGCTGTGCCGTGACAGATATCCGCAGGTCATCAGCGACGCAAGGAGGACAGCGGCCGGCAGCATCTGAGACAGGATCATGGGGATGCGGAAGAAAAAATGTGCGGCCATCTGCTGAAAGGTGGCATGGTTGCTGAGAAACATCCTGATTTTTTCGAAAAAATCAATGATCAGGTAAAGCGAGATTAAACACAGTGTAATGAATACGAGATTCCTGGAGAATTCATAGGTCAGGTAACGATACAGTATTTTCATGATGGCATTCCTGCCTTCTTCCCGCTTTGGCCGGGGGGTGACACGCAGGTAGAAAGAGGGTTGCGATGCGCCCAGGGGGATCGTTCCCGCGCTGCAAAATAGAAGAACAGAATTCCGGCGACGGCAAAAATCACATTGGGGGCCCATGCGCCGACGATCGGTGAAAGCCGTCCCGTTTCGGCGAGGGCCTCACCGCTGAGGCTCAGCAGGTAGTATATGAGGATGAGGACCACGCCGATTGCGAATCCCCGTGATCGGACTGCGCGATGCGCCCGGATGCCGAACGGCAGGCCGAGGAGGCCAAAGATGAGGCAGGAAAGGGGGATTGTCAGCTTCTTGTTGAGCGCCAATGACATTTCCCGAAATGCCTGATCGTCGACCCCATGGCTCCTCAACTTGGCGGAGAGTTCCGTTACCGTCATATCCATGCTGGATTTTTCACCGGGCTTTGTTTCTGCAGAGAAGGATTCCGCAAGGTCGAGGCGGATGTCATAGAAGCTGAAATCCATTTTCCGGTAAGTCTTCAGACCTGCATCGACGGTATGCGTGCTGCCGTCCTCCAGCCTCAGGGTGATTGCCCGAGTATCCGTATCCGATATGAGATAGGCTTTCCGGGCGATGATCGTGTTCGGCTCGCGGATGATCCGGTTGTCCGATATGAGAACCCCTTCCAGGAAATCTCCGTGGATCGGTATTTTTTCCGCATAGAGGAGGATCCCCCGGAAATCGTCGATGAATACCTTCTCTCGGATGCCGATGCTGGCTTTCTGCCTCGCAACATCGAACAGGAGATTCTTGGTTGCGATGTTTCCGTAAGGAACGAGAAAGAAAGTCGTTGCCGCGGTCAACAATGCAGCGGTCAGGGCTGCAAAGGCAACCGGAAACGCTATCTGATAGAGACTGACACCGGACATTTTCAGTATGGTAATCTCGTTATCGCCGGAGAGGCGACCCAGCCCGATGAGGATCGCTATCAGCAGGGATATGGGGATGGAAAAAATGAGGAAGGAGGGCATCAGAAAAAGCGTCATCTGTGCGATGATTTTAACACTTATCCCTTTGTTGATCATCAGATCCATCAGTTGCAGGATCTTTCCCATGAGGAGGACAAAGGTCAGCACAAAGACAATCATACAGAAGATGATGGCGATTTCTTTCAGGATATAGCGGTTAATCAAACGATGCATTGCGGAAAAATCACACATATCGGTTTGTATGTCAAGAACAATGCTCACGAATCACATCAATCCATTGACACTCCGGCAGGATTAAGATAAAGCCGGCATCATGAACGAGCATAAAAACTTCCAAGGACTGGCGAATGGAAAATAACCGGCGGGCCTGGGCCCTCTCTACCGGGGTCATTTTGGTCATCGCCATTTCCTATCTGTTCATCGATCTGCCCGTTGCCCGATTCTTTCATGCCCAGAGCCAGGAAACCCGCAATGTCTTCGAGTGGATCACGAAGGCGGGGGTATCGACAACCTATCTCGTCGTCTCCTTTGGTCTGTTCATTTTTTTTCGCTGGATACGGAGAAACCGCCTCCACGCGGATCGCACTTTGCTATTTTTCTCCAGTATCGCTCTCTCCGGTATTGTGGCGAATATTATAAAGTTCCTGGTCGGGCGGCTCCGGCCAAAAATGTTTTTCGAGAGGGGCCTATACGGTTTTGAACCCTTTCATATCGGCTATGAATTCAATTCGTTCCCCTCAGGCCATGCAACGACCGTTTTTGCTATTGCGACAACCTGTTCGATTTTTTGGCCGAAATATCGTATACCTCTCTATCTGTTCGCTATGATCGTCGCCATCAGCCGTCTTGTTCTGACCGCCCACTATCTCAGTGATGTCCTTGCAGGCGCCTGCATCGGAACAATGACGGCGATCGTGATGAAGCGTTACATGCCTTTGAAAGGAGGAGTATGAGGGAAAACAATCTGCTGGAGAAACTGGTTGAGATAAGCCCGGGGATGGAGATCTGGTGGGATTCGTCGCCCTTGGTCTTTGAAAGCTGGCGCCGGAAGATGCTTGCCAAGGCAGAAGAAGGCGATAGAGAAACCTTGAATCGCCAATTCGGCCGGATGATCAACAGGGAAAACCCCGAGGCGTCGCTGTTTCGCGGAGTCACTACCAATCCCCCCTTGTCGCTCGAGGCGATCAAGGATGATGGGCGGTACTGGAAAGAGGTGGCTACAGGGCTGATAAGGGAAAATCCCGGGATAGACAAAGAGTCCCTCTTCTGGCTTCTTTACAAGTCGGTGGTGAAACGGGGCTCCGAAATGTTCCTCCCGCTGTTTGAAAAAACACACTTTCGTGAAGGCTTCCTCTCGGGTCAGGTGGATCCGAGGAAGTCATTCGACAAGGAAGCAATGTTGAAACAGGCTTATGAGTTAGCGGCCATCAACCCCAATGTTATGGTAAAAGTACCCGGGACAAAAGAAGGGTACGAGGTGATCGAGAGTCTCACCTCTCGAGGGATCGCCACCAATAACACGCTGAGCTTTGTCCTGCCGCAACTGATGGACTGCGCCGAATCGGTGCAAAGAGGCATGGAGAAAGCGAGGAAGAACAATCGGGATCTTTCTCGCTGGCGGTCTGTAATTACCCACATGGAGGCCCGTTACGGAGATTTGGGAGGGTTAAGGGATTTTGCCCGAGAAAAAGGAATCGAACTTTCCGAGGCTGATGTGCGTTTGGCCGAACTGGCGATCTTCAAGAAGGCCTACCGGTTGCTCAAGGAAAAGAAATATCCGAGCAAGCTCCTCTCCTGTTCGCTTCGGGTCGGACCGAAAGTGGATGGACTCTTGAGGCTCTGGCATCTGGAAGAAAAAGCCGGCGCCGGCGTCGTCGTCACCTGTCCCCCGTCTTTTATCGAAGAGGTGATCAATTTCCCCGGCCAGGAAAAGATCTCCTTTATCAAAGGCCGTATCGATCAGGATATACCCAAAGAGGTGTTGGATAAGCTGCTGAGGATACCCTATTTCGAACGGGCTTACGCAGTAGACGGCTACACAAGGGATGAGTACAACTATCATCCGTCGCTGGTAAAAACAGCACATCAGTTCTCAAAGGCAACCGAGGAGATGGTAGAATTTGCCGGGAAGTGCCTTGCAGAGTTTGTTGCTTAACTCGATGTTCCTTACGGTCAGGGGCGTAAGTCGGTTTCTTTAAAAACTTCGCGTGTCGCTCAGCATTGTCCGGTTAGAGATTTGCATATAACGACAGACCATACGACGGTTAATGCGGCCAAGGCGACCAGCGAGCATTTTTATTAAGGACGTTATTTACAAGCTCGTCGGGGCTTACCTCATTACGGATGTTGATGCAGATTTCTCTCAGGCGTTTGACGGAAATCTTTTCATGATACTGCTCACGGCAATAGATGGCTAAAAGAAGATAGGTGATCATTCCTGCCAGCATTTGCACCATGAGCCCATATTAGCTCCTTGAAATCAGGTGATAGACCTTCAGGTGACGCTTCCACCAGCCGAAGAAGATCTCCAGGTTCCAGCGGAGCTTGTAGGCGAAAGCGATCTGCTCGGCGGTCAGGTCGTAGCGGTCTGTGGCAACCCAGTAGTCGATGTTGTCCACGCGATAACCGACTACACGGTACTTTGAGAATGACAATTCATGGTATGAACTGAAGAAATATCTGGAATGTGTCTTTATGATTCAAGACCTCGCCGCTGTTTCAGGTCCGGGAGAAGAATTTCTATAAAGTTCCTCACCCCTCCGCCAGCGCCTTGAAGGCCGCCTGGGCCGGCTCGCTGTAAAACTCGATCTGCATCTTGTCGATCACCTCGTCAGGCAGCGTGGCGAAATCCTTTCGGTTCACCGTGGGGATCATGACCCGCCTCGCCCCGGAATCCATGGCGACGCGGAGCTTGTCGCCGAGGCCTTCCACGTGGCTGAGAACCCCGTGGATGCTCAACTGCCCCAGGACGACCAGCCCTCCCGCAATCGTGCGCGACAGAAGGGCCGATACCAGCCCCACGAAGAACGCCACCCCCAGGTCGCCCGCATCCTTCCCCTGCATGAGGCTGATAACCTGGACATTTGCGTCATAACTGGAGAGATCCCGGTCGATGCCCATCTTCCGGCCGTTGGTCTTCAGGAAACCGTAAGCCATTTTCGCTGATTCGCGGATGTTTTTTGAGCTCGTGCCGACGAGATTGAATTTCCCCGAGCCTGAGGAGATGTTGATCTGGATCCGGTACAGAGAATAGCGCGCCTCTGCCGGATCATAGCCGATGGTGAAGATGTCCCCCGGCGGCAGGGGGGTATCGGGAATGAGCTGGATGTTCCCCATTTCCGGGCAGCCGACGAAGCTCTCCTCGCCTGTCTCCTTGTCGATATAGGAGAAGTTGACCTTGGCGTATTCGATGCCGCCCATCCGCTTGAGCTGTTCCTTCACTCGCCGGCGCATCTCCAGCGCAAGGCGCACGTACTCCTCCATCTCCGGGCGTGTGGGATCATTTGCCGGGTGGAGCAGTTTGACCAGCCCCGAGACCGTTTTCACGACGGCCGTCCGGTCGCGGGCCTCCAGATGGTTTCCGAAGGAAAAATAGCGCTCGTGGGCGTCGGCGAAGTTCCGGTTCCGCAGGCCCTCGTGAAAGATCTCGGCGATGTAGTCGGAGATGAAGCCCAGATGATCGGTGAAATAGGCCGTCTGCATCTTGGGGATTTCCCATCCGGGCAGGTAGCCGTGCCAGCGGTCGTGGAAGGCCATGTCGTTACGGATGGAGTCCGGCAGGGCTGAGAAAAGGTGAGACACCCGGGCGATGGATTCCACGTCGCCGTCGATGTTCCCGTTGAAGACGATTCCCGCATCCGCTTGGATGGTTCCTTTGTCGTCGCCCCGGGAAAATGACCGCTGCTCCATGTACCCCTTGTACATCTGCTTGTCGTTTTCCTTCTTGAAGTTGGGTCCGGCCACCTCGTCGAAGGCAACCAGATCGTACCGGACGACCAGTCCCGGCTTGTCATTGCGATTTTTCCAGCCAAAGAGGTCCGCCACTGAACCATGGCCTCCGCTCAGTAGGATCACGTAGGGGGAGATCTCCCGGTAGACATAGGATTTTCCCGTCCCCCGCGGCCCCAGCTCGATGAGGTTGTAGTTCTTCTCCACCATTGGGATCATCCGGGTCAGAAAGAGAAGCTTCCGACGCGGTGTGAAATCGCTGTTCGTCGGCTCATAGCCCATTGTCCGCAGCAGAACGTCGATCCATTCATCCCGGGTGAAGCGCGCCCGTCCCTCCAGGTATTCCTGCAGGTTGGCGCTGGCGATCTGGATCGGTTGCAGACGGTTCAAAACAAACGGCCTCGTCACCCCCTTGTGCACGAGGGTTTCGTCATAGGTGATCTCCAGGTTCGCCCAGATCCCCCCCGTCAAGATGCGTTCATGCTCGTAGACGAGGTCTTCCTTGATGTGGACGTGATCCAGCCCCGCGGCGGCCAGGTGCGCCCAGTATTTTCCGCCCTCGTCCTTTTCGTCGAATATCACCGTCACGAGGTCGATGAGCTTATGGAGGCCGTTTTTTCGGAGGTTGGATTTGATCAGTTCGCCCCGGTCCGCCCGGACGATCCGCTCGGTGACGACGTCCTTGACCCGCAGTATCCCTTCCTCGATCTCCTTGGCGTTCGTGGTGGAGCAGTACTTGCCGAGCAGGTATTCCAGGACGTAAACGGGGATATTGTCGCCGACCTTGAAGCGTTTGACGAGATCCTTGCGCACCACGCGGCTGGGAAATGCGTCAAAGAGTTTCTGATCCAGGGCATCGACCCAGCCCGTCTGATTCTTCGGTTCTTCCATCATAGCCATTCATCCATATCGGTTTTCAAGACGACCTCCGCGGTCGTTAAAAGCGCCTCGTCATCGGCGTCGACGATCTCCAGGGTCAGCTTCTGGCCGAATCGGCCTTCCGCCCCCGAAACTTTTGCCAGCTTGATCTGCCTGACCTCGTCATGGGGACTGACGGCCACGGCGGCTGATTTGAAAAGGACCTTCCCCGAGGCGGCGTCGCGGATCTTGATGGTGATCTGCCGGCCGAGATAGCTGCCGTCGATCTCCCCCAAGAGGTTCTTCTTTCCCCGCGTATCCGGTTCGATTTCCACCATGGGTTCCTGCGTCGTGATCTCAGCGATCGGCTTTAAAACGATCCCCGTTTTTTGCGCTTTTTTTGCCCATTGGATGCAGACCAGCGGGATGAGCCACTCCTGGAGGGTTGTTCCCCGGTGGAAAAATCCGATCCCGCCATAGGTCTTGAAGGCATTGACGCTCCGGGGGGTCAGGCATTCCAGGTCGCTGCCGGCCACCCTGGTCAGAACCGCCGTCTTGTGCTTCAGGTTCTTCCCGACAATGGCCCGCCTCGATTTCCAGCGGATATCCCCCACCGGTTTTTCCATCACCTCGTGAGCACCGGGGAGGTAATGGAAATAGCCGTGATCGGTCGAAACGAAGATGCGCCCGTAACCGGCGTCTCTGAGCCTCCGGATCAGTTGGGCATACCTTTCAAGGAGGCCGTCGGCTCCCGAAAGGGCCAACTCGCCTTCGTGCCCCAGGCTGTCGAATTCGTCGCCGAAGAGAAAAATGAGCTTCCCCTCGGGAGGCTTGAAACCGCTTTTCCCGGCCTCGGTAACGCTCAGTATATGGGAGGGCTTAATCCCATAGACGGCGGTCAGCCAGTTCCGTCTTCCCTCGGCCGTGGCGAGGTTCTCTTCGCGGCCCTCGGCATGAACGTACCAGCCCTTTTCCGGATCGACGGATACCTTGAGGTTTTTCGCCACGCCGGGAAGGAGGTAGGCCATGCCCAGTTCCGTCGTCGTGGGCGCCGGCGCTTTGCAGGGCGCCACGGAGGCGACGGGGGCGCTCTGACCCTCGTTGATCATTTCGACCAGGCGCATCCCTAGTTCAAAGCGGAAGGCATCCACGAAAATGACCGCCATCGCTTCCTTCTTCTCGGCCAGCCGCGTCTGGAGCGCCTCCCCGGCATAGGGCAGGGGGGCATGCGAAAGCCATTCGGGATCCTGGGCGGCGAATTCAGAGAAGGCCGTGTTGGTCCGGTCGAGGATTTGAAGGTAGGCAGTTCTCATTTCCTTCCGGACTGCGAAAAGGTCGGCCTCTTCAGCGGCGTCTTCCTGCATGAGACTCTCGCCTTTTGCGTCCACCTTCCAGCCCTCCCGGCAGTACCAGTCAACAGCGTCTTGCAGGGCGTGCTAGTTCTTCTCCACGCCATCATGATCCCGCAGAATCTGCGCCG
Source organism: uncultured Syntrophus sp. (assembly GCA_964540555.1). Classification (GTDB taxonomy): domain Bacteria; phylum Desulfobacterota; class Syntrophia; order Syntrophales; family UBA5619; genus JAKAFS01. The sequence continues at coordinate 29,089 of CAZINF010000014.1, read as the reverse complement.
CCCGCCCGAATCCGGCCAGGATATCCCAAGGGACCTGGTTCTTCGACCATTCTCCCCAGAAGCCCCGGGCGTGGAGCTGGTAGTGTTCCGTTTTCCGGCCGAAATAGGTTGCCAATTCCAGAAAATTCTCGAATTCCTTGATCTGTTTGATTTCGTTTTGGAACAGCGCCTTTTCCCCCCTGTAGGAGGCCAGAGGATCTGCCAGTTTGCAGGAATCCTGCCCCAGGAAGGATTGAATATTCAAAAGGGCGTCAGCCTTTCCGGCAAGGGTTTCAAAGCGCGGCAGAAGCTGGAGATCCCGCTGCCACTGACCGAGGAGCTCCAAGGCCCGTTTCCGGCTGTTGCCCGGCGGAATGACCCAATCCGATGTCGGATAGGTCTCCTGCCCGAGCTTCACGGCCGCGTCCGTCGCGAGGAGGCGGGCGACCGTCCGGATGCGCCACGTGTCCGGGTCGCCAAGATCCGACGGCGGAAATCCGAAATCCGCAGTAACGCGCCGCTTGAACAGGTGGCGCCTCTCCGGGCAGATCCGGTCCGCAATCGGCTTGCCAACATCCGCGAGAACGGAGAGGATGGTCCCCGTCGAGATCAGCTCATCCGGCGTGATCTTCTTCCATCGGGAGAGAGGTTCGTCGAACTTCGCCAGGGCGTAGGCGAGAAGATCCTCCTTGACCTCGTCTTCCTGGGCGCGGGTGATCTCGACGCCAAATTCCCGGAGGGCCTCCAGAAGCGACATTTCCCGAAGAGTCGCCTCCCCTTCGAACACCTTGAAGTAGCGAAGAGCGTCTTTCCCGATGGGCGTCCAGATAACGCGGGGGCGGTGTTCCTCGCGCACAAACCGATGCCGGAGGAGCAGTTCATGCCCTTCGTCGGCCCACAACTCAATCGCTTCCCCGCAGGTTTTCCGGAGAAGTTCTTCCCACGCCCGCGTGGGGTCGCACCAGAGGATGAACGGCGCCGGTTCGGTCGTCTTGGACAGGACCGATTGAATCTGCTCCCGAAGCCATTCTTTGAATGATGGATCCCTCATAGTCCTGTCAATCCTTTGCCTTCTCCGCTTCTAAACCGGCGTTTTCCGTGAGGTACATCCTGGCGAAAGCAATGAACCGCATCGCATCGTCCAAGAGCGGTTCCACCTGCTCCCTGGAGATATCGAAATATTCCCGGTAATCGCCCCTTTGCCTGAGGTCATACGCTTTGTGGAGGGCGCGACCCATCGGGTCGGGAAAAATGCCGCCCTTCACGAAACGTTTGTTGAAGTAGGACAGCACCCCTGTATGTTTTGACGAGGTGTACGGTTCAAAGATCAGGAGGGCCAGGACGGCATAGAACATCCCGTAATAAATCCGATTGGCCACGGAACGGAGGCTTTTCCCGCCGGCGAAGAGATAGCGGGCTTCTTCCAGGCTTTCTTCCGCCTGCTGCAATCGGTAGTGGGCAAGGGCTTTTCTCTTCTCATCCGTGCTCATAGGGGGATGCCCTCCCGCTGAATGACCTTGTAGATCGGGGCTTCGGACATCGGGCCTTCCTCGATTTCATCCCTTCCGAAGATCACGGCGGAGATAAAGACGTCATGATCGAGGTTGATTCGGTAGATGATGTCATCGATATCCGCAACGATGGCCGGGTCGTTTACGGGGATTTCAATCATAACGTCCAGGTCGGAATCCGATCTTCCCTCGCCCCTTGCCTTCGATCCGAAGAGGCGAAAATCCACAATCGGATACTTCTCGAACAGACGCTCGCGCAGAACTTTCAACGCCTGTTGTTCATGATCCGCCAGCTTCATGGGGTCACCGTCCTTTCTTTTGGTTCATCCGGTTGATGCATACTTATGACTTGAAAAGAGTGGACACACGACCCCATAAAGAAATTGGAAACGATTTCTTTTTATGGGAGGGGAAGTATGTCCACGAGTCTTTTGTATCACGGTTTTGGTCTGGTTGGCTATGAATATATCCGCACCCGATATACAGGAGGGGCGGTCATCTTTTCCGTCAAGCGCAAACGGGGAAAGATTCGTTGTCCGGTCTGCCGGAGCCGGGACATTATCTTTCGGGGAAAGTTTTCCAGGCGATTTCGGATAGTTCCCATTGGTTTGAAGAGGGTGTTTCTCGATTATGAGGTTCAACGGCTTGAATGTCGGCGTTGCGGGAAGATCCGCCAGGAGAAGCTCGAATTTGCCGATCCCCGGTTTTCTTACAGCCACGCTTTTGAACGGTACGCGTTGGATCTGTCGAAACATATGACCATTCAGGATGTCGCCCGACATTTGGGAGTCTCCTGGGATGTGATCAAGGAGATTCAAAAGAAGGATTTGACCCGGCGATTTTCCCGACAGTGTTTGAAAAGCGTTCGGCGGATTGCCATCGATGAGATTTCGGTTCTCAAGGGGCATCGATACTTGACGGTGGTTTTGGACATGGAAACAGGAGCGGTGATTTTCGTTGGCGACGGCAAGGGGGGTGACGCCCTTGATCCCTTCTGGAAAAAGCTCAAACGTTCCAGGGCAAAAGTAAAGGCTGTCGCCATGGATATGTCGCCGGCATACATCAGCGCCGTTCTTGAACATCTTCCCAAGGCGACCATTGTGTTTGATCATTTTCATGTCATCAAGCTCTTCAATGACAAACTATCCGATCTCCGAAGAGATCTATACCGGGAAACAAAAGAGAATCTCCACAAGGAAGTCTTGAAGGGAACCCGGTGGCTCCTCCTGAAAAATCCTGAAAATCTCGATACTGAGAAAAAAGAGAAAGAACGATTGGAGGAAGCCCTGAAGCTCAATGAGCCTCTCGCATGTGCTTACTACCTCAAGGAAGACCTCCGGCAGATCTGGCTGCAACCGAATAAAGAGACTGCCGAAAGGGTCTTCGCCGATTGGGTCAAAAGAGCGCAATCCACCAGTATCAAGATGCTCAAAAAGTTTGCCAACACCTTGGCCGGGTACAAATCAGGAATCCTTGCCTACTACGATTACCGCATTTCATCGGGCCCCCTGGAAGGCACAAACAACAAAATCAAAACCATGAAACGAATGGCTTACGGCTTCAGAGATATGGAATTCTTCAAACTAAAATTATGGCCCTTCACGAAACGAAGTATGCTTTAGTCGGATGAACCTTCTTTATGATCTGTTTGAACAGATCTTCTTCCGGGGATGGAATCATAGAGCGCCATGCCCTCCGGAGAATTCATTATTGGCGAGGGTATGGCCCGAATAATCTGCATCAGCAAATATCCGCCTCTTGAGGGCGGCATCGCCGCCAAGACATATTGGCTGTGCAGGGCCTTGGCCGAACGGGGGCATACCGTGCATGTCGTTACGGATGGGGAGAATATCGATGCCGATTACTGTTCGCCCGTTTTCCAAGATCAGGTGTCCGTAAATAATCTCCATATCCATCGCCCTCAGGAAAAGATCCCCTGGCACATCCCGAATGATCCTCACCGGTCATTGGCGCTATTGAATGCGGCCTTGGAAGTCGTTGACCAGCATGGTGCGGATGTCATCGATACGGGATACCTGATCCCATATGGCCTGGTGGGTTGCCTCGCCGGCCAGATGACGGGGCTTCCTTACTTGCTTCGCCACGGCGGCTCCGATCTGAATAAATTTCTGAACAAGGGGATTTGGGCGAACCTCATCATGAAGGCATTCAAAGGCGCGGGCACCGTAATTACGGACAGGGAACATTACGAGGGCTTTTGCGGCTTATCAAAACGAGTTATTTCGATCCCGCCTTATGTGCCCGATCCGGCTTTCTTCAAGCCCATGCCAGGTGAAAAGTCAAAGCCAACTTTGGCGCTTATCGGAAAAGCCAACTATTATTGGCGACACAAGGGGTGGCACAGGGCAATCGAAATCATGAACAGCCTCGGGGACCGTTTCCATTACTTGATTGTTTCCCAGGGGATTGGCCTGAAGGATTTCAAGAAATTTGCAGAGGACAGAATCGGCACAGTTATCGAATGGAAAGAATTCGTTGACCCCGTGGAGGTGCCGCAGTTGCTACAATCCGTAAGCGGAATTTTTGTTCTGCAACAGGATTTGCCGTTCCCAGTATTTTCAAACATGGTCGTGGAAGCTTTGTACTGCAATGTCACTGTCATTACCGATAGGCCCGACTTGGTTCAAAGCTTAAAGAAACAAGAGCTTCATTTCGATGCCGAATCCAGGAATATCTTGGTCGTTCCAAGCGATGAACCCGGCATGGCGGCGGAGACGATCATCAATTATTTTGCGCGATTCATTCCGGAGCAAATCGATATCAGTTACAGAGAAGCCGATTACGCGGCTTATATAAACCAGAATGAGGAAGCGATTTTATCAGTTATGAAAGCGCGGTAGCATTACAAAACTGTACCAAATTAAGATAATGGAAACAAGCCTTTGTCGGGATCAAAAAGGAGGGCTTTATGATGTCCGCAAAAAATTAGAGGAGATAGAAAAACAAATCATGAATTTGCCCGTATCCGAGCAGATTCATTTGATTGATCGCATTGCCAGACGGTTCCGCTCCGTTCAGACAAAATCGGGGATAACCCTGATGTCGCTAAATTATTTTCGGTAAATTCGAGTAATCATCAATGATATGATCAGCCCCGGCCTTAAGAAGCTCTGTTCGCAGGCCCGTTCGATCGGGAGACGAAAGGACGACACCCACGCCCCGGTAGCCGGTTTGTGATGAATGGGCGGCCAGCATATCGTCAGGCGTGTCGCCGAGGTAATAACATTCGATGAATTCCTTGCCGGCCAGGCGGGGTATCAGATCGAGCATGAAGGGGTTGGGCTTACTCAGAGAGATCCGTTCGCCGCGTTCTTTGAAAACCTTTCTTTCCTCCAGAGTGCAATCATCCAGGGTGATCACCATTTGGAAATATTCCCTGATGGTAAAATGATCCAACGTGTAATCTGCCTCCACCCGCGGTCGACCGGTGGCAATAGCCAAAAAATGCCCCTCAGCCAGACGTTTGAGGATAGATCGCTCGATAAGGAGGCTTTCCTGATGGATCAGGCCTTCCCCGTTCCAGAACCTCGGCTTGAATCCATAAATTTCCGGGAATAGGACGCCACCGAGATATATCTCCTGGAAGAGCTGTTTGATGATATTACCGGCGCCCACATCTCCTTTAAACCCATGCGCTATAAAGGGGTCTTTTCGCCTGCCGTATCGAATGAAAAGATCCATCAGCGGGGTCGAAGATGTCTTGAGGAGGTCGGCCAGCTCTGATGCGTCACATCGTTTGATTGCCTCTTCATGGCATAAGCCGGTCTCGGATGCCGCCGGATCGATAGGCGCTTTTACGAGGGCAAAAAGAAGACTCAGGGCCTGGAAGGTAAGATCCCAGTCGTTGTTCAATCCACCGGTTTGTTTGAGCCTCGCCAAATCGACCAGCGGAAACAGGGGGTCGGGAAGTGTCTCGAAGCTTTTCGCCCCCTGAAGAAAAAGCCGCGCGGTTTGTCGCACCGTTTCTCGGTAGGATCGGGAAACATCGATGATCACTCCATCCATATCAAAAACAATAAGCTTCTGTTGTTTCATTGCATCCTCGGTATCCGTTGCCGACCTTATTTACCGGGGGTTACTTATTCCATAGGTTGGACTGCCTGTCAAATATAACCCACCCGACCAAATGCCGAATGCCATCGATGGCGCCTTACAATAACCAGGCGATGACAGGGCGCACAGTGAATCCGTTGCTCGCTTACCCCGCGGCTTGTCGCGGGGTAAGCGAGCAAAAACGATATGTGTTGTTCCAATAAGGATTAAAGATTCTCCGCAGCTTGCTGCGGAGATCTTCAATATTTTGTTTGCTAATTCAAGAAGTCGGATGTATTTATTACAGTTTGGTGGAGAAAAGGTGATTTGCATTGAGACAGACTGGATTAGATCGTATGACACGAAATAAAAAGGATGGTCCATTGCAGATCTGCCTTCTGACGTACCGCGGCAATCCTACCTGCGGCGGTCAGGGGATTTACATCAAGTACCTGAGCGAGGCGTTGAAAGGCCTCGGACATCAAGTCGATGTCCTATCCGGGCCTCCTTATCCGGTGCTCGCGGATGGAATACCACTCCACAAGCTCCCTGGTCTGGATCTCTATAATCCCGACCATCTTTTCAAGGTCAGAGATATTCGTGAGCTTGCCTCACCGGTGAACCAGTTTGAATTCATCAGCATGTGTGCGGGAGGTTTTCCGGAGCCGTTCACGTTTGGAATCAGGGCCAGAAGATACCTGAGCAAAAGTGATAAGAAATACGATATTGTCCATGATAACCAGAGCCTTTCATACGGTCTCCTCGGAATCGCCTCGATGGGATTCCCAACGGTAACCACCATTCACCATCCGATCACAGTGGATCGGGACACGGAGATCCGCGAAGCGGGGTCCTTGCTGGGGAAATTGAAGGTGCGTCGCTGGTATGCTTTTTTAGCCATGCAGAAAAGGGTTTCCCGACGTCTTTCCCACATCATCACCGTTTCGATGTGTTCGCAAAAAGACATCAGCCGGGCCTTCCGGATTTTACCGCAGCGGTTCCGTGTCGTTCCGAACGGAATCAATACCGATTACTTCTATCCGCTCAAGGGCATCAAACGGGCTCAAAATCAACTCCTGGTCACCAGCAGCGCCGATACCCCAATGAAAGGGCTTCGCTATCTTCTTGAGGCGGTTGCAGCTATTCGGAAAGAAAGGGAGATCAGTGTCATGGTGATCGGTAAACCCAAAAAGGACGGGGTGATCGAACAACTTGTCCGCGATCTGGCTCTCGGGGATGCCGTCACGTTTACCGGTCGAATCGAACACGAAGATTTTGCCCGGCGCTATGCAGAGACGACCATGGCCGTCATCCCTTCCCTCTATGAGGGGTTCGGCATGCCGGCCGGAGAAGCCATGGCGTGCGGAGTGCCGGTAGTCAGTACATCGGGGGGCGCACTTCCCGAAGTGGTGGGAGACGCCGGTATTCTGGTGCCTCCCGCCGATTCCGGGGCTCTCCGGAAGGCCATTGTCGGACTGCTCGATGATCCAGAACGACGAAAGCGTATGGGGAAGGCAGGACTCGAGAGGGTTGCAAATTCACTGACCTGGCGCCATGCGGCGGAGAAGACCGTTTCGGTTTACCGGGAGGCGATCGATGCTCACCGTTGACTTTCGGGAGGTTTCTCTGAAGGCCGGGATTCGCGTCCTCGATGCGGGTTGTGGAGGTGGCCGCCACCTCTGCGAGGCCTTTAGGATTTCGGGGGTGGACTGTGTCGGTGTGGATCTGAAATGGGATGATCTATGCAAAACGAAAGGATTTCTCTCTCTGATGGACCGTGAAAAGGTCGGCGGCTGGACCGTTGCACTTGCCGATGTGACCAGGCTTCCATTTTCAGACAGCTGCTTTGATCTGGTGATCTGTTCCGAGGTTCTGGAGCATGTAACCGACAACAAGATGGCGATTGCAGAGCTGCTTCGCGTCTTGAAGCCTTCGGGTGATCTGATCGTCACGGTGCCCCGATTTCTGCCGGAGTGGATCTGCTGGACGCTTTCTAAGGCCTATCACTGCGAACCGGGCGGTCATATTCGGATCTACACGAAAGGAGCCCTGCTGAACCTGTTGAAAGAGGCAGGCGCAGTCTGCCGGCGGATCCGCTACCGGCATGGCTTGCACGCCCCTTACTGGTGGCTCCGATGCCTCGTGGGACATAAAAATGAAAGCTTCCCGCTGGTCAGGGCGTACCGAAAATTCCTCGAATGGGACATCATCCACCATTCCTTGCTGGCAGCGCTATTGGACCGTATGCTGAATCCTCTGATCGGCAAGAGCATCATCTTCTACCTCAAAAAAGGATACCGCTGATGGAACCCAACCTCTCTCAAAGCCTGGCAGTTTCATCCATTGACGTCGCATCGATGGCGGATTTCATCACCGGACTGCAGAAGACAAATGGCGAAATCCCCTGGTCAAAAGGAGGAAAGACGGACCCTTGGGATCATATAGAAAGCGCCATGGGCCTCAGCGTAGCCGGCTGTCACCAGGAGGCAAAACATGCTTATGCGTGGCTGGCCTCCACCCAGTTCCCGGACGGAAGCTGGTGGTCGGCGACCCATGAAGGGGCGCCGCTGGATACCACGAAAGACAGCAACTTCTCCTCCTACATCGCGGTGGGGGTCTATCATCATTTCCTGATTACCGGTGATATTGGTTTCCTGAGGCGTCTCTGGCCTGCGCTGAAAGCGGGTGTCAATTACGCCGTCGGACTTCAGGCGGATACCGGCGAGATCCACTGGGCGAGAAACGGCGAGGGGATCGTCGATCGCATGGCTCTTCTGACCGGTTCCTGTTCGGTCTATATGAGTCTCAAGTGCGCGATTGCCATTGCAGAGGTCCTGGGAAAGCGCCGTTCACACTGGAAAGCCGCGCTCGGCAAGCTTGGGGAAGCGATCCGCTGCCGTCCCAACCTCTTTAATATGATGAAATCGCGCTATTCGATGGACTGGTATTATCCTGTTCTTTGCGGCGCCATCACGGGCGATGAAGCCCGGAAGCGGATCGATCGGTCCTGGGATAAATTTGTCGTGCCCGGCTGGGGGGTTCGCTGTGTCAGCGATCGTCCATGGGTAACGACCGCAGAGGCCTCGGAATTGGTTCTGGCGCTCATGGCGATCGGAGATCATGAGCGGGCGGCCATCGTATTCGGCTGGATCTGCGACAAGAACTATGACGATGGATCCTACTGGATGGGGGTGACGTTTCCGGACGGTGTTATCTGGCCAGAAGAAAGAACCTCCTGGACGACGGCGGCTGTCCTTCTGGCCCACGATGCCATTCATGCCATTACACCTGCGAGCCGACTCTTCGATCACCAATTCTGGGAGCGTAACGGAATAGTCGAGAAGGGAACAGGGAATTCTTCTCCATGTCCGTCTGATTTCTTAAAAAAGTCCTCATTGCAAACATCTTGAGGTTGAACGGATGCGGAGAGACCATCGCCCCTATATCCTCAAACGGATCGACCTGAATTTTCAGAAGTGGTATGCAAACCACTTTCTCCGGCCGCAGTTTGAGCATCTGGGCCGGGGGTGCAGCTTCATGAAGCCCTGGCATGTCGAGGTCTTCGGAGGGCCGGTTTCACTTGGCAATTATGCCACGGTGATAGCCACACCCGACCGTAAGGTCCGGATCACCGTCTGGTCTGATCTGCAGGAGAGTGGAAAGATCGAGATCGGTAACTTCGCCCTGATCTGTCCCGGGGTGCGGATAAGCGCCGCAACGGAGATCGTCATCGGAGAGAGTTGCATGCTTGCCCACGGGGTTTTTATCACCGATTCGGACTGGCACGGCGTATACGACCGCAGCCTACCCATCGGCAATACGGCCCCGGTCAGGATTGGGAACAATGCCTGGATAGGAGACAGCGCCATCGTCTGCAAAGGGGTCCGAATCGGAGAAAACAGCATCATCGGCGCCGGCGCCGTCGTTGTCCGGGATATTCCCGCCAATGTCGTGGCGGCGGGAAATCCGGCCGCTGTATTGAAGACTCTTGAGCCGGGGAGACCTGTAAAAACACGCGCCGATTGGCTTGCCGATCCCGGGAAACTTGCCGCCCAATTCGATCTGATCGACCGTCACTTTATGGAGAGAAACACGTGGACAGGGTGGATCCGCTCGCTCATCCAACCCCACAGGGGTGATTGACCGGAGAGAAGACCGGAACTCTACATTCGGAGTTACGTTGGAGTTACGCCCATGAAGGTCGCGATCATCGTACCGCCTTATCCGCTGGAAGAGGCGCCTGCTCCACCGCTCGGTGTGACTTATGTGGCTGCTGCGTTTGAGCAGGCAGGCGCCGAAGTGCAAATCCTTGATTATCTCGTCAGCGGTTATACCCCTGAAAAAATGAGAGCCCAATTGGACGAATTTCAACCGGACGTCATCGGTTCTACCTCTGTGACACTGAATTTCCCCGGCGCCGCCGAGATCGTCTCCACGGCCAAACGGCATCGTCCCTCCCTGATCACCATGATGGGGGGCCCCCACGTCTCATTTGCCGCCGCAAAAACCCTCGATGTCTATCCAGGGATCGACCTCATTGTGAGGGGGGAAGGGGAGAGGACCATCGCCGAACTCATGGCAGAAGGGATGAATCCTTCGGCCTGGGAGAAGATCCGGGGGCTCGCTTTCCGCCGTAACGGCGAGACCGTCATGACCGAACCCCAACCCTTCATCGAGGATCTGGACACCCTGCCGCTTCCCGCCCGTCATCTCCTTCCATTGTCGCGCTATCAGGCTCTCGGCTATTCAATCAGCATCATCACGAGCCGAGGCTGTCCTTACTCCTGCATCTTCTGCCTGGGGCGCCGGATGGTGGGGCGCCGGGTCCGTCTTCGTTCGGCCTCGCTCGTCGTTGATGAAATTGAACAGATCCTCGCTTACGGGATCGACCGGATCAATGTAGCGGACGATCTATTTGTTTCCCACAGCGGCAGGGTTAAGGGGGTCTGTGACGAGATCCTCCGGCGGGGGATCCGGTTTAGCTGGAGCGCTTTTGCAAGGGTGAATACGGTGGACCGCGAAACCTTGAAGCTGATGCGGGAAGCGGGATGCGACAGCGTCAGTTTCGGAGTGGAGACGGGTAATTCCGGTCTGCTCAAAGTTATCCGAAAGGGGATCACCCGGGAGCAGGTGAGAGAGGCGGTTTCGCTCTGCAGGGAGACCGGCATCATCGCCCATACCTCCTTCATGGTCGGTCTTCCCGGAGAGACACCCGAGACTTTGAGAGAAACCGGAGAGTTTGCCGCCAGTCTCGGATCTCTTTACGGTTATCACTTCCTGGCCCCCTTTCCGGGTACGACGATTCGCGAAGAGGTGCACAGATACGATCTCGAAATCCTGACCGACGACTGGACACGTTACGATGCAAACAGCGCCATAGTAAGAACCTCTGGACTCTCGCCCGAGGAAATGGATCGTTTTGTCGCCGAGTTCGAGTCAACCATCGATGCGGCCTGGCAGGAGATGGTCAGCGCTTACCACGAAAAGAGGAATCCGCCGGGGATCGACCTCCAGGTCGAGGGTCATTTCCGGATGAATCTCGTTTACCGTCTCCTCGCGGAGGATCTGATCGAGAAGGTGGGTGCGACTGCCCTCTCCTCGTCCAAGATCGATGGCGGGAGCCAGGAAGCCTCTTTGGAGGTGGTCTGCCGGAGGGTTGAAGAGGCTACCGGCGTCAATGGAGCGCTGGTAAGGAAAACCCTTCGCAGTCTTGCCGACTCCGGGTTTATTAAAGCTGAGATTTTCGGGAAAATGTTGCGTTGGCGCTGGACCCATAATCTACACGTCGAGCGTGTGACGAAAACCCCGGGATCAGATCCCCGGGTAGCCCCGGCGCTTTTGTGATTCATCGGTTGAACATCCGGCGGCGACCCGTTTGAGCACCCCGAGAGTCCGGATCATCGGAAGCTCGAGAAAAAGACCGGAGGCGAGAGCCAAATTGTAGATGCACAGGGGGGCCTGTCCGCCTTGCGCCGGATCGGAAAAGATATCATGGATAAGAAGGTAGCCGCCGGGGACAAGGTGTGAGACCCAACCGTTGTAATCGGTGAAAGTCTCATCGATCGTGTGGCCGCCGTCGATGAAGATCAGGCTTAAAGGGGTTCTCCAGAAGCGGGCGACGACCTCGGAACGGGCGACTATGGGAACGACCGTATCTTCAAGGGAGAGCTCACGGATGGTTTTGCTAAATTGCGGAAATGTGTTTATCCGGCCCGTTTCCGGGTCAATGAGCTCCGGGTCATGGTACTCCTGACCGGGCTGCTGCTCTTCCGACCCCCGATGGTGATCGATGGAGAAGAGGATCCCCCCCGCTTCCCTGCACCCGAGTCCGAGATAAGCGGCAGAACGACCGCAGTAACTGCCGATTTCCAGGCAGGGCCCGAGACGCGAGGCGTCCCGGGCCAGTGTATAAAGAGACTTAGCTTCTTCATCGGACAAGAATCCTTTGAAAAACTTCCCCTGTAACTCATCGATGTTCATTCACCTGCACTCCTTACATATGGATTTGCACATATACAATCCCGATGAAAAAGGCAAGCGCCATAAATTCTCCTTGACAGTATCAACATATGGTAGTATAGACACACACAACCACAATATGTAGCGTTCATCCGGGAATCAGGGTTCAGCCAATAAACCGAGGAAAAGGATTATTACATGCATTCAAAAATCAAAAAGAGGGACGGCCGTTTGGTTAAATTTAATGCGGAAAAGATTACCAATGCCATTGCCAAGGCAGGAGCGGCAACCGGCGATTTCGACTCCACCGTTTCAAAAATGCTCACCATCAAGGTTCTGAGCCTGGCTGAGAAGGTCTTTGACAACCGGATCATCACCGTCGAAGAGATCCAGGACATAGTGGAAGAGGTCCTCCTCTCTTCACCTTATCGGAAAACAGCAAAAGCCTATATTATCTATCGCGACCAGCACGCCCGCCTGAGGGAGATCACCGACCGGATGGAAGTGGATCTGGTTGATCAATATTTAAAGAAGATGGATTGGAAGATAAATGAAAACAGTAATATGGATTATTCTCTCCAAGGGTTGAACAACTATATTTCTTCAGAGGTCAGCAAGGTCTACTGGTTGAACGAAATCTATTCTCCCGAAATCCGCAAGGCACACACGGAAGGGGATTTTCACATCCATGATCTGAGCCTGCTTTCGGTGTACTGCGTCGGGTGGGATCTCTTTGATCTACTTATGGAGGGATTCAGGGGTGTTTCTGGGAAAGTGGAAAGCAAACCAGCCAGGCATCTTCGCAGCGCCCTGGGGCAGGTGGTCAATTTCTTCTATACTCTCCAGGGAGAGGCGGCCGGAGCGCAGGCCTTTTCAAACCTTGACACCCTGCTTGCCCCTTTCATCCGTTATGATAAACTGACCTATCCGGAGATCCGGCAGGCGCTGCAGGAATTTATCTTCAACATCAATGTCCCCACAAGGGTCGGTTTTCAAACGCCTTTTACCAACGTTACGCTCGATATTCATGTCCCTAGCTATTATACGGACAGGAATGTCATCGTCGGAGGCAAGCCGCAGAAGGAGACATATGGGGATTTTCAGGAAGAGATGAACCTCTTCAACAAGGCCTTTCTCGAGGTTATGGCAGAAGGAGACGCCAAAGGGCGCGTTTTTACCTTTCCCATCCCTACTTACAGCATCACGAAACATTTCAACTGGGATGATCCGAAACTCGAAGGGTTGTGGGAAATGACGGCAAAATACGGGGTCCCCTATTTTTCCAATTTCATCAATTCGGATATGAATCCGGAGGACGCCCGAAGCATGTGCTGTCGCCTGCGGATTGACAACCGGGAGCTCCAGAAGCGGGGCGGAGGGCTCTTTGGTTCCAACCCTTTGACCGGTTCCATCGGCGTCATCACGATGAATATGCCCAGGATCGGTTATCTCGCCGATACCAAAGAGGCATTTTTTGAACGTCTCGAAAAACTGATGATGACGGCAAAAGAGAGTCTCGAGATCAAAAGGAAAGTTCTTGAGAAATTTACCGACGGGAACCTCTACCCGTATACACGCTACTACCTGCGCAGCGTCAAGGAGAGATTCAACGAATACTGGAAGAATCATTTTTCCACGATCGGCCTCGTCGGGATGAACGAAGCCTGTCTCAATCTCCTGGGAAGGAACATTGCCACAACGGAAGGACAGGATTTTGCCAAGGCAGTTCTTGGCTTTATGCGCGATCGTTTGATCCTGTTCCAGAAAGAGACGGGAAACAACTATAATCTCGAATCAACACCGGCAGAAGGGACCTCCTACCGCCTGGCACGCAGCGACAAAAGGAAGTACCCGGATATCGTCTGTGCCAATGAGGAAAATTACCGGAAGATCAAGGCCGAACCGTTCTATACAAACTCTACCCAGCTTCCTGTGAATTTTACCGACGACGTCTTTGAAGCCCTCGATCTGCAGGATGACATCCAGACTAAATATACGGGCGGAACGGTTTTCCATACCTATGCGGGAGAGCGGATTTCCGATCCTCGCGCGGTTAAGACTCTCGTAAGAAAAATTTGCGAAAATTATCACCTCCCCTATCTCACCTTCACACCGACCTTCAGCATCTGTCCGTCGCACGGTTATCTGAAAGGCGAAACAGAGACCTGTCCGACCTGCCAAGAGAACTGCGAGGTCTACTCTCGGGTGGTCGGCTATCTCCGACCGGTCAAGCAGTGGAATATGGGAAAGAAGGAAGAATTCAAACTGCGAAGGGTATACAACTTCTGAAGATGATGATCGGAGGACTACAGCGGGTATCTCTCATCGACTATCCCGGAAAGATCGGCGCTGTCATTTTTACCCAGGGGTGCAACTTCCGCTGCCCCTATTGTCATAATCCGGAACTGGTTGATCCGAATCGGTACGGACCGATCATCCCGGAGGAAGACGTTCTTTCCTTCCTGGATAAACGCAAGGGAAAGCTGGAGGCGGTGACTGTGACCGGCGGAGAACCGACGCTCCAGCCGGATCTGGAGACCTTTCTGGAAGAGTGTAGAAAAAGGGGGTATCTTATCAAGCTGGATACCAACGGGTCGAAACCCGACGTCCTGGAAAAAGTGATCCGCAAGCGACTGGTAGACTATCTGGCCATGGATATCAAAGGGCCTCTCAAGAGATACCGGCAGATCGCTTCGGTAGAGGTCGATACATCCGAGATCAAAAGAAGCATCGAACTCATTACGTCCTCAGGGATCACGTATGAGTTCAGAACCACAGCGGTTCGGTCGCAACTTGACCTGCAGGATCTGATCTCTGTTGCGAAATTAGTCGGGCAAGCCCGTCTGTATGTGTTGCAGCCTTTTATCCCGGTAAAGACTCTGGCCAGTTCCATGCTCTCCGAGATACCCTACACACCGGAAGAACTTTCCACCATTCGAGAAAATCTGGTAAAAGAATGCCCCCATGTGATCGTTCGTTGACGGCTACGTAAAAAGTCCGGATGCTGCGTTGCTCTTCATCCTTCGTCATTGCGGCGTACGACAAAGTACGCCTCATAAGGGGACGGATTTCAAATCCGTCCCCGCGCGCGCCTTGCCTGCGGCCTTTTTGCGAAGCCGTTATTTTTTGATTCAGCGTTTCAGCGATTTGATCTCTATGGCGATCTTCTGTGACCGGGCCGCATCGGGCGATAAATGCTTCAAGGCGGCCTTGAAATGAAAAAGGGCGCTGTCCGCTTTCCCTTTTTTCTTGAAATAAAGACCAAAGTAGTAATGTGAATCCCCCAACTGGTTTGCTTTTCCGTAAGCCATGGCCAGGCTGTAAAAAGTCTCCTCGTCGTCCAGATGTTTTCCCTCGAGTTTTTTATAAAGAGCGAGCGCATGAGGCATATCGCCCAGGGCCTCGTAAGTTCTTCCCAGGAAAAGCAAGGTATCCGCGTCGTTCTGGTTGATGCGGAGCGCACGGTTCAGAAAGGCGGCAGCGTCGGTGAACTGCCCGAGTTTATAGGAGGCAATTCCCATATCACGGAGGATGTCTACATCATCCGGGGCCAAACGTAAGACTTTCCGAAATGTTTCGAGAGAATCATGGACCATTCCCACTCTGTCCTGCGTAATGGCCAGGCCATAGAGAGCATCCACATCCCCTGGGTTGTCGTTCAGGATTTGTTTAAAATGCAGGAGGTTGGCTGAATCGGCCGTTTTCCCGTCGAGGAGCAGGATCGTCTGCACCCGTTTAAGATTTCCAAAAATGCTCTCCGCCCCCTTGCGGGTGTATGTGGTCTGCAACAGGGCGTCGATGTAACGGGTTCTTTCATCGGTTCCGGGATGGGTCAGAAAGTAGGAAGGGATGGAATTGGAATAGAATTCATAGCGCCTCATGATCTTGAGAAAATCGAGTATGGCGCCGCCGTTGTATCCGGCATCAACGAGATAAGAAATGCCCATTCTGTCGGCTGCTTCCTCCTGCTCCCGGCTGAATTTCAGAGAGAGGGCAGTGGCAGTAGCCATGCTAAAGCTGGCAATTGCCGCAGCGGCATCGCCGCTGCCGCCGAGAAAGGCCCCGGCCAGAATGGCTGCCAGCGCTGAAATGCTGATGATCTTTGATCTGTTGAGGATCTCGGCGATGTGCCGGCCGTTGACATGAGCAATTTCATGGGCAAGAACCCCGGCCAGCTGGGCTTCATTTTCAACCAGGTTGATCAATCCTTGATTGACGTAGACATAGCCGCCGGGCGTGGCAAAGGCGTTGACGGCCGAGCTACGAATGATCGAGAATTTAAATTCAAAAGGGGCTTTATCGCTGTGGATAAGTATCCGTTCGCCAAGAAGGGCGAGATAGGTGCTGGCCCGTTCGTTTTTTGAGAGGGCGTTTGCCTTTTCGAGTTTATCGTAGAATTCCTTACCCAGTTTTTTTTCATCGGTGAGCGAAAGGGATGCCCGGGCTGGCCCCTGTATCGCATCCACCGTCCAGAAAAGGAGAAAGACCAGCAGAAATATGGAAATCTTCATATGTCGATGATTGAAAACCACTGTTATCCCTATCCCGTGTCTCATGATGTTTACGGCAACCGTGTCTCGCCGTTCATTGTGTATGGATATTCTATACCATTTTCTTGTTATGGGCAAGAGGGCATTAATAAAGACAATTGGTCAATCTGCGTATTGTGGTAAACGCATCCTTATGGTATAGAATCGCGCCGTGAAGGGGGTATGGACTTGAAAAGAGGCTGATTCACACGATGAAAGAATCCAACTTACGGCATCGGTTTATCTACGGGGCGCCTGTCCTGGCATATGCAGCGCTGATATTTCTGCTCTCTTCCGTCTCAAAATTTCCGGACGTGGTTCCTTCCTTCTTTGGCTTCGATAAATTTGCCCATTTCAGCGAGTACTATTTCTTCGGCTGCCTGATCTGCCGGTGGCTTCTCGCAGAAAGGAATCGCTTCGCAACTCGTCACTCCCTTGCTTTGACCATTGTGATCGGAACCTGCTACGGGCTCAGCGACGAATGGCATCAATCGTTCGTTCCCGGACGTCATGCGACACTCTGGGATGCTTTATACGATGCATTGGGGGTCGTCACGGCTGCCGTCACCTACCCTTTGATAATAAAGAAGATCTCTTTATGGAAGAAATTTCTATAAGATCCGGAAAAGAGACGCGCCGATGAGAAAAAAACCAATAATCGCTATTGACGGTCCGGCAGGCGCTGGAAAAAGTACGATCGCCAGACTGCTTGCGGATTGGCTTTCTTTCATCTATCTGGACACCGGCGCCCTTTATCGGGCCGTGGCCTATGATCTGACCCGGAAAGGATATCCGGGCAAGAAGGAAGAACTCACGGAACTCTGTCGCAGCATGCAGGTGAAGTTCAATAACCGGGCGGGTCATCTTCATGTTTTTGTGGATGGTGAGGATGTGACGATGAAGATCCGCACCGAAGAGATCGGTCTTCTGGCGTCCCAGATATCCGCCATCCCTCTGGTTCGCGAGATCCTCCTTTCCGTACAGCGCGATGTAGCCACAGATGGCGGGGTGGTAGCAGAAGGCAGGGATATGGGAACCGTTGTCTTTCCGGACGCCGAGATTAAATTCTTTCTCGATGCATCGGTACAGGAAAGAGCGGGTAGACGATATCAAGAACTATTAGAAAGAGGAGACGGCGTCGCTCTGCAGGATGTCGAAAGCGATCTGCTCCTCAGAGACCGTATGGACCGTGAGCGCCCTATTGCGCCTCTGATCGTGCCTCCGGATGCGATCAGAATTGATTCCACGGACAAAACCATCGCCGAAGTGGTCGATATGATGAAGGGTGTCATAAAACAACGCTGGAGTTCTCAATATTCCTTACCCGAAATTGCTTGATATTTAAAAATCAGTGTGTTACTCAACATAAGTTATAAAACATAAAAACTTTCAGGGGGTATCGGTTTAATGGTTAACGATGATCACTTAATCTCAAATCAGGATGCAGGCAGGAAAGTCGAAGAACCCATCGAAGAAAACCCTTCCGATCATCCGACGCAGGGGAAGGACGAGAGTGAAGGATTCAAGGAGCTATACGAACAGAGCCTGCAGTCCGTTCAAATGGGCGGCGTTCTAACCGGCAAGGTGGTACAGATCAACGCGGATTCGATCATGGTTGATGTCGGGTGGAAGACGGAAGGATATATTCCTGCAAAGGAATTACGGGATGAGCAGGGAAATGTATCCATCCGTGTCGGCGATGAGATTGAGGTTCTCGTCGATCGACGGGATCAGGATGGAAACCTGGTTCTGTCGAGGGATAAAGCTGCCAAAATAAAGATTTGGGATGATGTGAAATTAGCGTGTGAAAAAAATACCCCCATCAATGGAATAGTGATTGAAAGGGTGAAAGGGGGGTTGTCTGTGGATATCGGCATCCCTGCTTTTCTTCCCGGCTCTCAAGTGGATATCCGGCCGGTGCGGGACCTGGATCGCTATGTCGGTCAGTCATTCCAGTTCAACGTACTGAAGTACGACCGGAAAAGAAATAATGTCGTCCTGTCGAGACGATCCATACTGGAGAAGGAACACGAAGCCGAAAAGCACGATACGCTTCAGAATATCGAAGAGGGCAAGATCGTTGAAGGGATCATCAAGAACATAACGGACTACGGTCTTTTCATTGACCTGGGTGGCATCGATGGTCTGCTTCATGTAACGGACATCTCCTGGGGAAGGATTACCCGTCCCTCCGATCATTTTTCCAAAGGGGAAAAGATCCGGGTCCAAGTACTTGCATTCGACCGAGAGAAGGAACGGGTGGCGCTTGGTCTCAAGCAACTGACGCCGAATCCCTGGGAGACGATCAAAGACAAATATCCGATCAATTCCATAGTCGAAGG
The DNA here is from genome assembly GCA_964540555.1 of uncultured Syntrophus sp. Lineage (GTDB taxonomy): Bacteria > Desulfobacterota > Syntrophia > Syntrophales > UBA5619 > JAKAFS01. The sequence continues at coordinate 10,216 of CAZINF010000014.1, read as the reverse complement.
AAGAGTCGTCAATCTGACCGATTACGGTGTTTTTGTGGAGATAGAACCAGGTGTGGAAGGCCTGATCCATGTCTCCGAGATGTTCTGGACAAGAGAAATCAGACATCCTTCCAAAATATTATCCGTAGGTCAGAGGATCGGCGTCATGATTCTCGATATCAATATTGAAACCAAAAGAATATCTCTGGGTTTGAAACAGACCACACCGAACCCCTGGGAGACATTGAAACAGAAGTATCCGGAGGGAAGCGTCATCAAGGGGATCATTCGCAATATTACCAATTTTGGTATCTTTGTCGGCGTGGAAGAGGGGATCGATGGTCTCATCCACATGTCGGACATTTCCTGGAAAGCACGGGTGAAGCATCCTTCCGAGATATTTAAGAAGGGACAGGAAATCGAGGCGATGGTGCTCAACATCGATGTCGAGCACGAAAAGTTTTCTCTGGGACTCAAGCAGATCGAAAAGAATCCCTGGGAGGAACTGAACGTGAAGTACCCATCGGGATCGCCCGTAACTGGAAAGGTAACCAATATCACAGACTTCGGAATTTTCGTCGAATTAGAAGAAGGTATTGAGGGACTCGTCCATATCTCGGAGTTGAGTTCAAAACGGGTGAAGACATCCTCCGAGCTGTTTTCTGTCGGAGATAAGGTTTCCGCCATTATAAAAAATGTGGATCCGAAAAGCCGGAAAATTCGCCTGAGCATCAAGGATTATGAAGCGGGCGCTGACGGGCACGCGGTCCACCAATACATCAATAACAGGGAAAATGTCGGCTCCAGCCTGAGCAAGGCCCTGGCCGACATCAAGATTCTCGACACGGAAGAATAGGTCACCTGAGATTACGTTATGAGAAGACACCCCTTTATTTTAGGGTTCTGCATCCTGCTTTTTATCGGGGTCGTCTTTTTTGCCCTGATTTATGCTTTGGGTCTACTGAAGGGAGAGGGCCGGTCGCTTCATCTCCGTGCGAAAGTCGGTGTGGTTCGGATCGAAGGGGTTATCATCGATAGTTCTGAAATTATTGAGCAGATAGACGAATTTGCGGATGATGACGGTATCAGGGCCATCGTTCTAAGAATCAATTCACCGGGCGGCGGCGTCGTACCATCACAGGAGATCTATCAATCTGTACGTGAACTTCGGAAAAAGAAAAAAGTAGTCGCCTCTATGGGGGCCGTCGCAGCATCGGGTGGTTACCTGATTGCCGTCGCCGCGGACAGGATTGTGGCCAATCCCGGGACGATTACCGGAAGCATTTCGGCAGTGATGCACTTTGCGGACGTCCAAGAGTTGATGAGAAAAGTCGGGGTCCGCTCTTCCGTCGTCAAAAGCGGTAAGTTCAAGGATATCGGTTCGCCGGTTCGCGACATGACAGGCGAGGAAAAGCAGCTGATTCAGGGTATTGTCGATGATATCTACGACCAGTTCACACAGATCATTTCTGAAAATCGAAAAGTTCCTCTGGGGACAATCATAGGTCTCGCCGATGGGAGGATCTTTTCCGGAAGACAGGCCCTCGCTGTGAAATTGGTGGACGAACTGGGGGGGCTTCAGGATGCCGTTTCCCTTGCCGGTCGATTAGCGGGTATGGAAGGGAAACCCGCTATCGTTTACGCCGCGAAGAAAAAAACCACCCTCTGGAAGTATCTGATGGAGAGCGCGGCATCTGCCTTATCAGGCAAAATCCACGACAGCATCGCAGAGTCGAGAGGCGCGCAGTATCTCTTCCAATAGCAGAGAAGTGCGTTATCAAACCGTATCCCATTCGTTGTCCGGGGAGGCAAAATCGCGGAGCTGATCCCTCCTTTTTTTGTGCTGCAATTTCTTAAGTGCTTTTGCTTCAATTTGTCTTATTCTTTCGCGAGTTACACCCATCATTTCACCCACTTCTTCAAGGGTAAAAGGACCAAAATTACAGGCGACCCAGGTGCAGTTGAAAAAAGATTCATTTTTCAGACGCCACTCACATGCGGTGTCCTGACAGATTTCAGTAATAAAATTGCTTCTCTTTTTACATTTATACAGAGTATTCACTGCCCCCGTCTCCTTTGCTGTTTCATCTGTCGTTAAAATAAGAATACCCATTTCGTTTGTCAATGATAAAAATGAAAATGGGCTGCAAGCCAGTAAAGGACCATGCCGATGACGACTGTGCCGGCGAGCGATTTGGTTTTTAATGCAAAAATCAGCGTCGGAAACGCTACCCAGAGATCCGGTTTAACCCAATCGAGGTGTCGGGGTTCACCTGTCGTGACAATGGACGGCAGAATAAGGGCGCCGAGGATAGCCGCCGGGATGAAATCCAGCCAGTTGATCAGCCAGGGGGGGAGGCGGTAACGGGTAAGGAAAAAAAGTGGCAGCCAGCGGGGAAGATAGGTCACAATTCCCATGCCGATGATGATCGGGATGACCTCGCCTTTCATCTATTCCCCCCAATCCCATTCTTGCGCCATTTTGTCTTCCCGAATAAAAGACCAGCGCTGGCGGAGAGAAACGCAGCGATCAGGATGTGGCTGTTTCCGGGAATCACCAGGGAGAGAATCACCGCAAGGACGCCTGAGAAGAGGGCCACCAGGACGTGGTGAATCCTGCGGAGTTGAAAGACAAGCAGAGCGATGAACATCGCCGTCAGGGCATAATCGATCCCGAAGGCGCCTGCGGGGATAAATTGCCCTCCGATACCGCCGGCTACGGTGCTCAGGATCCAGGTAAGATTGGTTGAATGGTTGACGACGAGGGCCTGGCGCCATCCCCATTTCCCGCCTTGGAAACGGCTCATGTTCAGGGCGAAGCTTTCGTCCGTCACACCATAGGCAAAGAGGGAGAGCCGGCTGCCCGAGAGATGTCTCAGATAGAGAGAAAGGGAGGAACTCATCAGGAGATGACGGAGGTTGACGGAGAAGGTTGTCAGAACGATGGAGAGGAAACCCGCTTCGGCGCCGAGCATTGCGGCTGCAATGAATTGCGAACTTCCGGCATATACGATGAGGGACATCAGGCCGATCTCGAAAGGACGGAGTCCCGTCTTCCGGGCGATCACACCGAAAGCCAGCCCGATGGCGATATAGCCTAGGCAGATAGGCCAGGCGGCAGAAAGTCCTTCTCTGAGCGCCTTTTCCCATTCTTTTTTCACATCGAAAAAATCAAAAACCATCGCTGTCACCAGAGAAAGCGGGAGTAGGGGAACGCCATCCCTCTGAAAAAGCCTAAAAGCCGACCGCCTGACCGTCCTTCCGCGGGTCCGATGCGGCGCAGTAACCGTCCTGCAAACGGTAGATGAGCTGAGCACCGCCGAAGACGGATGTCGGTGTCTCGGGCGCGAAGCGATGCCCCCGGATTCGAAGCTCTTCTGTGACGGAAGGACCGAAACCTTTCTCCATCGCCAAAAGAGAATCCTCGGTGAGATACCAGCGGGGGGCATCCGCAGCGGCCTGAGGATTCTGACCCTCCGCAATGATGCGGACCATCATCTGTATATGGCCCTGGGCCTGCATATGGGCGCCCATGACGCCGAAACTCATCAGAGGGGCGCCTTCTTTCATTACGAATCCCGGAATGATCGTGTGATAGGGGCGCTTACCGCCGGCGACGCAATTCGGATGCCCTTCTTCCAGCGTGAAACCGCGGCCGCGGTTCTGGAAGCTGATCCCGGCGCCGGGTATGACAATTCCCGACCCGAATCCATGGTAATTTGACTGGATGTAGGAAACCATCATCCCTTCCTGGTCGGCGGCTGCGAGATAGACCGTTCCGCCATCCAAGGGAATCGTCGGAGCGGGGAATTGCGCGTGGTCCATCCGGATGGAACGGGCCCTCTCTTCCAAGAAAGATCGATCGAGGAGCGACATGGGCCGCACCTTCATCCAGTCCGGGTCGGCGATTTGCGGCCTCGCAATGGCAAAGGCCATTTTCATTGCCTCTATCTGTAAGTGAAGGCTGTCTGCTGAATCGGCGGGATATTGGGCGACGGCGAGATGCTCCAGGATGCCCAGGGCGATCAGGACGGTGAGGCCCTGGCCGTTGGGGGGCAGTTCGTGCAGCGTGACGCCCTGCCATTCCTGCGAGAGGGTTTTCACCCATTCCGAGCGGTGTTCGGCAAGATCCTTCCGGGTTATTGCGCCGCCGGCCTCTGCCGCCTTGGAGGCGATTTTCTCGGCAAGTTCACCCCGGTAAAAGGATTCCCCGCCTGTCTCTGCAATGCCCTTCAGCGTGTCCGCCATCCCCTGGGGCCGGAAACGCTCACCGGTCAGCGGAGCGCGGCCGCCGGGAAGAAAGGCCGGGGCGAAATCGGGGAAGTCGGCATACAGCTCCGGAGCGGCCGACCATTTTGCCGCGGTGATCGGGGTGACGATGAAGCCGTCGGCTGCGTAACGGATGGCCGGTTCAAAAAGATCGGCAAAGGGGAGTTTTCCGAATCTGCGGGAGAGCGAAATCCAGACATCCACGGCGCCGGGAACCGTCACCGTATCCCAGCCGAGCTCAGGCATGCGGGACTTGCCGGAGAAGCGAGAAAGGGACCAGGCGCTCGGCGAGCGTCCAGAACCGTTCAGACCGTACAACCCCTTGCCGTCCCAGATCACGGAGAAGGCATCGCTGCCGATGCCGTTGCTGGTCGGTTCAACAACGGTCAGGGTTATCGCGGTCGCAAGGGCTGCGTCGACGGCATTGCCGCCGCGTGCCAGCATCTGCAGGCCGGCCTGGGCGGCCAGAGGTTGTGATGTCGCCACCACATTCCGAGAAAAAACCGGCATCCTTTGTGATGGATAGGGAAACGTCCAGCTCAGGGACATTGCTTATCTCCTCATTTAAAATGGACTATCAGAAGCCAAGTTTCCCCCGATGTCGTCGTTCCGGCACATAGACAACCGGAGTCTTCCCTTCGTTCCAGGCGGGGGAAACATAGAGATTGCAGTAACAGCTGCCGAACTCGCGAACGTCCGCTTCCCTGTAGGCGCAGGGGCAGATAATGTCCCGATCCTGCTCCCGGTCTCCGGATGCGAGTCGGCAGGGGCAGCTCATGTACCCGTATCGCTCACGGTTGGCGAGGAGTCCGGCGAGGATATCGAATACCTTCTCCCGGTCCCGGCTGAATGGGTATCCTTTCGGCTCTTGAATCCGTTTGAGAGTGGCGTGAAGCTCCTCCACCGCTGTCATATCCCGAGCGCCTCCCGAATGGCGGGTTCGTTGAATCCGACAATGACCTTCTCTCCGATCAAAATGGTAGGGAAACTGCAGGCAGGATTGTATTTTTTGACCTCTTCGATCGTCTCTTTCCTTTCGACGCCGCCAAGGAGGTCTACATCTTTGCAGGTATACACCACGCCGTTATCGGTCAGAAATTTTTTAGCGGACTTGCAGTGGCCGCACGTGCTCAGCGTGTAGATCTTTACCGTTTCACTCATATCGTGTCCTCCCGTCTATTGAAGTTATTTTGCGGATTGGCGATCTATCCCTAAAAAGAAAAGGGGGTTTTGTCAAGAAAGATATTCACGGACATTCACTGAAAGTAAAGATGGTAACGATTCAGTCTTGAGAGGGGCGTGTAATATTTCTCTGAAAGATGAGGGATAAACGTTGTCGATATATCATTCATATGGTATGAAAATTCGTTATGGCGCATGCAATCAATGATCTGAATGTACCGCATCGTCTCCTTCTCGGTCCGGGTCCCAGCGCTGTTCATCCCCGCGTGCTTCGCACGATGAGCACTGCGCTCGTCGGATATCTTGACCCGGAATGGCTGACCCTGATGGATGAAGAACAGACCCTGCTGAGGGCCGTTTTTCAAACCAAAAACACCCTGACTTTTCCCATTTCCGGGACTGGCAGTGCGGGTATGGAAACCGCCTTCTGCAATTTTGTGGAACCGGGGGATACGGTCGTCATCGGCTGCAACGGCTATTTCAGCGAACGGATGTGCGAGATGGCGCGACTCTACGGCGCCGATGTGAAACGGATCGAAAAGCCCTGGGGCGGCGTGTTCACAAAAGAGGAGGTTGAGGCTGCGCTTGTCGATAACAAACCGGTGAAGCTCCTGGCCCTGATCCACGCGGAAACATCCACCGGCGCACTGCAGCCGCTGCAGGAGATAGGAGATATTGTCCACCGTCATGGCGCCATTTTCCTGATCGACTGCGTCACTTCCCTCAGCGGCGTCCCTCTGAACATCGACGCCTGGGGCATCGATATCGCTTTCAGCGCTTCGCAGAAGTGTCTGGGGTGCCCACCCGGTCTCTCTCCTTTTACCGCCGGCGATCATGCCTGCGATATTCTTCACCGGCGGAAAACCCGGGTGCCCAACTGGTATCTCGACCTGACGATGATCGAAAAATACTGGAACAAGGAACGGGTATACCATCACACCCCCTCCACAACCCTTCATTACGGATTCCGCGAAGGACTCCGGCTCGTTTTGGAGGAGGGACTGGAAGACCGCTGGTTCCGCCATCAGGCCATCGCCGAATATCTTTGGGAAAAGATGGAGAACCTCGGCCTGAAACTCTTCGTCCCTCGGGATCACCGTTTGCCTTCTCTAACCACGGTCTGCGTACCCGACGGGGTGGATGATGCTGTCGTCCGGACGCGTCTGCGTGAGGCCTACAACATCGACATCGCCGGTGGATTCGGACCGCTGAAGGGGAAAATCTGGCGGGTGGGATTGATGGGTTTTTCCAGCCGCCGGGAAAATGTGACTCTCCTTTCCGAGGCTCTCAGAGAGATTCTCCATGGAAAGAACTGAAAAGACACAAAAATATCTTGACAATCGTCATATAATTTCATATGAATCACAATCCAAGCGCTATTGTCATCAACAGTGGATCCCCCATCTGGTATGACTTGTCCAAATGAGGGATTTTTTATTTTTACAAGAGAAGCGACCGTACGGTCATTTGCTGCATGAAGGAAAAGGTATGAGGAACAAACTTGCAAATGTGAGAAACATCGGAATCAGCGCCCATATCGACTCGGGAAAAACAACTCTGACCGAGCGGATACTCTTTTATACCAAGCGCATTCACGCCATCCACGACGTGAAGGGCAAAGACGGCGTCGGAGCTACCATGGATTCCATGGAGCTGGAAAGGGAGCGCGGCATCACTATCGCCTCGGCAGCCACATTCTGTGAATGGCTGGACCATGAAATCAACATCATCGACACCCCCGGGCACGTGGATTTTACGATCGAAGTCGAGCGGTCCCTCCGGGTGTTGGACGGCGCCGTACTGGTCCTCTGTTCCGTCGGCGGCGTTCAGTCGCAATCCATCACAGTCGATCTGCAGATGAAACGCTATAAGGTTCCCTGCATCGCCTTCATCAACAAATGCGACCGGAGCGGCGCCGATCCCCAACGGGTGATCAGCCAGCTCCATAACAAACTGGGGCATAACGCCATAGCCCTGCAGATCCCGATCGGTCTGGAAGCGGATTTCAAAGGCGTGATCGATCTGCTGAGCATGAAAGCGGTATACTTTGATGGGGAAAATGGAGAGCATGTTTGGACCGGGGAGATTCCGTCGGAATCGCTGGCCGAGGCCGGCAAAAGACGAGAAGAGATGATCGAAGCCGCCACCATGTTTTCCGATGAATTGATGGAGGCTGTCCTGGAGGAGAAGCAGATCCCGGATTCACTGATCATCGAGGCGATTCGCCGGGGTACCCTGGCGAGGAAACTGACCCCCGTATTGGTCGGATCGGCTTACAAAAACAAAGGGGTTCAACCGCTCTTGGATGCGGTGACGCGGTATCTCCCCTGTCCGTCGGATGTCGAAAATACAGCACTCGACCTCGATCACAACGAGGCGACAGTGGTGTTAGCCACAGATCCTTCCAAACCGATCGTGGCCCTGGCTTTCAAGCTGGAAGACGGTTCTTACGGTCAGCTCACTTATGTGCGGGTTTACCAGGGGACCCTGGCCAAAGGGTCTGTGATCGTCAATTCCAGAACCGGGAAAAAGGTAAAGGTAGGACGCGTAGTCCGCATGCATGCCGATCAGATGGAGGATATCGAGGCCGTATCCGCCGGTTATATCGGGGCGCTGTTTGGAATTGAATGCGCCTCCGGCGACACCTTTCTCTCCCCGGGAAACAATCTGACCATGACCTCAATGTTCGTACCGGAACCGGTCATCTCGCTTGCGATCTTTCCCAAGGATAACAAGTCGCAGATCAACATGTCCAAGGCTCTGAACCGTTTCACGAAGGAGGATCCTACCTTCCGCACCCATGTGGATGACGAGACGAGCGAAACAATCATCGAGGGGATGGGTGAACTCCACCTGGAAATTTATGTCGAGCGGATGAAGCGGGAATACAGCGCCGAAGTGGATACAGGAAAGCCGCGAGTGGCCTATCGCGAAACGATCACCCAGAAAGCGGAATTCAACTATACCCACAAGAAGCAGACCGGCGGTTCCGGTCAGTACGGGCGTGTGGCCGGCTACATGGAACCGATCACGGAAGGACCGGAGGATTTTCTCTTTGTTAACGAGGTCAGGGGGGGATCCATTCCCACGCAATACATAGCCGCCTGTGAGAAGGGCTTCAAGCAAAGCATAGCCAAGGGTCCTAAGATGGAGTTTCCGGTGACTGGGGTAAAGGTCGTTATCAACGACGGCGCTTCGCATGCCGTGGACTCCTCCGATATGGCCTTTCAGGCGGCCGCCCGCGGAGCTTTCCGCGAAGGTTACGCCAAGGCCAAACCGGTGGTCCATGAACCGATCATGAAGGTGGTCGTGGAGTCACCGACCGAGTTTCAGGGAGCGGTAATGGGGCTCCTCAATCAGCGGCGGGGGATGATCGTCGGGGCCCAGGATGAAGGGGTCATAACTGTCGTCGAGGCCCAGGTTCCCCTGGCCGAGATGTTCGGTTTTTCGACGGTATTGCGATCCGCCACCCAGGGGAAGGCCCAGTACACCATGGAATTTGCCCTTTACAGGCAGGTGCCGCAATCGATAGCGGAGCAGATTGCGGCAGAGGTCGCGTTGAGGAAAAAGAGTGCGGCATGAGATCCGGGGCATCCATTTTGTTCATTCCCCGGTCCGCCGGACGGACTACCAAACTCAAGGACAGGAATATCGATATGTTAAAACAAGAACTTCTCCTTCGCAATCCGCTTAGACATCTGGGTTTTGAAACAGAAGACATCCTTCAGGCCGGAGGTTTTGGCGCCGTTCTGGCCCATGCAGGCGTCGGAAAAACAGCGCTCCTCGTCCAGCTTGCTCTGAACGCCATGCTCAGGAGCAGGAATGTCCTTCATGTCAGCCTTCATGATCCGGTGAACAAGGTGACCCTCTGGTACGGGGAGCTATTCAATCATCTCGCAAGTCGCTATCAAGGGGCTCAGACCAGCAAGCTTTGGGATACTCTTTTGCCCCACCGGTTCATCATGACGTTCCGTGTGGAGAGCTTCACCGTCCCAAAGCTTGAGGAAAGGCTGAACGACATTACCGAACAGGGCATATTCAAACCGGAAATGATCATCATCGACGGTTTCCATTTTGATGCCCCTATGCGGCTTGCCTTGGTTGCCCTGAAGACACTGGCCGGGAAGCACGGGATGCATGTCTGGTTTACAGTTCATACGCACAGTCATGAAAAACCGGGCCTGGACGGGCTTCCCCCTTCTTTTCTACCGCTTGCCGATCTTTTTGATCTGATTTTGGAACTGCAGACCGAACATGCAAATGTCCACATCAGACTGATCAGGGGCAACGCTTCTTCTCCTGCGGCCGATCTCCTTCTCGATCCGTCGACCATGCTGATTAAGAATCATGCATAATCGATAGCCCTACAGATCGCGATCCGGCGTTCGGCACATGAGTTTCAACGATTGATACATCTCATAGGTGAGAGAGTCGTTCCGGCAGGGAATGAGGGTATTATTCTGGAACAGAGGTTCCTGTGCGATAGGGTAGGGGGAGGAATCCATTGCCTCCTTCCACAACCCGGTCCCCGGGATAGGGGAGTATTCGGCAATGATCGGACGCGCCCCGCAGGATCGGACAAAACGGATGCTCTCCGTCACCTCTTCGGCCGATTGTCCGGGTAGGCCGCAAAGAAGATACGCCCCGATGTCATCATTGCGATAGCCGGCGCATGTCAGGTGAGCAACGGCGTCAATCAGTTTCTGATTATCGACCTTGCCGCCGGTCGATCTCTGACAGGAGTTTAAGAGTAAATCAGCAAAAAACGGATATATAGATGTAATAA
>CAZINF010000013.1:4344-39382 GCA_964540555.1 uncultured Syntrophus sp. | reverse complement strand
GGGAGAGGCGGGACGTCAGGCCGTGGCGGCGAACGCGGGCGCCGCAGAGCGCTACACCGTCCTCATTGCAGACGTCCTGTCACGCCGCGTAAAAAATAAAACAGTAACCCCTGGCGATTTGTTTTTGGGTGACCGTGGTTTTGGCAATCGCAATAGTGTCAGGCATGTTATTGATAAGGGTAGCGAAGTCATTGTAAGAATAAACGCAATGCATTTACCAATTGAAGATGATGATGGAAATAAATTTGAGCTACTTTCACATTTAAAGACACTCCAAAAGACAGAGGTTGGAGATTGGGATGTATGGGTGCCATACAAGGATATGCGCATACGTGGCAGAGTCTGTTATAAAAAAAGTAAAGAAGCGGCAGAACGTGCGCAACGCAAAGCAATCCAAGAAAGTAAAAGAAAGTGCCATACCATCAGACCAAAAACTATCGAAGCAGCAGGATATGTTTTTGTTTTTACCACCCTTGAAAGAGACTTTCCCGCATCCATTGTCCTTGAAATGTACCGTGGGATGTGGCAAATAGAGTTGGTATTTAAAAGGCTAAAATCCATTTTGGGTTTAGGGTACTTAAAAAAGTAGACCCCGAGGGACAAGATCGTGGATACATGGTAAGTTGTTTGATGCATTCCTTATTGAAGCTCTCATATCTTGTGGTAACTCTTTTTTCCCCTGGGGGTACCCAATCCCACAGGGTGCTGTATCGCAGACGATGCTACTGGAAAGAAGCTAACATGATGTTGCATCTCTTAAAGCAATCTATAAATCCGCGACTCAAGCTAAAGGCATGCTTGGAAAATTGGCATAACATATCGATTAGATTGAGAGATTCTCCAAGGAAACGTGTTGTTCAATTGGAGCAATTAAACAATTTTATCTCTCTCTTAAGTTAGCGCTTATGAGTACAAGGGGACACCGGCCCCGGTGGAGGGAGCAAAAAGACTCTGGGTGATCGGGGCGGGGCCGGCCGGTCTTTCCGCCGCCCTGGCCGCAGCCGGCCGGGGGTACGAGGTGGAGATCTTCGAAAAAGAAGGAGTCCCGGGAGGGCAGGTCCAGTCAGCCGGTCGGCCACCCCATAAAAAGAGTTATCTGGAATGGGTGGGCTGGTCCATCCGTCAGATGGAAAAATGCCGGGTGAAAATCCACTATGACCGGGAAATGACCGCGGAGATGTGGATGGAGAAAGGGCCGGACGCCGTGGTCCTCGCCGCCGGCGCCCATCCCGTGACGCCCGAGATCCGGGGTATCGACAGTCCCCAGGTGGTCGACGCCCGGGATCTCCTCGTCGGAAAGGTTCAGGCCGCCGGCCCCGCCGTGGTCCTCGGGGCCGGCTATGTAGGCATGGAGACAGCCGACTTCCTCATCGCCAGGGGCATAGAGGTCGTCCTCGTCGAGATGCTGCACTCAGCCCCCGTCGGAAGGCATACGACCCATGGCTACTGGCTCCATAAGCGGATCAGAGAGGGGGGAGGCAGGATCATCCTTGGGGCGATGGTCACCCGGATTGAAGAGGGCGCCGTGATCTACCGGCAGGGAGACGAGGAGAAAAAGATATCGGCCGCCCTGGTGGTCACGGCGATGGGAGCCAAGCCGGACAATGGCCTGGAAGGCGCCCTGAAGGAATCCGGTATATCTTACAGAATCGTCGGGGACGCTAAAAGTCCTCGGCGTCTCCTGGAGGCGATCCACGAAGGGGATCAGGCCGGACGGGAAATTTGAACGAGAATCGCTTCTTCTCTCTCCTCCATTGACACCTCCGGGCCACCCTCCTATACTGTCAAAGAAAGGAGATCCGCCATGGGTTTCATAAAATTGAATATGCCGTTCGTCACTATGAACCTCGGGCTCAACGTGGCCTGCCAAGCGGGAAAAGAGGAGGGAGAGACACGCCCTCCCGTCGTAGCCGGAAAATTCTACCCGGACTCGGCGGCCGTCCTGAAATCCGCCATCGAAAAATTCATGCAGAACGCCGGGCCTGTGCAGGCGCAAACGCCGCTTGCGATTGTCGTCCCCCATGCCGGTTACATCTACTCCGGCCAGATCTGCGCCGACGGTTACAACCAGGTCCGGAGCGGGGCGTATGAGGTGATCGTCATCTTCGGAACCAACCACACGGCGCCTGACCTCCGGAAAATCGCGCTTTACCCGGGCGCCGGTTTTCGGACCCCCCTGGGGACCGTCCCGGTAGACGGTGAGATTGTCGCGGCGCTCATCGCCGCCGCTCCGGACTGCAAGGCGGACAAAGCCCCGCACGTCCGCGAGCATTCCATAGAGGTCCAGATCCCCTTTATCCAGACCCTCTTCCCCCGGGCAAAAATCGTCCCGGCGATCGTCGGCATGGCGGACGTCGGTCTCTGCACCCGCTTCGGCTCTGCCCTGGCCAGGGTCCTGAAGGGAAAGAGGGCGCTGATCGTGGCAAGCTCCGACCTCTCCCACTATCCCTCGGCGGCGGACGCCGAAATGGTGGACCGCAAAACACTCGCCGCCGTTGCGTCGCTCGATCCTTCGGCGCTTCGAGACACCATTCAGACGCAGATGGCCCGCCGCATCAGAGGCCTCGACACCTGCGCCTGCGGCGAGGCCCCGATCATGGCCGCGATGGAAGCAGCGAAAGCCCTCGGGGCGACGAGCGGGAAGGTCGTGAGCTACGCAAACTCCGGAGACATCCCCATCGGCGATCGGGATCGTGTCGTCGGCTACGGGGCGGTGGTCTTTACCGCCGGTCCGGAAAAGTCCAAAGCGGCGGCGGAGTCGCCGGCAGCCGCCGACCAGACCCTTTCCCCAGCCGATAAGAAGGCCCTCCTGGCCCATGCCCGGGAGACGATCTCCGGCTACCTGACGACACAGATGGTCCCCCTGCCCAGAGGTTTCAGCCCCGCCGCGCTGGAACCCCGCGGGGTTTTCGTCACGCTCAAGAAACGGGGAAATCTGCGCGGCTGCATCGGCCGGATGACCCCGGACCGGCCGCTCGCCGCCCTGGTCAGCGCGATGGCCCTCCAGGCGGCCTTCGAGGATCCCCGCTTCGGTCCGGTCACCCTTAAGGAGCTTCCCGATCTGGAGATCGAGATCTCCGTCCTCACCCCGATGAAGCCGGTTCCCAATCCCGGAGCGATCGTCGTCGGACGGGACGGCGTCCTCCTCAGGAAGGGGGAACGGTCGGCGGTGTTTCTCCCCCAGGTCGCCCCGGAACAGGGCTGGGGAAGGGACGAAATGCTGGATCACCTCGGCATGAAAGCGGGACTCCCGGCCGGCGCCTGGAGGGAAGGGGCGCAGTTTTCCACCTTCCAGGCGCTGGTCTTTGGCGAAGCGGACGGCAAATGACCGTCGACGGGACCCTAAAGGACATGCTCTTTCTCGCCCCCCTTTCCATTCTTCTGATCTGACACCCGAAGAAGGTTTAATGATGTTCAACCCGGAGCCGCATCGATTCTTCCCCGTCATGCAGATGGATGTGGTGTGGTTCCTTAAAGAAGGGTCGGGGGCAATCAGTTTTCAGAGAAGATTTTCCAGGGTCCTTTGCCGCGCATGTGGAGCTCCCCGCCCACAGGGCGGGGCTTCCCAGCAAGGAAGTGTTCTTTTTTCGATGCGCCCCTCAACCCCGCCTACAAGGCGAGGCTTGCGGGATGCGCTCCCGGTCACGCGAGGCACGGGACTGCATCCGGCGTAACTTCATCAGCAAAACCGTAAGTGCCTGCAGAATATTAACAGTCATGTTAAATAGTCCTTGCAGAAAGTAAACACATCGGGTATATTCCTCACCATGAAAAGAAATGCAACGACCTCTTTAGAGACTTGGAAATCATCTCCTGATCGTAAGCCCCTGATCCTCCGAGGCGCCCGCCAGGTCGGAAAGACCCATATCCTCAAAGAGTTCGGTAAAACGGGCTTTCCCCGCTGCCATTATGTGAATTTTGAGGAGGATGAACGTCCCGGCCGGATCTTTGCGCGTGACCTGAAACCGGACCGGATCATCGAGGAACTGCAATTTCATCTCGATCAAGCCATTAATCGCCGTGAGGATCTGGTCATCTTTGATGAGATCCAGCGATGCCCCAGGGCCTTGACCAGCCTGAAATACTTCTCCGAAGAGATGCCTGAACTGGCCCTTTGCGCCGCCGGATCCCTTCTGGGAGTGGGTCTCAATACGGAGTCATTCCCTGTCGGGAAAGTGCAGTTTCTCGATTTGCATCCCATGTCCTTCTATGAATTCCTGACCGGCATCGGGAAGGAGCGCCTTGCCGAGTTGATCCGGGAACATGATCTATCCCAGCCCCTCCCGGATACGGCACATGAACAAATATGGGAACTGTGGAAGCGCTACCTTGTCGTGGGCGGTCTGCCTGAAGTGGTAAACCGTTATCGGGAAAGGCAGGAGAATTTGTACGAGGCGGTGCAGATTGTGAGGAAGACCCAGAGGGATCTTATCGATGCCTATGTAGCCGACATAGCCAAGCACAGCGGGAAAGCCAACGCCCTGCATATCGAAAGACTCTGGCGCAATATCCCGGAGCAGTTGGCACGGGCCGGCAGCGGATCGAGCGCGAAATTCAAACTCCGCAACGCCGTGCCGGGGATTCGCGGTTATGAACGATTATCCTCCCCTCTTGACTGGCTTGAAGGCGCTGATCTGATTATTCGGATTCCTATCGTGGACACCGTCGGCATTCCCCTCTCCTCCGTTGGAAAAAAGAACCGCTTCAAGCTCTATTTCTTTGACGTCGGCCTCCTGGGCGCCATAAGCGGCATTGCCCCTTCCGTGTTTCTCGACTACGGATTTGGCAGTTATCAGGGTTACATCGCGGAGAATTTTGTGGCTCAGGAACTGCGGGCCAACGACAGCAGTCCCCTTTACTGCTGGCAGGGGCGTACGGCGGAAGTGGAATTTCTGCTTGAAAAGGAAGGAGAAATCATACCCGTGGAGGTCAAGTCCGGCCGGGTGACCCAGTCAAAAAGCCTGAATGTATATGCGGATCGCTACCATCCGAAGCTGGCCTTTGTTCTGAGCGCCAACAACATCACCCGGCGAAATATCCGTCATTATCTCCCCCTTTACATTGCAGGCCGTTTGGCAGCTTGAGTGAAACGGTTTATTTTCGGTTCATCCGGTTCTTACGTTTTTCCTGAAAGCAGTAAGCGGCATAAGTCAGGAAAAGTTGCTGATATCGAAGAGTAAACAGCATCTAACGGCCCTGAATATTGTTCTAATACTGTGCTAATATTGTATAAAGCTTTCAATAAAATGTTCAAGACACTCTCGAAAGTCTCAGGAAGGCGGTTGGCACGACCATACAGGTCCTGACATATGCTGTGGAGACAAGAGATCCCTATACCGCCGGCCACCAGGTCCGGTCCGCGGATCTTGCCCGCGCCATTGGCACTGAGATAGGATTGCCCCAGGATAAAATCGACGCCATCCGGATAGCCGGTTCCATTCATGACATCGGAAAACTCTCCATACCCGCGGAGATATTGTCCAAGCCGAACAAACTGTCTGACATCATGAATACGAGGAAAACATCGTCGGCCTGTCAAAATTCCCTAAGCAAAATCGTCGGGCGATCCATCGCCCCGCTGCTACCGGCTATTTCTTAACCAATGCGGCAAAGGTTATTATTTCAGAGCCATGCTTGTTTCTTATTTTATCCATAGCCTTGTCAATTCGTTCGTTTTTATCGTTCTTCACCTTGTCTTCCATTTGATCAAAAAGTGACAACTGACCCGAAGAGCAGTCCTCATGAAATCCCGAGAGGCTTATTCCGATTAATCTTACCGGATGGAACCTGTTCCAATTTTGCTCAAGCAGACTGCAACCAGCCTGGTATATTTCCTTGGTGGTGCAGGTTGCAGGAATGGTTGTCTGTCTTGTGACTACCTGAAAATCAGAATATTTCAGAGTGATATGTACCGTGCGGCCTTTTTTGTCATGCCTCCTTGCGGTCGTGCCAATATCATCGGCAAGCTCCATTAGAACCAGCTTTGCCTTCTCAATGTCGGACATATCTTCCGGCAAGGTTGTTGAGCGTCCGATTGACTGCATATCACCAGCCATGCGGGCGAGAACAGGGGAATTGTCAATTCCATTTGCATGCCGATGGATTTCATTTCCACCTTTCCCGAAAGTTTTGACAATGAGGTTTATATCAACCTTCGCAAGCTCACCTATCGTCTGTATTCCCATGCGGTTAAGCTTTTCAGCAGTTTTACCGCCAATCCCATACATTTCTTTTACTGGAAGCGGCCAGAATTTTATTGGAATATCATGTTCCCATAGTTCGGTGATCCCGAGGGGCTTCTTCATTTCAGCTGCCATTTTTGCAAGGAACTTGTTTTCAGCGATTCCGATTGAACACCAAAGCCCGAGTCTGTCTTTGATTTCATCCATTATACGTTTTGCAGCCTCGACAGGTTTGCCAAAAAGTCCTCCAGACCCTGTCATATCAAGCCATGCCTCATCAATGCTGTTCTGTTCCAGAATCGGCGTATACTGCGATAGTAAGTCCATGACCTCTTCTGATTTCTGCCCATAGAAACCGTGATCTGGCGGTACCAGGACCATTTTGGGGCAAAGTTTCAAGGCTTCATGAAGAACCATGGCAGTCTTGACCCCACATGACCTTGCTTCATAGTTTGCCGCAAGAATGATGCCTGTACGCTTCTTCGGATCACCGGCAACAGCGGCTGGCATTCCGACAAGAGAATCATTCCTCATCATTTCACAACTTATAAAAAAGGCATTCATATCAACAAGAAATATAACTTTTTGCATGAAACACCTCTCTCGGTAATCACTTACATTATATTGCGGCGTACGCCGAGGTACGCCTCATAAAAGGGGATGCTCGTTCTTACCGCCCTCTCCGTTCTTCTGATCTGACGCCGGAAAAGGAATTCCTATTTTGTTTCCCTGACTGCCCTTCTGATTTTTTCACGCAGGGAAGCGATCGTCTCGGCCATATCGTCCGCCGTTGTGATGGCCGTCACAACGGCCACCCGCCGCGCCCCCTGGGCGAGCACCTGGTCGATGTTGGCGCCGGTGATCCCTCCCATGACGGTGAAGGGAATCTCCAGCCCCGAGGCTATCCCGGCGATCGCCCCCGGTCCAAGAAACCGTTTTACACCCTCCTTGGTCCGGGTGGGAAAGATCGGACCGATGTTGACGTAATCGGCCCCTTCGCGCTGCGCCTTCAGGGCCTCCTCCCGGGAATGGGTGGAGATCCCGATGAGCAGATCGGGCGCGATGGTTCTGGCCGCCGCAAGGGGAAGATCCTCCTGACCCAGGTGGACCCCGTCGGCTTCCACCGCCAGAGCGATGTCGGTATGATCATTGATGATAAGCAGCATCCCGGCGTCAGCGGTGACTTTACGAAACCGGAGGGCCATCCGGTAGAGCTCCTCGGCCGTGCATTCCTTCTCCCTGAGCTGAATGATCCCGACCCCGCCGCGGGCCGCCGCTTCCAGAACCTCCATATTCGACCTCCCCGCGGAATGGCGTTCGCAGGTGACTGGGTAGAGGTCCGTCTGCAGAAACTTCCGTCTTCTGATCTCCCTGTTCATTTACCCTCCCCCCACCATCCGGATGATCTCTATCGTGTCTCCGTCGTGAATCATCTCCTTGGCCATATGATCCCTAAGAACAATCCGCAGATTTCTCTCCACCGCGACCGTTGCGGGACGGATCCCCAGGGCCTCCAGGAGAGCGAGAACCGTGATGGGTCCGTCCCAATGCCTATTTTCTCCATTCACCTGAATTTCCATATTCGCCTCCTTAAGAAAATCATGCGAAAGCCGAAGCCGCTTCCCACTCCTTCCAGACGGGTTCATACCCCGTGCGGCGGAGCGCCTCCGCCACCGCTCCGGGGGATCTTCCATCCGCCACTTCAAACTGGGCGCCCCCCACGCCGGGTTGGGAATAGCCTCCCGGTTCCGTGTGAGAACCGGCGCTCATGGTGGTAATCCCCATCGGAATGAGGGAATCGCGAAAGGCAGGAAGTTCCCGGGTGGAAAGGGTGAACCCCACGTCGGGCAGAAGAAGTCGCAGGGCGCAGATCATCTGGACCAGATGGCGATCGGCAACCGGAAAGCGGGGTTCGTACCCACCCGCCGAAGACCGAAGACGCGGGAAGGAGATCGCGAGCTGGGACTTCCAGCAGGTCATCAGGAGGTGGCTCGCGTGGAGGGCAACGAAAAAACCCTCGACCCGCCAGTCGCCGAGGCCCAGAAGGGCGCCGATCCCCAGGCGCCGGAACCCCGCCGCCCCTCCCCTCTCCGGGGTCTCAAGCCGCCAGCGATAATCGCTCTTCCTCCCCCCGGGATGAAACTCCCCGTAGCTCGCCTCATCGTAGGTCTCCTGAAAGAGGGTCAGGCCGTCCACCCCCTGGCCGATGAGCTCCCGATACCTCCCCACCGTCATGGGAAACATCTCGATCCCGATGGAGGAGAAATGGGGCCGCAGCTTTTCCAGCACTCGCTTCAGATACTCCTCGGTGATGACTTGCGGGGCTTCACCGGAGAGGAGGAGCACCGTGCGGAACCCCAACCGGCGCAATGACTCCCCTTCCCTCCCGGCCTCCTCCGGAGTCAGCGTGACGCGGGTGATCGATTTGCCGGCGTTGAACCCGCAGTAGACGCAGCGATTCGTGCAGACGTTCGACAGGTAGAGAGGGGCGAACATCCCCATCACCCGGCCGAATCTCTGCAGGGTCAGCCGATGGGCTCTCTGGGCCATCTCCTCCAGGAAGGGTTCCGCTGCGGGGGACAAGAGACTCATCAGATCGTCGAGCCCCGGTGTGCGGGCGGAAAGCGCCCGCTTCACATCTCCGACGGCGCGGCGTCCGATCTCCTTTTGGATCTCCCCCCAGGGGTACGAATGGATCACATCATAAAAACCCATGGCATCACCTCAAAAAACCGGTAAGGGGGCTGGACGCCTCGGCAGTTTTCCGAGGGCTTCCGAGACCGGCCAGGAAGGCCTCGCGTCCCGCCTCCACCCCTTTTTTGAACGCCCGGGCCATGGCTGTCGGATCCCCGGCCACGGCCACCGCCGTATTGACCAGCACCGCGGCGGCCCCCATCTCCATCGCCTCGGCGGCATGCGAAGGCGCCCCCAGCCCCGCATCGACCACCACCGGCACATTGGCCTTTTCAATGATGATCTCGATCAGCTCCCTCGTTTTCAATCCCCGGTTGGATCCGATCGGAGAACCCAGAGGCATCACGGTGGCCGTACCGGCTTCTTCCAGTCGCTTGGCCAGGACCGGATCGGCGTTGATGTACGGCAGAACGATAAATCCTTCCCTGACGAGGATTTCGGCGGCCTTGAGCGTCTCTATCGGATCGGGTAGGAGATAGTGCGGATCGGGAGTGACCTCCAGTTTGATCCAGGGTTCGCAGCCGGCGGCCCTGGCCAGCCGCGCCAGTCTGACGGCCTCCTCGGCATTTCTTGCCCCGGAGGTATTGGGAAGAAGAAGATACCGGCTCGCGTCCACGGCGCTCAGGATGCTGTCCTGGGCATTGTCCAATTCCACCCTCCGCAGGGCCACCGTGACGATCTCCGTTCCCGAGGCCGCGAGGGCGCTTTTCATCACCCGGGTGGAGGAGAATTTACCGGTTCCCATAAGGAGGCGCGACCCAAAGGACCGTCCCGCAATGATCAGCGGGTCATCCGCTTTCATTTTTGTTTTCATTTCACATCTCCTTTTCATTTATCTCTAATGGCTGAAGATCAGCCCCTGTCCTGCAGATTCCGCACCGCATATCCTCCGGCAGCGGGATTTCACGAAAACGCATGGCAAGTGCATCCCACGTGAGCAGGCAGCCGACCAGGAGTCGTCCGCAATCCAGCAGGTATTTGATCGCCTCGGCGGCCTGAATGGCGCCCAATACCCCTGGCACGGCGCCGAGGACACCCGCCTCCTGCGTCGTCGGGACCGCGCCGGGCGGCGGGGGATCGCCGAACACGCAGCGGTAGCAGGGACCCTTCCCGGGGACGACCGTCATGGTTTGACCGTACATCCCGAGGATACCCGCGTGGGAAAAGGCCTTTCCGAGCCGGACGCACACATCGTTGATGAGGAACTTGGACACGAAATTGTCCGTCGCTTCGATCACGAAATCGTAGGGGGCGATGATCTCTCGGGCATTGGCTTCGGAAAGCCGGCAGGCATAGGAAATCAGACGCAGATCCGACCTGAGCTCGGTTATGCGCCGCCGGGCGGAATCTGTTTTTTCCTTCCCCACGTCTTCCCACCCATGCAGAATCTGGCGCTGCAGGTTGGACAGATCCACCCTGTCTCCGTCCACGATCCCGATCTCCCCGATGCCGCAGGCGGCGAGATAATAGAGGGCGGGACTCCCCAGGCCGCCCAGACCGACGATCAGGACGCGGCTATTGAGGAGTTTTATCTGTCCTTCTACGCCCACCTCCGGAATGCGGATGTTGCGGGAATAGAGCTCTTGTTCAAGGTCGGTGAGACAAGCACGGAGCTCAGCCACAAAAAAACCGCCTCTCTCGGGGGGAAACGGTCATCGAATAAAGAGAAAATTGCAAAACGAGGATTCGCATGACTTGAACCGTTTCCCTACGCTGGCATTAACCAGATCAGGTTATTAGGGTTTTTTCTCAGCCCGAACGGTCGAGCACCCCTAACGATTGCTGTGGAGCAACTGATGCTGAGTGTACTTCTTATATTCCTTTTGTCAAGGTCAAAGTTCTTTTTCTGACGCCAATATTCCATTGACACACAAGCCTTCTTCATATACTCCCACTACGAGCAAGCAATGCCGGGGCAATTTAGACTCCTGCCCGCAAAGGATAATTGGCGCCAATGCCTAAGAGCATGGAATGAAAGACGGCATCATCGACAAGATAACGAACAAGGAACTGCGTCTGATTGCCGACAAGGTCGTCCGGGGGATCCCCGTCAGCGAGGCCGACGCCTTATTCATGCTCGGCACAAACGACATCCTCGAACTGGGGCTGATCGCCGACGCCCTCAGGACAAAGCTGCACGGGGATATTGCCTACTACGAAGTGAACATGAATCTCAATTACACCAACGTGTGCGAGCTGCACTGCCCCTTGTGCGCCTTTTCGCGCGCGGAGGGCGAAGCCGGCGCCTTCACCCTCGACCTCGACGAGATCGAGGACAAGGTCAGACAGGCCGATTCCTTCGGCATCGACGAGGTCCATATCGTCGGCGGACTCAATCCAATACTGAGGATCGGGTATTTCGAAGAGATGCTCCGGAGGATCAGAAACGTCAATCCCGATATCTTTATCGTTGCCTTCACCGCGGTAGAGTATGATTATTTCGCCCGCCTCAACGGGCTCCCCCTCGAGGAGGTCTTTGTCCGGATGAAGAACGCCGGTCTCGGCGCCCTGCCGGGAGGGGGCGCGGAGGTCTTTTCGCCCAGGTTGCGGGAGGTGATTGCGCCGCGAAAGATTTCGGGAAAAAGGTGGCTGGAAGTGATGCGGGTCGCCCACTCGCTGGGCTTGAAGACAAACGCGACCCTGCTGTACAACCACCTGGAGACCCCGGCGGATATCGTCGACCATCTCTCACAGATCCGGTCCCTCCAGGGCGAGACGGGGGGATTCAAGACCTTTGTGCCGCTTCCCTACCATGACGCCCGCACGGAAATTCGCGCCAGGCGAACCCAAACCACAGGCTTTGGCGATGTCCGCCTGTTTGCCGCGAGCCGCATCTTCCTGCACAACGTCCCGCACCTGAAGTCGTTATGGATGTACCTCGGGGAGAAGATGGCGCAGCTCCTTTTGTGCTTTGGGGCGGATGATCTCGGCGGGACCTACCATTACGAAAAGGTGGTCCATTCCGCCGGCGCGACGACCGCCGATGCGGGAAGCGAGTCGCACCTCAGAAGACTCATCGAACACACGGGACTAAGGCCGGTCAGGGCGGCGGCGAACTATGAGAAGAGGCGCGGGCAATGAACCTCGGCTATATCGATTACATTAATTGTTATCCCTTTTATTATCATATGTTCGAGATCGAACCCCTTGCCGGAGTCCGGGTCGTCCCCGGCTACCCCAGCGAACTCAACCGGATGATGGAAAAGGGGGAGCTCGATATGAGCCCGATTTCCGCCGCAACGTATGCGGATCTGGAGGACGAGGTCGTGCTCCTTCCCGATTTCTGCCTCAGTTCCGTAGGTTATGTTCACTCCGTCATCCTCTCGAGCAATATCCCGATCGAGGAGCTGCACGGGAAAAAGGTGGGGCTCACCAGCGCCTCAAAGACCTCCGTCATCCTTCTGAAGATGCTACTGCTCAGGCATTACAACGTCGAACCGGTGTATGTCCCGACCGGCCCCAATCCTTCGCTGAAGGGCCAGAGGCTCGATGCGGCCCTGATCATCGGCAATGAGGCCATGATGCAGGAGCTGTCTCCCTATACGTACGATCTGGGTGATTTGTGGCTAAGGAAGACTGGCTACCCCGTGGTATTCGCCGTTTTTGCCGTCCGGGAGACCGCAGTCGGTGCTCATTCCTCCCGGATCGTCCAGGTCATTGACTCCTACCGAAAATCCCTCGCCCGTCTCGACCTTGAACGGGGGAGGCTCATCCGGAAAGCCCGGGAAAGGTATCAGGCGGTCCGATACGATATCGACGCCTATTATGGCGATCTGAAGTATTCTTTCAGCCCCGCCATGAGAGAGGCGTTCGCGTTTTACCTCCGAAGCGCCGGCGAGATGGGACTGCTCAGAGAGGTCGGCGCGATAAGATTTTTCAATGGGAGCGGCGGTCCTGATTACGCTTCCGAGCACTGATTTCCCTGGGTTGCAAAGGTTTCAAATAATGAACATCCTGATGGAAAAGATATATGCAGGGTGGCGGATCAGCGCTGAGGACGCGCTGGATCTTTTCCGCTGGCCGATCATCGAACTGGGGATGGCGGCCGATTTCCGCCGGCGGCTCATAGCGCCGGGCGACAAAGTGGGGTTCATTATCGACCGGATCGTGAATTTCACCAATGTCTGCGAGGCGTCATGCGCCTTCTGCGCCTTTCACGCCCGCGCCGGCCGGATCGAACCGTACGAACTCACCCTCGAAGAGATCCTGGCGAAGGTGGAAGCGCTTGCCGCTATCGGGGGGACGCAGGTGATGCTCCAGGGCGGTCTGCATCCCCGGCATACCCTGGAAACCTACCTTGCAATGGTCCGGGCCGTCAAGAACCGCTTTCCGGAGATTGCCCTCCATTCCTTCTCGCCTGCGGAACTTGCGTACATCGCCCGCCGCTCCGGCGTGTCCCTCGACGAGGCTATCAAGAGCCTCAAGGATGCCGGTCTTGATTCCGTTCCCGGGGCTTCGGATCTCTTGGTCGATCGGATACGCAACCGCGTGAGCCCGAAAAAGATCACTAAGGACGAATGGTGCGACGTGATGGACGTCCTCTGCCGTCACGGTCTTAAATCGAGCGCGACGATGACCTACGGCATGGGCGAAACCCTTGCGGAGAGGATCGCCCATTTGGAGGTGGTCCGCGCGGTCCAGGACCGCACCGGCATTCTGCGCGCCTTTATCCCCTGGTCATTTTCCCCAGCGCATACGGGCCTGGAAGATGTCCCGCCCGCGACGGGAATGGATTATCTGAGGATCGTAGCCATTTCCCGTATTTTTCTGGATAATGTGACCCATATCCAGGCGGGATGGCTGACCGAAGGGATGAAGCTGGCGCAGATCGCCCTGACAATGGGCGCCGATGACATGGGCGGGGTCCTCACGGAAGAGGTCGTCGTGAAGGCCACGGGCGTCACCAACAGAACCAACATGACCGAGCTGATCGATGTCATCGGGGACGCGGGACGCATCCCGGTCCAGCGGGATTCGAATTACCGGGAGATAAGGACGTTCGCATGAGCAGTGGAGATGCGCTTGAGCTTGAGACCGGCTTCTCGCCGTGCCCGAACGACACGTTCATCTTCGACGCCCTGATCCATCGGCGGATCGATACCGCCCCGTTTCGTTTCCTGCCCCGGATCGCGGACGTGGAGGAGCTCAACGAACGGGGCTTCGCAGAGGCCTATCCCCTTACCAAGCTCTCTTTTTACGCCTATCTGCTGCTGAAGGACCGCTATTGCCTCCTCGATTCGGGCGCCGCCCTCGGCTACGGGTGCGGCCCGCTCCTCGTCGTAAGGAAAGGTGGAGGGCGCGACCGGATTTCGGCACACGGGAGACATCATCCAAATTCGCCGGAAATTGGTATGGCGTCCCCCGATTGCCCCGCCTGGATGAGGGACGCCCGGATTGCCGTTCCCGGCCGTTACACGACCGCCTATCTGCTGCTCCAGCTCTGGCAGGGCGGGCGCGTAAACGCGGAGTTCGTGAGATTCGACGAGATCCTCCCCGGCGTCGCCTCCGGCAGGTACGATGCGGGGCTGGTCATCCATGAAGGGCGGTTTGTCTATCAGAACTGCGATTGCCGCAAGATCGTCGACCTCGGCCAGTGGTGGGAAGCGGAAACAGGACTTCCCCTGCCGCTGGGCTGCATCGCGCTGCGCCGGGACATGTCCCGGCACAGGGAGGCCGTCGAAGCGCTGCTCAGGCAATCGGTGGATCATGCGCGGAGCAACCCGCGGGCGGGAATCGAGTTTATCAAACTCCACGCCCAGGAACTCGACGAGAAGGTGATCTCCGCTCACATCTCGCTGTATGTGAACGAATTCACCCTTTCCCTGGGCGAGACGGGGGTGCGGGCGATCGAGACGCTGGAAGAGAGGGCGCGATGTCTGGGAATCCTGTAATCGGCCTGGTCCTGGCGACGCTGCTGGAGGCGGCCCCCTTCATCAGGGATCTGTCGCTGCGGGAATGGGGGTCCGAGCCGTTTGGCCTCTATGGCGATGGGCGGATTGCCCTGATCGTCTCGGGGATCGGCAAGGCCAATGCCGCCATGGCCTGCGCCTGCCTGATCCAGACCCGCCACCCGGCCCTGGTCTGCAATCTCGGGGCCGCCGGGGCCGCCGACGGGCGGTGCACGCTTGGGGAATGCTATCATATTTCCCGGGTCATCGAGCCGGACCGTCCGCATCTCAGGTCAGGCCTCCCCCACGAGCAGCTCCCCGATGTATTGGACGGTTTCGCCCTCGCTGCCCTCGCCACCCAGGACAGGCCGCTGCGCGTGCCGGCCGAAAGGGAAAGCGTCGCCTCCAGCGCCCAACTTGTCGATATGGAGGGGGCCGCAGTGGTGCAGGCGTGCCGGCGCTTCGGCGTAAGGTGCTTCCTGTTCAAGTTCGTCTCCGATACCCCTGACCAGCGCCAGAACGCCGAGATCGTCAAGAACATCGAACGCTACCGGGACGCCCATTCCCGGTTCTTCAGGGATGCCGTTCTGCCGCGCCTGCTTACCCTCGCCGGATAGAACGGGGGAGCTTTTTACTCTTGACACGCGGCAAGCCATTTTGATCTTGACACCCCCTCTGTTTGCCGGTATAAATCCTTAACTTGTTAAGAAAAAATGGTATATTGTCTATGAAAATCTTGTCCAAGGCCGTTGTCTATTCCCGCATGATCAAGTTTTCGCACACGATCTTTGCGTTGCCGTTTGCCCTCTCGGCGATGGTCCTGGTCCAGAGGGCAAAGCCGCTGGACTTAGCGACGGTGTTCTGGATCATCGTCGCTATGGTGGGAGCTCGGTCGGCGGCGATGGGGTTCAACCGCATCGCCGATGCGGCGATTGACGCCAAAAATCCGCGGACGGCCCTCAGGGAGATTCCCCGGGGCGTCATATCTAAAGGGGAAGCCGGCTTTTTCACCGCCATCGCGAGCCTGATTTTCATAGCAGCTTCCGCCATGCTCTCCCCCCTCTGCTTCTGGCTCTCCTTCCCCGTTCTGGCGTGCCTTTTTGCCTACTCTTACATGAAGCGGGTGACCTGGCTTGCCCACCTCTTTCTCGGCTTTACCATAGGGCTGGCGCCGATGGGCGTCTGGATTGCCGTCACCGGCGCCCTCTCCGGAATGATAGCAGTTTTGAGCCTTGCCCTGATGACGTACATCGCCGGCTTCGACATCCTCTATGCCTGCCAGGACGTCGAATTCGACAGGACCATGGGACTCCATTCCATTCCCGCCAGGTTCGGAGTGGAAAAAGCGATGAGGACCTCGACCATCCTGCACGGGGTCAGCGCCCTGTCCCTGCTGGGCCTCTATTGGCTCTTCCCGTTGAGCCCCGTCTATCTCCTCTTTGTCGGCATCATCACGGTCCTCTTTTTCGTGGAACACAGGCTGGTGAATCCCCATGACCTCTCCAGGATCGACATGGCCTTCTTCCATGTCAACAGCATGATCTCCATCCTCGTGCTGGTCGCCGTCTTCTCGGGAAGCGCGCTCAGGGGCATCCTGTGAACAAGGGGATCATCGTCGGGATAACGGGAGCCTCCGGGGCTATCGATGAGCCATAACAATCTCGGTGAATTTATTGCCCGGCTGGAAGCAGAGGGCGAGCTTCGGAGGATCGGCGCAAGCGTCTCTCCCGTCCTGGAGATCGCCGAGATCACTGACCGCATGTCGAAGGCCCCCGGCGGCGGGAGGGCGCTTTTTTTCGAAAACGTGGAAGGGTCGGCCTTTCCGGTCCTCACCAACGCCTTCGGCTCTCACCGCCGGATCGCCCTCGCCCTCGGGGCCGTCCCGGACGAACTCGCCGCCAGGCTCGACGGGATCCTCAGGCAAGCCCCGCCGCGTTCGCTGCGCGAGAAAATGGGCTTCATCCCCAAGGCGATCGCCTGGGCCAAATTCCTGCCCCAAACGCGAAAGATGAAATCTGCTCCCTGCCAGGAAGTCATCTACAAAGGGGATGCGGCGGACCTGACGAAGATCCCCATCCTTCATTGCTGGCCGAAAGACGGGGGCCGGTTCATCACCCTGCCCGTCGTCTTCACGAAGGGGCTCCACGACGGCAGGAGGAATGCCGGGATGTACCGGATGCAGGTCTACGACGGAAAGACCACGGGGATGCATTGGCACGTTCACAAGGACGGATGCCATCATTTCCACGAGTATCGGAAGGCCGGCAGACGTATGGAGGTCGCGGTCGCCGTCGGCACCGACCCCGCCGTGACCTATGCGGCGACGTCGCCTCTGCCCAGAGGGGTGGACGAGATGATCCTCGCCGGCTTCATCCGGCAGAAGCCGGTTGTCATGGTCAAGGGCGTCACGGTCGCGATAGAAGTTCCGGCCGAGGCGGAGTTCGTCCTGGAAGGTTATATCGACCCGGAAGAGACGAGGATCGAGGGGCCCTTCGGGGATCACACGGGGTATTATTCCCTGGAGGGCGAGTATCCTGTCTTCCATTTGACTGCCATTACCCACCGGCGGAACCCCATCTACAGCGCGACGGTTGTCGGACGCCCGCCCATGGAAGACTGCTATCTCGCACTTGCGACGGAGAGACTCTTCCTGCCGATGATCAAGGCCGTCATGCCCGAGATAATAGACTACTGGCTCCCCTGGGAGGGGGTCTTCCACAATATCGTCGTGGTCGCGATTGAAAAGGAGTACCCCCAGCACGCCGCCAAGATCATCAGCGGCCTGTGGGGAACGGGGCAGATGAGCTTCGCCAAGGCGATTGTCGTCGTTGACGATCGGTCTCTCCTGTCCGACGGGAAACGGCTGCTTGCACATATCCTCGATACGGTCGATTTCCATTCCGATATCACGGTGACCAGGGGCATCCTCGACGTCCTCGACCACTCTTCGCCGCAGCCCCTCTACGGCGCGAAGATCGCCATCGATGCGACCGCCCGGATCGCCGGCGAACAGCCCCGCCGGAAGACGAATGCTGCAAAGGCCCCGCGGGGCGACGAACAACTGCTTCGGCATCTCCAGGGGATCGACAGGAGGTTCGTCGCGTTGCGGAGGATCTTTCCCGAGTGCGCCAATCCGCTCCTCCTGATTGCGATCGACAAGGAAAACGGGGAAAGCTCCCGCCATTACATGGACAGGATCGACGGGGAGGGGCTTTCCCAAGGCGTCTGCGTCCTCTACGACGCGCACATCGACCTGGCGGACGACTCCCTCTTACTGTGGAAGGTCTTCAACAACACGGACTATTCGCGGGACCTGACGATCAGGGAGGCGGGGATCATCATCGATGCGACGAAAAAGGGCCCGGCGGACGGCCACGCAAGACCATGGCCGGACGAGATCGAGATGTCCGCCGAAATCAAGAAACGCGTAAACGGCTTGCTCGACGAGTTCGTTAAAGATGATCCGGATGCTCTCAACATGGCGGCATTCCGGCTTCCACGTCTTCTGCGGCAACCGCATCTCGCCCGACGATGATACGGCCATGGAGAACTTGGCCCGCTACATCATCCGGATGTGATTCTCCCGGAACAAGCCCCCTCCCCAACGCCTCATTCCTCAGGACTCGCTCGTCTTGCCTTTATGTCAGTTGTCCCCTTTGCGGTCGGCGCCATGGACAATTAGCGGGACGAGATTTCCCCGGGCGTCAAAAGACAGGGAATGGGGACCCTCAAGAATCTCAAGATCCAGCCTGTTGGGGATTTCATCCTTATAGATTTCAGAAACCTCCACTTCATCTAATTGGAGCGTGTTTTTGATGCGGACGATACGGCTCCTCTCCGGAGGGATCAGGCCGACGGACCCCAGGGCAACCCGGATGCATTCCCGATCCGTTTCAAAGTGCATGGGGATCGCCGCTTTTTCAAAGCTGATGCCGGTGATACAGTTCATGTAGGTAGATAAACGGTCTATCTTGTCCACCAGCCTTTTTGTGGTTAGATCCGCAAGGCCGATGCCCGTGGCGTTTCCGCTGGAGGAAGGAGTTAAATCCCTCACAAAGAGCCGTCTGGCGTTCACGGGGTGGGGGAAGACGCCGAGGATATCGCGGTTTCGCCCGGTGACATTCGGATCGATGCCCGTGCCGCTGATGTCCTTTCCCATCTCATCGATGATCAGCAGATCGATTTCATTGAAGGGAAGACGGGGCATCATCTCTTTGGCCAGGACGAGAAGTTCTTTCTCCCTCTCCTCCAGCTCTTCCGGGAGAAGCGCGGCGATCACCGCCGTCTGATCGTACCCGTTTTCTACAAGCCCCAGACCGCAGAGAATGGGGGCCTTTTTCAAAACTTCCCTGCCCGCATCGACGATGATCTTGGGAAAGGT
Source organism: uncultured Syntrophus sp. (assembly GCA_964540555.1). Lineage (GTDB taxonomy): Bacteria > Desulfobacterota > Syntrophia > Syntrophales > UBA5619 > JAKAFS01. The sequence goes on along the minus strand of CAZINF010000013.1, from coordinate 20,237 downwards.
GTATTGGATCGCCGCCTTGTGGTAATACTCGGCGCCCTTTTGCTTGCCCATGCCAATGGCCATCATCTTCATCAGGCCGCTCTCGATGGGGGCCTTGAATTTGGTGTGGGGCTTGATCCGATTGACAACGATGATCCCGTCCGCCTCGGAGGCGTTCTTGTCGATAAACACAGGAACCCCGTCCTGGGTTCTGGAGATCTCCACCGCGTCCATGGAGGAGAGAACGGGAGCGCCGGTGAAGGCCTCGGTCACTTGATAATGGGTTAGCATGGCCGTCTGCCCCTCCGCCGTTGCGCCGCCATGGCTCCCCATGGCGGGAAAAACAAACGGCCTGCCCCCGATGGACTTCACGTAGTCCGCGGCGCTCTTCAGAATCAGCGCGATGTTGGCGATGCCGCGGCTGCCGCCGGTCAGGGCGATCCTCTGCCCCGGCCTGACCCGTTTCTCCAGGGCGAGTTTTTTCAATTCGGCCTGTACCGCGCCGGGGATATCCATAATTCTGGTACGGTCAAAGGTCTGACGCAGACGTATCATGTCTGGTAAATCCATTGTACGAACCTCCTGTCAAAGATTTGGGGACAGATTTCAAATCTGTCCCCTCATTCGGCAGCGATCATATGGATCACTCCGGAAAAAGGCAAGACTTAATTACAAAAATAGAATCTCGTTGACATCCGAAACCTTTCTTCGTATCCTTTCAACGCGCATCAGGATTTGGGCGCGTAAGGGGACGGATTTCAAATCCGTCCCCATTTCGTCCCCCAAATCCGTCCCCTTTACGAGGTCGTCAATCTTCAAGGAGGAGATCATGAACGAAAAACGGATGCCCGTTTCTGCCATCGAGACCCCGGTGGTCATCGTCTATATGGATGTTCTGGAATCGAACATCGCAGAGATGTCCCGGCTCGCCCGGGAGGCGGGGGTCAGGCTGAGGCCCCATACAAAGATTCACGAATGCCCGGACATCGCGAAGCTGCAGATTGCCGCCGGCGCCTGCGGAATCGAAGTCGGAGCGATCGAGCGGGCCCTCTGCATGGCCGAGGCGGGGATCGACGACATCCTCATCGCCCATCCGTTCTACGGCGATCACAAACTGGCCATCCTGCGGCGGCTCCTCGATAAACCGGGGTTGAAGATCACGGTGATGGCCGACATGATGGAGCAGGCGGAAGGGATTTCCCGCATGGGGATCGCCCTCGGCAGGACGATCCCCATGCTCCTCAAGGTCAATACGGGAGGAGATCGGTTCGGCGTTCTTCCGGGCGAACCGGCATTGCACATGGCAAAGCAGCTCTCCCGTCTGAAGGGAATTGCCTTCGAGGGCATCTACGTGCACGAGTCGGGGGGGAAACCGACCCCGGAGGGGATGGAACGTCTGGCGCTCGATGCCGCCACGATGGCGGTGGAGACGGCGAGGCTGCTGACGAGGGAGGGGATCCCCGGAGCGCATGTGTCCGTCGGGGCCTCGCCGACGCTCCGGGCCACGTGCGCCCTGTTGAAAGAGAAGCGGTTCCCCGAGATCACGGAGATCCACCCGGGGCACTGTACGATCGGCGACATGTGGCACGTCCGCGCGCTTGTCAGCCCGCGTGAGGCGTGTGCGGCAGCGGTCCTCTGCACCGTGGTGAGCGCCGCCGGTCCGGGTCATGTCGTGATCGACGCGGGCTACAAGATCTTCGGTGCCGATTCGCTCATCCAGTATCGAGACCTGCCCGGATTCTTCCGGGAGGGGAAACCGAGCTTCGGCTCGGTGCAGGGCCGAGAGGATCTCTGGCCGGGACGGATCTCTGCAGAGACGGCGTGCGTGCAATACATGGAAACGGATATCGCTCCCGAAAAACGGCTGCGGATCGGGGACCGGCTGGAAATCGTCCCCAACAACGCGACGCTCTCGATCAGCACGCAGGAGAGGATCTACGGCGTCCGGCACGGCATGGTCGAGCGGATCTTCGCGGTGGCCGGAAGGGAGAGAAGAACTCAAGACATATGATGCGTGCTGGGTTGATTTCCTGTTAGGCAGGAACTTTAGCGAGTACTTCCTCAAACGTGGTTATTCCCGTCCTGACCTTATCCAGGGCGCCCTCAAACATTGAAACAAATTCGACTTCCTTCATTTGCTTGATTGCACCCCTTAGATCTTCCTCATCCGTGTCATCATTCAGCAACTTCCTGAAGGCGCTGGTCAGAGGAAGATACTCATAAACGGGCACCCTGCCAAAGTATCCCGTATTAGCACATTTTGCGCAGCCCGTGCCCATATAGTGCTTCTCTATCTCTATGCCGCCATAATGCCCGGCAATCCTCCGCATTTCATCCGACACCTCCAATTCAACCTTGCAGCTTTCACATATTTTTCTTACAAGCCTCTGAGCCAGGATCGCGGTAATTGCAGAACTGATAAGATAGGTGGGAATCCCGATGTCTATAAGCCGCGGGATGGTAGCTATTGTGCTGTTTGTGTGCAGGGTGGTTAAAACAAAATGCCCTGTCAGCGATGCCCTCATGGCGATCTCGGCAGTCTCTTTGTCTCTTATCTCCCCCACTTTGATAATATCGGGGTCCTGACGGAGCACCGAGCGGAGAACCGATGCAAATGTGCGTCCCACCGCCTCATTGATCTGCACCTGCGTAATTCCCTCAACCTTGTATTCGACAGGGTCTTCGATTGTCACAATATTCGTGGATTCTGAACGGAGCTGGTTGAGACAGGCGTACAGGGTTGTTGTTTTTCCGCTGCCTGTCGGGCCCGTCACAATGAGCATACCCTGCGGTCGCTTAAAAATTTCTATGAGCGAGTTTCTCAGACTGTCGGACATTGCAAGATCTTCGAGAGGCATGAGGTTGGCGCTCTTGTCGAGCAGTCTCACGACGATCTTTTCCCCATGAATGGCTGGAAGGGTCGAGATCCTCAGATCCACTTCTTTATCTCCGGAAGAGATATGGGTGGATCCGTCCTGCGGAAGATACTTTTTTGTTATGTCGAGCCCTGATAATATTTTTATTCTCGATACAACGCCGTCGTGCAGTTTTTTTTCATACGTGAGCACAATGCGCAGTACGCCGTCAATTCTGTACCTCACATGACTATGTTTTTCCCATGGCTCGATATGAATATCGCTGGTGCGGGCCGCGATAGCGTCTGATATAATTTTTTCCACCAGCTTTACAACCGGATATTCTTCATCCTGCTCCTGCGCTATCCCTCCCTCTTCCCCCTCTCTTTTCTCCTCCTTTTCGGTATAATCTATCTTTTTTACAGAAAGGGCCTGTGAAGGAACACCCGGAACCTCCTTGCCTCCGTAGGCCTGTTCTATTGCTTTGATGATTTCCCATTCATAGGAAATAACCGGAGAAATCCTCAGTTTTGTCATGAAAGCAATATGGTCTATTGTCCCGTAATCCAGAGGATCGGACATGGCAACGACAAGCGTGTGATCCTTTTTTTCAATAGGCAGGACAAGTTGTTTTCTTGCAAACTCTTTTGGCACAAGTTTTAACAGCTCATCGGATATGACAAGATCTTTACAGGTAATAATCGGGAGTTTCAGTCTTCTGGCCAGTGCATCCACAATCTGCTTCTTTGTGACAAAGCCCAACCCCACAAGAATTTCCTCAATTTTGGCCTTCTTCGTTTTTTGGGTCAACAGGGCATACTGAAGCTGCTGCTCAGTGATAAGGCCTAATTCTATGAGGATTTCGCCGCGCTTTTTTCGCATAGGATAATCTATGTAGGCAATGAATTATACAGATAATGCAAAGGCTCAAACGTCAGCCGCTTGACTATGGGGACTTAAATATTTTTGGATATTTTTGTCAAGTAAATTCTTACAAAGTAAATTCTTCCGCTTGTTTTATTCTCGCTTGTGCTCTAAATTACTCGCGTGTTATAAGGACATGCTCTTTTTTGCGAAAGGGTGTTCTCTGTCTAATAAAGTCATCACCGAATAGCGCGTTTTGTGGCAAAGGCAACCGATGAAAGAGACGAATTTAATAAATGATTTTCTGCAAGCCCTCCTCAGCGCAAAAAAGATGGCTAAACTATATCAAAAAAATAATCCGATGTATAGTAAAGCGATCGATACCCTGTTTACAAAAGTGACCGACATCTTTCAACAGACAGGAGACATTGTCCTGCAAATAGAACCGCAGTCATTGCTTTACAACAATGAGCAGGTTTATAGCAGCCATGAGCAGTATGAAAATTTTGCTTTCCTGTTTTTTAAAGAAGGCCTGAGAGAGCTGACCTTTAAGAAAGACGTGGCCAAAGAAGAACTTGAAGAATTTCTCAACATCATCTCCCGGGACGAAAAAGAGCTTCTTGACCATGACATCGTTTCCCTGTTGTGGGATAGGGATTTTCGGAACATCAAGCATGTGGTTGACGAGGGTGTTTTCTCGGAAGATGACGGTTATGAGTCAAAGGCCACGCAAAAAGTCCTGGAACAGATCACGCCTCAGGATAGAATCATGGCCGCATACAAAGACGCATTTACAGCAGAGGACGTAAAGCCCATTGAAGTAGTATCTCCATCGGAATCGGACTTTGAGGATGTAAGGATACTACTCGAAAGAGATTCCGAAATTAAGCTGTATAAAATCAGCAATATCGTCTTTGAACTGTACTGGCAGGCCAAAGATATAGAGGAACGCACTGAAATTACGTCAATAATGAAATCCCTGATCGAATACTCGGTCAATACTGGCAATATGGAAAACCTGATCGATATCCTTAAGAAAATACATATGTCATTGGACGATGAAGAGATCCGGGGTGAAATAAAGGAGTCATTAAAAGAAGTGGTGTCTCATGCAGGATCGCCTCATATCGTAAGAGCCATAGGTCCCCTTATTGATAGTCGTGCAGATATTGACGAAGACACCTTAAATGAATTTGCGGCCTACCTCGATAAAAATGCTATACAATCTTTTATTGAGCTGCTCGGAGAATCGAAGAATCAGGCGACCAGGAATATGGTGATGCATGTGCTTACCGAAATAGGTCGCAAAGATATAAAGGTTCTTTTAGACGGATTGGCCGATAAGCGATGGTACCTGGCAAGAAATCTCGTTCTTATTATCAAACAGATAGGTGATATCGATGCCGCTTATCAGCTGATAACGAAAGCCAGACACGCGGATATGCGGGTAAAGACGGAAGTTATAAAAACAATGGGAGACTTGAAGGTTTCACAGGCAATATCTTTCCTGGAAGAGAACCTCAACGACGAGGAACAGCAGGTAAGAATTTCTGCAGTCAGGGCTCTCGGGCATCTCCGTGACGAAAAAGCCAAACAGATCCTTATCCAGCACATCAAAGAAAACAAGGCATTCATTAATAAGAACTATGAGGAAAAGAAGTGTTTTTTTGAGGTGTTAACCTTATGGAAAGAAAACGATGTCGCAGAGTTTTTTTCCGGCTTCCTTAAATTAAAATCATACTTTAGCAGGAAAAAACTTTATGAAAACATGGCATGCGCCGCATATGGGTTGGGCAGAATCGGCAACAGCGAATATCTCCCCTTACTGAAAAAATATGAGAGCTCGAGCGATCCCCTTTTAAGAGAAAATATTAAAAATGCGATAAGGAGCTTAGCAAGAGAACGTGCCTGAAAAAGACGACACACAGAGTTTTTCAACGGACATCATCAATAGTCTGGCGATAATGCTGCGAACGGCTGAGCTGCACGATAGCAGTAATGATGCAGTGAAGAGCCAGATGGAAAAGATTGTCTCGCATATTAATGAAGCGGTTTCGGATTCCGATTCATTTCGCATAGACCTGATAGGAGACTTTTTTTTCGAAAATAATGCCAGGATCAAATACCCTTTAAAGTATCACCTGCATTTCGATTCGCTTGCCGCGAAATTTAAAGAGCGAAACCTTGGATCGGTTATATTCAAAGACCACATCGCCCTGGAGGATATAAAAACATTCCTCGACGCCTTTATTGCCGCAGGAAATTCTGAAACCCCCTTTGAAATCATTCATGATGCTGTTTCCGATCTTGCCGGGCTGGATGTGGAAACATTAAAGACCGGGAAAAAAGGGACTGCTTCCGGAACGGAACAGGTAAGAAGGGCGATCAAGAAAACCTATTTCAGTGCGGTCTCATTGTCAAAAGGCGTCATGGATAAGATCAAAACGAAAGAGACTGTGAGCATCAAAAAAACAAGACGTATTGTGCAATCTCTTGTTGACTTTATATCTGAAGATGAGCAGTTCCTGCTTGGCATGACCGCCATAAAAAATTACGATGAATACACCTATCATCATTCGGTCAATGTAAGCATATTGGCTCTCGCGTTAGGACAAAGACTTGGACTGAGTAAACAGGAGCTTACCGAGCTGGGCATTGTGGCTTTCTTTCATGATACGGGAAAAACAGAGTTGCCCAGCGAGCTTTTAAACAAAACCTCATCATTCTCGGATGAAGAGTTTGCTCTTGTCAAGACACATTCGACCTTTGGTGTAAAGGCGCTGCTTAAATTCAAGGACTTGGATGCCGTGACCATACGCTCTGCAATATCTGCTTTTGAACACCACTTGAATTTTGACTGCTCGGGCTATCCGAGAGTAAAAATGTCTTTCGCACTGGATATATATTCCGATATCATCAGCATTGCAGACCGGTACGATGCCATGACTTCGGCACGGGTTTACCGGAAAAAGGCAATGCCGCCCGATATGGCGCTGGGTCTTCTTATCAAGGACAGCGGTTCAAAAATAGCCCCCGCCATATTGAATTTTTTCATCATGATGGTCGGTGTTTTTCCAATAGGCACTCTCGTATTCACGGATTCAAAAGAACTTGGTCTTGTATGTGAAGGAAACCCCGAATTCATTGACAGACCAAAGGTTCGCGTCATTGTCGACGGCAACGGCGTGAAAAAGAACACCCTTGTCGACCTTTCTGAAAAGACCCCAGACGGGCGGTTTAAAAAAAGCATCATCAAGCGGCTTGATTCAAATATGTACGACATCAATCTTGCAGAGTATCTCATGTGAAGCGCCCCGTCGGATCAATCCATCGCCGCCCTCATGATGGTGAAGAGTTCTGTGTTGTGGAGAAACCCCCTGATCCGCTCTGAGCCGGGCCCCGTTCCAAAGGCGAACAGCGGCGAGGCCGTGTGCGTCTGGCTGGCCCAACCGACCCGGAGATAGGGCCTCAGGACGAAAGCCAGGGAGTGGGACGTGGCATAGCTGTAGTTCGCAGGGTCGAGTTTCCGGATGCTGTCATTGGCCACCGCCCTGGCCTCATCGTCGTTCAGCTCGATTGTAAGATGCTGCTTCACGACCTCCTTGACCTTTTCGGGTGTCGGGTTCTTGCCGATCATTTCGATGAGGGGATCGAAGGAGAGCTGGATCTTCTGGATCGCCTTGAGATCGATCCCCACATACTCCTTGCTGTCCTTGCTGTGGCCGATGAGGGCCATCCCGCTGGTCTCGTGATCGGCCGTGACGATCAGAAGGGTGTCGGGATTCCGTCGCGCGAAATCAAGGGCGACCCCCACAGCGTCGTCAAAGGCCAGCGTGTCTTTGATCGTTGCGGCGGCATCGTTTCGATGCGATGCATGGTCGATCCGGCCGCCTTCGATCATGGCGAAAAAGCCTTTCGGGCCCTGAGACAGGATCTGGAGGGCCTTCACCGTCATCTCGGCCAGGCTCGGTTCCTGGGTCTTTCCCCGGTCGATCTCGAAGGACATGTTGCCCATATTGAAGAGTCCAAGGATCTTGCCGCTTTGCGCCTGCTTCAGTTCGCCGGCCGTGCCCACGACGGCGTAACCGGCCGCCCGGGCCTCCTCCAGGAGGTTTCTGCCGTCTTTCCGCTTGCCGCCCGCCGACGTTTCGGGCAGGAAGAACTGCTTCCGACCGCCCATCAATACATCCACCCCGAGCTGGAGCTCCTGCGCCGCCACCGACGCCTCGTCGGACCGGTGCGTGACGTGCGCCGCGAATGAGGCGGGGGTCGCATCGGTAATGCCCGAAGTCGTCACCAATCCCGTGACCTTGCCGCCCGCTTTGGCCATCTCGAGAATCGTGGTGCAGGGGGTTTTCCCGTCGGCCCCCATCCCGACCGCGCGCGCCGGCACTTTCACCCCGCAGGCAATCTGGGTGGCTGCGGCGGCCGACTCGGTGACGATAGCGTCCGCCGTGTCATTGACAAGATACGCCGTCCATCCGTCCTTCATCACCTCCACCATGCGGAGCTCCTTGCCGAGGATCCTGTTGCTGTACAGCCAGGCCGCGCCGAACTGGCTCGGCCCCATTCCATCCCCGATCAGAAGGATGATATTCCTGGCCTGGCCGGCCAGCGCGCTCCAGGGCAGCAGCAAGGAACCGAACACGAGCAGTGACAAAAGAAACCGAATCCGCATTCGTCCGTTCATCCCATCCTCCTTTAAAAAATCATACAGGCGGGTGAGTATATGAAGGCTGACCTCGTATGTCAAGACCATTACACAGGACCATTCCACAGAATCTGTGATAAAATCTCCTTGACTTACCAGACCTTTTTTCTTAGCCTCACATCACACCGGTGCGTATCGATTTCATTTTAAGAAAGGTCTCATGGAAACTATCGAGTGTAAACTGGAGCGGCTTCACTTGTCGCTCAAGGAGATGGGCGGCGCGGTGATCGGTTACTCCGGCGGCGTCGACAGTACGTTTCTGGCGGCTGTGGCTTCGGAGGTCCTGGGGGACCGCTCGTTATGCGTACTGGCGTCTTCGGAAACCTACCCCGCGTCGGAAGTTGAGGAAGCCCTGACAATAGCCGGCAAGTTAGGGCTCGCGGTGATCCGTATAGACACCGACGAGCTCAAAAACGAAGCGTTCGCGGCCAATACCCCCGACCGGTGCTTCTTCTGCAAGACGGAGCTCTTCGGCAGGCTTATCGATATCGGCAAGGAACACGGCATACCGTGGGTCGCCGACGGCGCGAATGTCGACGATCTCGACGACTTCCGGCCGGGCAGCCGTGCCGCCGCGGAACTCGGAGTCAGAAGCCCGCTTCGCGAGGCCGGCTTTACCAAGAAAGAGATCAGGGAGATCTCCCGCCGGATGGGTCTGCCGACCTGGGATAAGCCATCCTTCGCCTGCCTCTCATCGCGGATCCCTTACGGCACCAGGATTGAGCCCGATATTCTCCGCCGTCTCGATGAGGCGGAGCGGTTCCTCAAAGAGCTGGGATTCAGGCAGGTGAGGGTTCGACACCACGGAACGATCGCGCGAATCGAAGTCGAGCCCGAGGAAATCACGCGCCTCGCATCACCTGAAATCAGAAGACAGGTAACGGAGAAGTTCAAGGAATTGGAGTATCTTTATACCACGCTGGACCTGGGCGGCTACCGGATGGGGAGCATGAACGCCGTTCTCGATAGGGAAAGGAAGGAATAGATGGACCGCAAAGCGCTCAAGAGACTTCTCGAAAAGGTGAAATCGGGCGACCTGCCCGTCGAACAAGCGCTCCACAACCTGCGAACCCTTCCCTACGAGGATGTCGGGTGCGCGAAACTCGATCTGCACCGCAGCATCCGCACCGGCTTCCCGGAGGTGGTCTTTTGCCAGGGGAAGACCTGCGAGCAGTCCGTTGAGATCGTCAAACGGCTCGCCAAACACCACATGAAGGTCCTCGCAACCCGCGTCGGACCCGATGTCGCCGAGCGAATCGCCGAAACGGTCGCGGGCTGCACCTACCACCGGGAGGCGCGCCTTCTGGTGGTCGACCGGCCGGGGGTAAAGAGTGTAAAGGCCGCCCGTCATAAAAAGTACGTGATGGTGCTCTGCGCAGGGACCGCGGATATACCCGTGGCGGAGGAGGCCGCGATCACAGCGGAGTCGATGGGGAGCCGTGTGGAACGCTCTTACGACATCGGGGTGGCCGGCCTGCACCGGCTGCTCGATCAGAAGGAGAGGATCATGGGGGCGAACGTCCTGATCGTCGCAGCCGGTATGGAAGGGGCGCTTCCAAGCGTCGTCGGGGGGATGGTCTCCTGCCCGGTGATTGCCGTTCCGACGAGCATCGGCTACGGCGCGAGCTTCGGAGGGCTCGCCGCACTCTTGGCGATGTTGAATTCGTGCGCCGCCGGAGTTGCCGTCATGAACATCGACAATGGCTTTGGGGCCGGATACTTCGCCCACCTGGTGAACCGATGACGGCTTCGTAAAAAGCTCCATATGCTGCGTTGCGCTTCCTCCTTCGTCATTGCGACGTACGAAAAGTACGCCCATGAATGGGGACGGATTTCAAATCCGTCCCCGCGGGCGCCTTGTCTCTGGAGCTTTTTACGAAGCCGCCCCAAACGGGTAGTTTTATGGATTTTTTGGGGGAGTATCACCGATGAAAATCGCCTATTTTGACTGTTTCGCGGGTATCAGCGGCGACATGACGCTCGGGGCGCTCATCGGCGCAGGGGCTGACCGGGACCGGCTCAGGGATGGTCTCGCCGCCCTTGGCGTGGGGGGCTATAGACTCGAAGTCGGCAGGCGGATCGCCGGATACATCGAAGCAACGGACGTCCGCGTGATCCTCGATGAACCCCATCACGGACATCACCGACAGCTGAAGGAGATTCTGGAGACGATCCGCGGGGCCCCCCTCTCCGATCCTGTAAAGCAGACGTCCGAACGCATTTTCCGAAGACTCGCGGCGGCCGAAGGCCTGGTTCACGGGCGCCCTCCGGAAGAAGTCCATTTTCACGAGGTGGGGGCGGTGGACGCCATCGTCGACATCGTCGGCACGGCTATCTGCCTCGAAATGCTCGGCTCGCCGAAGGTCGTTTCCAGTCCAATGCCCACCTTCCACGGCTATGTGAAAGGCTCTCACGGCATCTTCCCGCTGCCCGCGCCGGCCACCGCCGAGATCCTGCGCGGCGTCCCCTGGCGAAAACTCGATATTGAAGGGGAGCTGGTCACGCCGACCGGGGCGGCGATCATTGCCGAGATCGCCTCGGGATTCGGACCGCTTCCCGCGATGACCATAGAGAGCATCGGCTATGGCGCCGGCAAGAGCGATTTCGGCATCCCGAACGCCCTCCGGGTGATCATCGGAGAGGAGTCCGCCGCGTCGCCCGGCTCCGGGTGCATCACGGTCATCGAGACGAACATCGATGACCTCAACCCCCAGTTTTACGAAACCGCCATGGAGCGGCTTTTCGCCGCGGGGGCGCTCGACGTTTACATGAGCCCGATCCAGATGAAAAAGAACCGTCCGGGAACGCTTCTGTCGGTCATCTGCGATTCCGAATTGGCGGAGTCGATCGCCGCCGTCGTCCTGGCCGAGACCTCGACGTTCGGGATCCGGATATCCCGGTGGGAACGCATCTGCCTGGATCGCCGCTGGGAGGAGGTCGTCACGGAGTTCGGCGCGGTCCGGATCAAGATCGGCCAGAGAAACGGCAGTGAGATCCAGGCCTCCCCCGAGTACGAAGACTGCAAGCGAGCCGCGACCGAACACGGCGTGGCGATCAGGCGCGTTTACGAAAGCGCCTTGACCCAGTATAGGATGAAAAGATCATAGATCCCTCAAATGGGGGTAAGCGATGTCCGTTCTTTTAGGCTGCATCGGGGATGATTTTACCGGATCGACGGACCTGGCCGGTTTCCTGGTTGCCTCGGGAATGCGCACGATCCAGTTCACCGGCCTTCCGGAAGAGAAATATGATCTTGCGGATGTGGATGCGGCGGTCATATCGCTTAAGTCCCGCACACAGGAACCCAAAGCCGCTGTCGCCGATTCGCTTCGCGCGTTGGAGTGGTTGCAGTCTTATGATTGCAGGCAATATTACTTCAAATATTGCTCCACATTCGACTCCACCGAGAAGGGCAATATCGGACCGGTCGCCGATGCCCTCCTCGACGCGCTCGGCGAGAGTTTTACCATCGCCTGTCCTGCATTGCCCGTGAACGGGCGCACCGTTTACAACGGTTATCTTTTCGTCAACGGCGTATTGCTTAATGAAAGCGGAATGCAGCACCATCCTTTGACGCCCATGAACGATGCCAACCTGGTCCGGGTGCTTGGTCGTCAGACGAAAGGAAAAGTCGGCCTGGTCGATCACACTACGGTATCCCTGGGGGCTGAAGCCATTCAAAAAAAGTGTGCCGAACTGGCCGCATCCCATCGTTATGCCGTCGTAGACGCGCTTTCTAACAGAGACCTGATAGAGATAGGACATGCCAGCAGCGATCTGAAACTATTGACGGGCGGATCGGGTCTGGCCATCGGATTGGCCGACAATTTTGAAAAAAAAGGCCTGTTTGCCAGAGCGCCGCACCCGGCGCGGCTCGACCGGGTCGAAGGAGACGCCCTGATCCTTTCGGGGAGTTGCTCCAACGCCACATTGGAGCAAGTGGCCGTCTTCAAGGCAGGGCATCCCGCTTTGAAACTTGACCCTCTGGCGCTGCACCAGGGATCGCAGACATCCGAACAGGTGATGCTGTGGTTTGAAACCCATCGCCATCAGGGTTCGTTAATGATTTATGCGACCGATCACCCCGAGGCGGTCAGGCGGTGCCAGGAGGAACTCGGCAGCGAAAGGGCCGGGACTCTGGTAGAACAGGCGTTCGCCGAAATCGCCCGCGCGGCGGCGACACTGGGGGTCACCCATTTTATCGTCGCCGGCGGCGAAACCTCGGGCGCCGTCGTCCAGGCGCTCGGCGTCAAGGCGATTAAAATCGGCCCTCCGATCGCACCGGGCGTTCCGGTCACTCAGACGCTCGGGGCCAAGCCTCTGCTGCTGGCGCTGAAATCCGGCAATTTTGGCGACAGGGACTTCTTCGCCAAGGCGCTCACAATGATGCGCTGAATTTGAGTCCTCACCGGAAGGCAAGATATCTTTCAATCTCGGCCAACAGTTCGCCGGCCTCCGCGATGGTCTGTGAGGCATTCTCCGCACTGACCGCATGGATAATACCGTAATCGCCGGTATTTCTGAGATCGAAGGCATTGAGGATGTAACGATGGAAACGGCTGTCGAACATGCCGGTCTTAACAAACTCCTTGCCAAAGGCGGCAATGATCGCCGAATGTTTCGAAAAGGAGAGATCCAGATCGAGCATCAAAGCCTCTACCGCATAGAACATGGCATAATAAGCCCGGCTTGCGGCAAAATCGAAATAGCCATCCGCAAGCAGAACATTCGCCGCACCGATGCTCTCCGCCGCCTTGTTCAGAAGTCCGCGGACTGTTTCCGTCATATCCTGATCCCTTCCTTCCTGGCGTTCAGGATCAACGGCGTTTTCGTGTTAAGGTAGGTCTCATAGTCCATCGGAACAACCGACACCACCGTGTCATATTTCAGGGAAAGGTTGCAGATGGTAGGGAAATAGCGTTCCCTCTCGGCAGTCGGATCGGCGATATTGTCCAGGAGTATAAGCAGGTCGATGTCCGAACCTGTCGCATAATCCCCTCGAGCATACGAGCCGAACAGGATAATTCCTTTCAGACGACCTGGATAGAGACCGCTGAGTTCTCCCTTCGTTTCGGCCAGGATTTTTGCAATCTGCTCGGGAAATTTCTTCACCATTGATCTGCTTCTCTTTCAACGATACTAATTTTTTCAGCATTATAGCAGGCCATCAACCGAAATGCCAACAAAAACTAAGTATCTGTAATTTCTACACAAAATATTTCAACATTCCATCTCTTTGCGGAGCTGCATTGACAGTAGCGTTTGATATTGTTCTCCGGCTGGACGATGATTATCATTCCGCCGAGGATCATCTTGAATCCTTTATCCAGGGGTACGCAGAGAGGTTTGAGCGGTCCTACGGATTCTTCCTTCCTGTCTCCGGAAGGTCATCTTCACCGCGGGGAGCAGATGGTCGCCACGATACGACCTCCGACATCCGTGCTGCCTCCGGCCGGGTAGGGTATCTGAAGTGTGATCGGCTTGGTGGGAAAATTACCCCCCCTCATCCTTACCCGCCTTTTTACCCAACAGGCGAACCCCTGGGGTGAGGAGGACGATAGCGGCAATGATAATGAGAACGGCTGAGATCTTTTTTTCTGTTTTCTGCTTGACACCTGACAAATATATCAGGTAGGCATAGTTTTATGATGCCCACGCAGAACGGTGATCGGTAGGCAGATAAACCATTGGCCACCTTACGAAATTAAGAGAGCGCCAAACGCGTCTCTTCCATGGCAATGCAGTTGGGCAAGCGTATGAATCTTCCCTCGCGAGAGCTGGAAGCTCTGCGGATCAGCGGAATAAAAGAACAGGAGTCCTAAGAAGGAGAGTCTATGAGGCGGAAAGGCGCCGTGATAACCGCAAAGAAAACAAGACAGGGTGATTCCGCCGTTTTGCGCAAGCGGGCGGAAGAGGTCGCCCGGGGAAAAGCCGCCCGGATGCCAGAAAACGTGGAGACGCTGTCCCCTGACGAAGTGCGACAGACGCTCCACGAGCTGCGGGTGCACCAGATCCGGATGGAGATGCAGAACAAGGAACTGCGGACGGACATCATCAACCGCAAGCGATTGGATGAGATGTTGCACCGAAGGGAAGAGAACTTCCGCCGTTCTCTGGAAGACTCGCTGCTGGGTGTGTGCATCGTGACCATAGAAGGTGAGATCATTTATGCCAACCGGGCTATTCTGGATATCTATGGCTACGACAGCGTTGAGGAACTGAGAACGACCCCTATAAAGAATCGCTATACACCGCAGAGCGATAAAGAGTTTAAGATAAACAGGAGAAAAAGAAAAGGGGATGATGGGCCGTCCGAATATGAATTAAGCATCGTAAGGGAAAATGGTGAAATCTGCCATCTCCAGGTCTTCCACAACGACGTACTCTGGAATGGTGAAAGACAGTTTCAGGTAATATATCAGGACATCACCGCGCGCAAGCGGGCGGAAAAGGAAGTTGTTGAGACCTTGCAGCAGTTGCAGGAAACAAGTGACATGCTGATTCAGTTCGAAAAAGACGCGGCCGTCGGACGCCTGGCCATCGGCGTCGCCCATGAAATCCTCAATCCCGCCAGCATCATCTCCTCACGACTCCAGTTTCTGGAAGAAGAAAACCTTACGGAACCAGCCAGGGAAAACGTGCGGGTGAGCCGGGAACAGCTTCAGAGAATTGTAAAGATCACCCATGATTTGCTTCAATCCTCCTCCAAAAGGCCAAGGGTGCTTGTTGGCGGCGACCTCCGCCTTGTTATCGAATTGGGTCTGCAAATGACGGACCGCAGGAGGAAAGAGGATGATGTCCAGGTCGAGTACGATCCCCCGTCGGAGGTCATCCCTATAAAAATGGAAAGAGACAGGCTGGTGAAGGTGATGGTCAATCTTATCCTCAACGCCTGCGAGGCGATGACGGGCAACCAGGTAAAACGACTGATCATTACCGTTCATCATCCGGAGGATTCCTCGAAAGAGCATTCTATTGCTTTGACAGTCGCCAACAACGGCCGGGGCATTCCGGCAGGAAACCTGAACCGGATTTTTGAGCCGTTCTTTACCACCAAAGATCCGGGAAAAGGCACGGGATTGGGTTTGTCCGTCTCTAAAGGCATCCTCCAGGAGCATGGCGGAACGATTCACGCGGAAAACAATGACATGGGGGGGGCGTCCTTTATCGTTGAATTGCCGATTGACCACTCATGAAATCGTAAAAAGTATGGTTCATGCAGTATATCGGGGAGTCGTCATGCGGGGCTTAGCTTATAAGCGACGATAAGGACCGGTTCTAAGCATTAAATCATGCCGATGCATTCCGGAACATACTTGATTGACATTCCGGAACGGGTTTCGTATAAGTATGGAAAATTTTCCATAGAAACGATTCCATACTCCCTGGCCTGATTGGAGAATCCATGACATCACGCACCCTTTTGTATTTCCCCATTGTTCATAGCCAATCGGATATGGGGGCACTGAGCGAGTCCATCAGAA
>CAZINF010000013.1:1545-4244 GCA_964540555.1 uncultured Syntrophus sp. | reverse complement strand
TTCCCCATTGTTCATAGCCAATCGGATATGGGGGCACTGAGCGAGTCCATCAGAAAGGTCACCCTTCAGAAGCTCGGCGAGCG
The DNA here is from genome assembly GCA_964540555.1 of uncultured Syntrophus sp. Lineage (GTDB taxonomy): Bacteria > Desulfobacterota > Syntrophia > Syntrophales > UBA5619 > JAKAFS01. The sequence goes on along the minus strand of CAZINF010000013.1, from coordinate 4,161 downwards.
GGTCTGGCGGCGGAAGGTCAATCTTGTCAAACGTTTCTGGTTGGATGTGGAAAACATTCTCAATAAACTTACCCTTTCTTATGCTCAAACCCGCGTTTACCAGGATGGCCTGCCCGTTTGCGGCAAGGAGTTGGATATTGTTACGGAACTGGCAAAGAAGGGGAGCCCGAATCACCAGATCCTGGTCCGCCTGATGGAAAAAGGGGCGACGGTCATGGGGACGGAATCCGCGGAACTGCTGATCGAAGAGTATCATCTGATCAAAAAGATTCTCGAAACCGGGGATATCAAAGACGCTATAGCGATCGAAGTTAGGCAGAAAGCGGCAAGCGACCTTCTCCTCAAAAAACGGGATGAATTTATAGCGGCAAGGATCGACCAGACCCTGCAAGCGGGGGAGACGGGCGTCCTTTTTCTGGGCCTGCTGCACAACATAGCCGGCCTGCTGCCGGGAGATATTCATGTTCATTATCCCCTGAACCGGCCTCTGACGACTTCGCGTAAAAGGAATAAACAAGATGGCTGAGCATATCCCCCGCGTCCTGGTCGTCGATGATGAAGAAGAAATCCGGAAGATCCTGAGCCGCATCCTGGAAAAGGAAGGTTTCGAGGTCATCACGGCCTCGGATGGCGAGCAGGCCATGGAGAAAATCTGTTTTGACACCTCGGACGCCGTGCTGTTGGATGTACGCATGCCGGGCCTCAGCGGCATGGATGTCCTCAAAAAAATCAAGGCGATCGACGACGATCTTCCAGTAGTGCTGGTTACGGCGTATGCGGATACTCGCCAAGCTGTTGAAGCGATGAAGGAAGGGGCCTACGATTATCTTGCCAAGCCTTTCGACAATAACGAGGTCGTCTGGATTACCAGCCGGGCTCTGGCGGAAGGGAAATTACGAAGAGACCTCAAATCCCTAAATGAGCGTTACAAAGGAAACTTCGGTCTTATCGAGAGTATGGGACCAAGCGACAAGATAGCCCGCCTCGCGGCCGATGTCCACCGGGTAGCGAAATCAGATTTCTCTGTGATCATCATGGGCGAAACGGGTTCGGGCAAAGAACTTGTCGCGAGGGCGATTCACGGGGACAGCGGACGGGCGGAAGCGCCTTTTGTGGCGGTGGATTGCGGGGCCATCCCGGAGAACCTCCTGGAGAGCGAACTGTTTGGTCATGAAAAGGGATCGTTTACCGGGGCGGACCGTCAAAAGGCGGGCAAATTTGAATCGGCCCACGGCGGCGCCCTTTTCATGGATGAGATCGGGAACATGCCTCTCGGCTCCCAGGCGAAGGTTCTCCGGGCCATCCAGGACCGGAAGCTCTATCGGGTGGGAGGAAACAAGCCCATACCTGTTGATATCCGGCTCATCGTGGCCGCCAACCAGGATCTTCAGGAGATGGCGTCGAACGGCGCATTCAGAAAGGATCTCTATTACCGCCTGAGTGAATTTACCATCTGTGTGCCGGCCCTCAGAGAGCGCAAAGAAGATATCCTCTATCTGGCCAAACGTTTTCTGGATCTAGCCAACATCGAGCTGAACAAGATGATCACCGGCCTTACCGACGCAGCGAGGGAGACGTTGATGTCTTACGATTGGCCGGGAAATGTCCGCCAGCTCCGATCGGTGATCCGGCGGGCCACCCTGGTAGCCAGGGATGAGATCACCGAACAGGATCTCAGCATCAAGCGGGCTGAGGCGCCCGGACTTGCCTTTTCCCCGAAGGTTCAAGGGACGCCCTGGCAAAATGCATCACTCAGTGAAATTGTCCAGGAGAGCGTCCTTGCCGTGGAAAGGGAGGTATTGAAAGAAGTCCTGCGCTTCACAGGGGGAAACAAGGCCAAGGCGGCAAGGTTGCTGCGGGTGGATTACAAAACTGTCCATACGAAGGTAAAAAAATTTGGCATTCAACAGAACGGAGGGAATAATGACGACAAAACGTAAGACTACCGGCAAGAAGCCGGATGAGGGCCGGGAAGACATCGGGGGCGGAATTTTGGGCAGCTTGACGGGTTTTATAAATAATTTAGGTGATTTGGCCGAAGCGGGGGAGCGGCTTTCCCGGCGGAAGGACTCAAACCAGGATACCGGGGGAAAAGGGCGCGCCGGGGAAAAGGCGGGGGGCGAGAACCGTTTCAGCCGTATTCTCAGCGGTTTGACTGACATCGCCGAAAGGCTCAGCGAGATCTCGGAGAAAGGGGAAACCGTCACTAAAAAGGGAGAATTTACCTTCCCCTCCAAGGAAGGCGGCGTCAAGGGGGTCTATGGTTTCAGCCTGAAAACAGGCCTCGGGGGTAAGGATGATGCCATCAAAGTGGAGCCCTTCGGCAATATCCGTAAGGACAAGAAAACCGGCGAGGCGGTGGTCCAGGAGATCCATGAACCCCTCATTGATGTCTTCGAAGACAAGGACGCCGCCACCCTGATCGCGGAAATGCCCGGCGTGGGGCCGGATGATATCAAAATCGATGTCCGGGATGATGTCCTGACGATCTCGGCCGAAAAGGGGGCGAAGAAGTACCGGAAAGAGGTCCTCCTCAGTCATTCCCCAGCCAAAGACAGGATCAAGGTGACCTGCAACAACGGCATCGTGACCATCCGCTGTGAAAAGGCGGGATAA